>NZ_CP043960.1:0-300000 GCF_008632955.1 Streptomyces tendae
CCGCCAGATCGTACGGTTCCCGGTTGTAGTCGCCAGCGGCGATCCAGGGCTGTGACTGATCGTGATTGGGCCCGTGTGTTCCATTGCGTATCTGATTTTGTTCAGCAATTCGGGTGCGTCTTGGCCCTGATTGTCGCACGCGCGTGTATGGTGAAGTAACCGACGCCGCCGACGGTGATACCAAGTGCAGGCCGGGAATAACTTATACCGAGCACCGGATCATAGTCCGCCGGCTCGATGACGTGAAGGTCCTGCGGAGCGACCCGAGTTCTGCTGGCGATGGCGAGATTGACTCGACCGTCATTGGTTGTTCCGCTGTTCGTATGCAGCCAGTAAAATATATCCTGTCGTCCGAGATCCACTGCTCCTACTGGTGCTGGTGCTGGCACCAGTTCCGGTGCCCAGGAGTCGGTACTCACGGATCGGGGGTACGTGCCGTCCGGGTGTCGGAAGACGTTCTGAGGGTGGTCCTCTATGAATTCGAGGCGGGAACCTGTCGGTGGAGTGCCGGCTTCTTGAATGAGTACGATGCGGGCGCCTACAGGTGGCGTATCCTCATAGTAACGCAAATCATCATACTTATTGTGTTGCCCTCCGTTCGACAATGCGCCCTGCATTCAGTTGACGATCGCGTGCGCCCTTCCGGCGCGGGGGTCGAGTTCGCGCCGGTGTTGCTCAGGAACAAGACGGCGCTTGCCCAGGGCGAGGGGCACCACGCCGTGTCCCTGGTAATCCAGGGTCTCCCGGCCGGTCCAGTCCGGAATCGACTGCCCGTCATGGCTCAGTGGCTCAAATTTGTCCGGGCACCGGTTGTGGAGCCGAATTGGAAGGCGTACCGGACTGCGCGCCGTACGGCGTGTACGGCTCGAAAGGCCCACCGGGGTGGTCTGCTTGATGAGGGTGTTGTTGTAGAAGACGTTCTGCGGGCCGGAGGAACCGGACCACTTGACCGCCTTGGACCGGCCCCACCACAGGGGGTACCAAGTACCCTCGTCGATCTCGCCGCCTTCACCGCCGCAGTTCGTCTGGCAGTTGGCCGAGCGGTGTTCGTAAGGGACCTTGACCGTGTTCTGTTCGAACAGGTTGTTGTGTTCCCAGCCTCCGTGCAGGTTCAGGTCGGAGTCGAGGTTGTTGCGGAAGGCGACGTTGCCGCTGGCCGACACTGGAAGGTGAAGTGGCGCAGGTTGCGGCTGAGGTTGTGAGCCCACAGAGAGTTCCACACACGGCTGCCGCGCAGGTAGCCGTTGCCCCCCTTGCCCTTGTTCCAGGCCCCGTCGAAGCTGTTGCGTTCGATCTGGAGGTGGAGGGCGTTCTCCGTGACGATGGGGTGCGAGCCGGTCATGGTGGCCTTGAGCCCGCGCGCCCAGCTGTTGGCGGCCCACTTGTAGACGATGCCGTGCATCGCGTACTCGGGGGCCATGTTGCCGTAGTTGTGCACGGCCTGTTCGGGGGTCAGCTGATATGTGCCGCCGCCCAGCTTGGGCAGGCCGTTCATGTCCTGGGTGAAGGCGAAGTTCTCGAACCCGACGCCTTCGACGATCTGCAAGGGGGTTACTTTGCTGGCATAGGGCTTTTCACCCAGCGACTCCGAGCCGTCCGAGGTGGAGTCGACCGGCAGGTCCCATTCCAGCGGGCGGTCCAGTGTGATGGTCTTCGCGTCGGCGTTGACGCCGGTGACGCGGAACATCTGCTGGCGCATGTGGAGGTCGTCCATCACGCCTTTGTCGGCGACGCCCTGCTGCTCGTAGAACTTGACGCTGTTGGCCGCACCCACCCAGATGTAGCCGCCCGAGGTGAACTTCGACATGGTGGCCGTCGATACCAGCTGCACCACGGTGTCGCCCCGGCGGGCCGCGTATCCCGCGTCGTAAGGCTTGGCGGCCACCTTGATGCCGGAGGCCCAGTGCTGGTTGACGGAGCCTTCGAAGATGTCCTTGCGGTTGGGCGCGGCGGCCGCCCAGTCGTCCTTGTACCGGTCGGCGACGTCCCGGGTCTGTACCCGGAACATGCCGCGCCCCGGCCACATCCAGCCACCGGTGCCGACGTCGCTGCCGCTGCCGGCCGTCATGCTGTCCTGGTCCCAGCGCCCGTTGACCACCGTGTCGTAGCGGGTGTTGAGATCCGGCCGGAACACCAGTTTCGTGCCACCGTCGGCGGAGCCCTGCCCGCGCACGATCAGGAAACTGGCGTCGGCGTAGATCTGCCGGGACAGGTCGATGCGCCCGGAGGGCAAGGAGATGAGCGAGAGCCGGTCGAAACTGGCCGACGGCGAGCACTGGCTCTTGATGTCGTTGATCGCGTTCTGCAGTCCGGTGGTGTCGTCGGTCCCGTCATCCGCGGTCACCCCGTACTTGGAGGAGAGTCCTTCCGGAGTGATGCGACAGGAGGCGTCGTCGGTCACCTCACCGCCGCCGGGCAGCGGCGCGCCGCCCCGGTATCCCACGCGCGACCAGTCCGGGAGGCCGGGGGCCGAGGCAGTACGATTTGCGCTACTGAGATCCGGTCCCTCAGCGCCTGGCCCCTCCGTCGGCTCGTCCTCAGCCGCCGCGACGGGCGCCGCCAAGAGAGACGTCGGCGCCGCTGCTGCGGCCTCCGGCAATGACAGTGCGAGCAGCATGCCAGACAGAAGAATGGCTGCTGGTCGAAACCGTTTCACGTGACTTCTTTCTTGTCGTCGTGTCGCTCGGCTCCTGAGAGCGACACGAAAATGAGGACTGCCCCGGCTCCTTGGCGGATACCGGGGCATGTGCCGGCCCGGGGGCGGTTGCGCGGCCTCTTCAGGCGCGTGAGGCCGCACTCGCGAGTGCCTTCGCCCAGGAGCCCGGATTCAGAGGATCAGGTGGATCCCAGCAACGTCCTAGCAGTTGTAGAACCTGAGGGAAGAGACCCTGTCATTCAGGTATGCCTGAGGGGTTCCGTAGGAGTAGTCGTGCTTGAGGCCCCAGTTCCAGGACGGAGCGGAGTCGATGAGCGAGGGGTGCAGGTCCCCATTGGGATCGTCGTAGAACTCGATCCCGCACTGGGAGTTGTTCAACCAGGACGACGTCTGGTTATCGGCCGCTTGACCGTTCAGGAAGTGCTTGCCTATCAGGTAGACCATCTGCGAAGGGCTGCCAGTCGGAGGAGGGGTGAGGATGACCTTCGAGCCCGCTCCACCTCCATCCTGATAGAGACAAAGCGCCCATCCCGGGCAGTCAGCGTAAGGGGCGTTCGCCGCCGTAGCGGACGGCGCCGAGAGGAGCAGCGACGTCCCAGCGACCGCGGTGGCGGCCGCGGCAGTCAGAAGCCTAAGTGCTTTGTGATTCATGGGACTCTGCTTTCTGAGTGACTTCAGCATCGAGCAGGCAGGTCGACGACACACGATTTCGGCCGTTCAACTCAGCTCGCGCACAACACGTTCGCCCCTCGGCCCACCTGATTGGAGCCGAGGCTGCGACTGCTCACATTGACGGCTGGGTAACGGAGTTCATCACCCCGTCTCGAGTCCTCTTTGACTTCGAGCGCGAGTGACCAGCTGAACGCCAGGCAACGGTATGTCAGTTGTGGCCAGCTGAACTGAGTCAACCAGAATGTCCTTGATCAGTCAAATGATCGAGCCCGACGACCGGGAAGCACGTGCCACGGCCAATGGTGCGGCATCTGACTGCACTTGGGCGCCGTTCTCGCGGACAGCCGCTGCCGCACCCCGTACCAGGGCAGCTGCTTCGACCGGGACGTCTACCGCCATCGCGACGTCGTCGGACGCCGCTCCAACCGCCTCAAGCAGTGGCGCGGTCCGGCCACTCGCTACGGCAAGACCTGCGAGTACTCCCCTTGAGGACACCGCACGCCGCGGCGGCCGTTGCGACGACCGTAGTCCCGCAGCCAACTGTGTGAAGTCACCTGACACACCAACACTTTCGGTTATACACTTGCACAGTCAATTAAGTACTCGGCGTGCCGACGACCGCTCTGTCACGCCGTGTTTTCAGCAGGGAGAAACCGGGATGAAGCTGAAGAGGATCGCCAAGTCGGCCGTCATCGCCATGGCGATGGCAACCGTGGTCCTGGGCCTCAACGCGGGCACCGCTTCGGCAGCCACGTACGTATCTGTTTGGGGCGCGGAGGGCCGGTACGACAACAACCCCGGCAACGGAGCCGCCAGCTGGATCTGGGTCTACACCGGGGACAACTCCGAAGCACGCTTGACCTACATCCTCAACGACGGCAGCAGGCACGAGCTCACAGCCACCGGCACCTACAGTTCCGCCACTGCCAGCCTGAACCAGGACGTGCGAACCATCCAGGTTTGCACCAACTTCCCCACCCCGGTCTGCTCCGCCTGGAGCTAGTACTGGTCCGGGAGCCTTCGCCGGAAAACGTGCACTGCCTGACAGGTAGCGTGGGGCGCCGGTGTCCGCCGCGCGCTACCTGGCGGTAGCGGCGATCGATCTGATCGAGCGACCGGACCCGCTGGACGCCGCCCCCTCACAGCCCCAGCCACGTGCTGATCCGCCCGGCAGATGGTGGAGTCCACCGAGACCGTCCACTCCGCGTCGTCATACGCGTCGGAGGTGGCCAGGAGCTGCCAGGTGCGTGCCCAGGTGCCGTCGACGGCCCACTTGATGTGGCCATTGTGGGCCGTCTGGAAGGACCCGAGCTCATCCGGCAGGTCACGCCAGGGCGAACAGGTTCGGTACTTCACGCAATGGCCTCAGGGGTGCGGCGGTGGTCGGCCCGCCGCCGGCCGCGGACCGGATCGGCTGGCACCAGCGGCTCGATCCGGGGCCGCATCGCCTCGGTGGTCACTCGCCGAATCGGCACGTCCGATCAACTGACCAGCCCGCAAGAGAGACGCTTCAAGACCCGTGCACCTCAGCCCGCAGGCGGCGCCGCCCCCTCCGGCCGGCTGTCGGCAAGCCGGTTGAGCCACTCGATCAGCAAGGGTTGCTCCGCCGCGCTGAGTGCGGAGGCGCCGTCGCGATGGAGTGCGGCGCGCAACGCCATCGCCGCGGCGGCGGTGTCGTGCCGCCCGTCGCCGTCCCCGGCGTGTGGGGCGGCGGGCGTGGTGATGGCCGCGATCACGACGTCGCGTGCGGCATCCGCGGTCTCCAGGTCCCTGGTCTCCGGTGGAGCGCTGATCATCGTCAGAATCGTGCCCATACCGGCGGCGTGCATGACAGCCGTCGCGCGCTCGACACTCATGCGCAACCGCCCCGCAGCGGCGACTCTGGTCATCATCTTCTGCAGTTCGGCCACGGCTCGCCGGCCCGCCCGGGGCAGACGGCCAGGGCGGGCCTGACCGTAGACCAGCGTGTAGTACGCAGGTTGCACGAGCCCGAAGCGAATGTGCAGATCCCACGCCACCCGCAAGTCCTGCACGGGATCCCCGGTCGCGGAGAGCTGCCCCTTGAACTTCAGATACGTCTCGAAGCCGTACTCGCCGACGGCCTCGAGCAGACCGTCCTTGTCGCCGAAGAGCCGGAAGATCGTGGGAGGGGGCACATCAGCGCGGGCAGCGACGGCGCGTGTGGACAACGCGTCCAGACCCTCGCTTTCCAGCAGTCCGGCAGCGGCCAGCACGATCCGGGCCCGCAGCGGCTCGGAGGTCGGCCCGGTTCCGTCGTCAGCAACCATGACTCAACGGTATCAACTTTTAGATATCACTGATTCGAACCAGTGATATGCTCGATTGCGGACCAATGATCCAAGCAAGGAGACGACAAGGACATGGCCTCTCACGCAACGGGTTACGACGTGATCGTGGTCGGTGGCGGTACGGCCGGTTCCGTGCTCGCGGCACGACTGTCGGAGGACGAGGGTGTCCGGGTCCTGCTCCTGGAGGCGGGTGCCGCCGCGTCCGGCCTGCCGGACGCAGTAGCCACTCCCCCCGCTTGGCCCTCACTCGTCGCGTCGACCGCGAACTGGGGGGACAGGACGGTGGTCCAGGACGCATCCGGCGCGCCTGTGCCCCTGCCTCGCGGCCGCGGACTGGGCGGATCCTCGGCGATCAACGCCATGGTGTTCGCCCGTGGCCATCGCTCCAGCTACGACAGCTGGAGCGACCACGGCGCGAAGAACTGGACGTACGACGACCTGCTGCCCTACTTCCAGCGCAGCGAGACCGCGGTGAGCCGCGCTCCGGGCCGCGGGACCGAGGGGCCGTTGATCGTCGGGCCCGCCGTCGAACCCAACGACGTCCTGCTGGCCTGCCTGGCGGGCGCGGTGGAGGCCGGTCACCGCAGGGCCTTCGACATCAGCGGCGGCCTGGAGGAGGGGTTTGCCCCGGTCGACCTGAACATCGTGGACGGTCGTCGGCAAAGCGCTGCCGATGCCTATCTGCTTCCCGCCCTGGGGCGGCCGAACCTGCACGTCGTCACGGACGCCGTCGCCCACCGTCTGCGGTTCGACGGTGACCGGTGCACCGGCGTCGAGTACGAGGCCGACGGCCGGACCCACACCGCCAGGGCCTCCGGGGAAGTGGTGCTCGCCGCCGGGACCATCGGTTCGGCACACCTGCTGCTGCGGTCCGGCATCGGTCCCGAGAAGGATCTGCGGGCGGCGCAGGTGGAGGTCTTCCATCCGCTGCCCGGTGTCGGCAGGAACCTGCACGACCACCCGCGGGCCAACCTCGTCTACAGCGCGCAGCGGCAGGTGCCGACGCCGCGCAACAACCATGGCGAGATCCTCGGCCTGTTGCGCAGCCGGCCCGAGCTGGACGGGCCGGACGTGCAGATCATCTTCATCGACATCCCCCTGCCCAATCCGGTTGCCCCGGTGGCCAACGGCTTCACCATCGGTGTCTCCCCCATGCGGCCGGTCAGCCGCGGCAGCCTGCGCATCACCTCCGCCAACCCGTACGCGCCCCCCGTCCTCGACCCCAACTACTTCGGCGAGGAGGAGGACGTACGGGCGGTGCTGTCCGGCATCGCGACCGCTCGCAGGATCGCCTGGTCGTCGGCGCTCGCCGAATGGGGCATCGAGGAGGTCGGCCCCGGGCTCGACGCCGTGCACGACCAGTCGATCGGCGACTACGCCAAGAAGCACTTCGGTTCCTATTGCCATCCGGTCGGCACGTGCGCCATGGGTGAGGACGAGGTGTCCGTGGTCGACTCCGAGTTGCGCGTGCGCGGACTCGACGGACTGCGCGTGGCCGACGCCTCCGTCATCCCGTCGATCCCGTCCAACAACACCAACGCCACGGTCTACGCGATCGCCGAGCGAGCGGCCGACCTGCTCCGCCGTCGGTGAGGTGTCGCATCACCCGCTGGTGCGGGCCATGCGACGGCACGTCGCCCGGTGGTCTCCTGCTTGAACCGTGGCCACCGCCCGTTCCGCGGGGATTGGACTCCCGCCGCCGAGTGCTCATTGGCTGGGTCGGTGGCGGGACAGCGGCCTCCCCACACGCTTCCCCGCTGCGGGGAGGCCGCCCTCTCAGCCCCGCTCGGCGCCACCGGACCGGCGGCCGGGGGTGGGCGGCGTCATCCCGCCCCTCGACGGGACGCCTACGGCGCTCACTTCACCGGGCCCCGGGAGCACCACGTGTGTTTCCGGGGCCCGGCCACAACCTCCCTCAGGAGGCCCCCGGGGGCGTCTGCGTCGGCAGTCCTGACGGTGGGGGCACTGTGCTGAGAGCCTCACACTCCCGGACGCACCCAATCGTCACCCTTTCAATCGGTGATAGTCATTGCGCCACCTCGCGTCACCTGTCAGGATGGTGACGCGCCCAGTCGATCGGTACCACGAACTCCCGGGACGCCTCCCGCGGGCAAGCCGAGGCACGACGGCCGGAACGCATCACAAGGGCCGCCGCGCGCGGCGGACTAGGAGGAATGCCGTGAAGTCCAGCAACCCGATCTTCGCCCGGAGCAGATTCACCCGCTCCCCGGACGGTGCGTACACCGACGCCGACCGGCTGCAGCCGACCGGCGTCGGCTCCACCGTCGACCACACGGTCAACCCCTACGCGGCCGACGGACGCATACGCCTGGTCAAGGACGAGACGGCCGACCGGGCCACGATGACCGTGGACGACGTCGTCGTCCGCACCGCCTCCACCCTCGGCACGGTGGCGCTGACCGCCGTACTGTCCTGGCTCCTTCTGCCCGTCGACGAAGCCGGCATCGGCCGCTCCTACGGCATCGCCGTCGCCGCCGCCCTGGTCGCCTTCGTCCTCTCACTCGTCCAGGCGTTCAAGCGCAGCCCTTCGCCGGCGCTCATCCTCGGGTACGCCGCCTTCGAGGGCGTCTTCCTCGGCGTCATCTCGAGTGCGACGTCCACCTACATCGCACCGGGCGTGGTCGTCCAGGCCGTTCTGGGTACCTTCGCCGTTTCGGCCGGCGTGCTGATCGCCTACCGGATGCGCTGGATCCGTGTCACCCGACGGTTCTACGGGTTCGTTCTGGCCTCGGCAGCAGGCTTCCTGCTGCTGACGGTGGCGAACCTTCTCTTCTCAGCGTTCGGTGCCGGTGACGGGCTGGGCTTCAGCAGCGGTGGTCTCGGCGTGGTCTTCGGTGTCGTCGGCATCCTCCTCGGAGCGTGCTTCCTGGCCTTGGACCTCAAGCAGGTGGAGGACGCCATCGCCTACGGCGCCCCGCGCGACGAGTCGTGGCTCGCGGCCTTCGGTCTCACCATGACGCTGGTGTGGATCTACCTGGAGGCGCTGCGGGTGCTGTCGATCCTCCAGTCGGACAACTGAGGCACGTGCCTTGGCGACGGGAGCCCGCACGTGCGGGCTCCCACAGGTGCGTACGACCAGTTCTCCCGAGGCCGGCACTTCTCGGCGGCCACGCGTGCCAGGATGGCACTCCCCCGGCACTCGCCTGCCGGCCCCGACCGGGGAGCGCTACGAGGGCGGTGGGGCAACGCTGCCAGGAGCCCTCCCGGCTGTCGAAACGGCGACGTCGGCGAGCCGGCGAACACGCACTGCGACGACGGCCGGGCACGGGAACGGGCACGAACCGTGCGACCGAGGCGGACACCTCGCGTACTGCGAGCCCTTCGCCGCGGGGAAGCCGTGTTCGCAGGACGTACCGCACCGTTCTCATCACGGCCGAGTGACGGGCGGATCGCCTGCCGGAGACGAGCGTGTGACGGGTGAAGCAGGGCTCGCGAGTGATGACCGAGCCGCACAGACGGCTGACGGCGACCGGGGAGGCGGACGAGCCGCGGCCCGTGGCTCGCCCCGGCCGCGGTCTTCGAGGGGTACGAACGCGCGGGCCGCTCCGCTCGGCGGCCTGGCGTGGACATCCTCCACCTCGCCGTCCTTCGGCACCCTGCGGAATACGGTGGATCTGCTCCCGCAGACTGCGGACGACAGCCGCCTGGACGGCAACGTCGGTGATCACCCTCAGGGCGATGCCCGGCAAACCGGCACACGCCCTGTCGGCGGCAGCCCGGCACTACGGCCGCTGATCCGGTGGCTCCGGGCCGGCGGGGAACCGGCCCGGAGCCACCGGATCAGCTCATCGATTCCTGCTTGCGAGCCCGGTAGGCGGCGGCCTTGACCCTGTTGCCACAGGTCTTCATGGCACACCATTCCCGCCGGTGGCCGCGGGAACGATCGAGGTAGACCTGGGTGCACTCGGGGCGGGAGCACTCGCGCAGCAGCGCTCCGTCGTCACCGCCGAGGATTTCGATCGTCTGGCGGGCGAGTGCGGCGAGGCCCTGTGCGACCGAACCCGTACGCGTCACGCCGTCGGGTCCGAGCCGCAGTGTCACGGGCAGTCCGGAGGCGTGGAGGTTCACCTCCGTAACCGCTTCGGGAGGCAGCGGCTCCCCCGAGAGGCGGGCGGACACCAGGGAGTAGATCGATTCTCGCAACTCCACGGCGATGGCGAGGTCGGCCTCGCCGGCGCCCGGCGGCAGATCGAGCATTCCGGATTCCACGAACCAGTCGTCGAGCAGCTCGGGGGAAGCCAGCTTCTCCCCCGGCGCGGCGTTGCGTCGTGCGCGCAGCGTGCCGACGAAGTCGAGGGGCAACGTCCCGCAGGGAAAGGCATGATTCACGTAACCATTTTGACCAGTGACTGGCGAATACGCAACCCCACCTCGCGGCCCCACCAGGGCGGCCCACGGGAGGCTTCCGCTCGTCACCGGCCCGGTGTCCTCGGTGACGCATTCCGGCCGGCCGCGCTGTGGCCCACCTGGGGGCCCGGGGAGGTTCCCGGAGCAATCGCGACCTCGCCAACCGGCCCCGGGACTGTCACCCCAGGTCGGAGTGCGTGGGTCCGTACCCCGTTGTCACCACTGTGCCCGACCAGATCCATACGTCCGTGGTGTCGGGCCATGGGTGGCCACATGCCGGGCCGGCCTGGGCGGTGAGCGCCGCGTAGGAAGCCGCCGCCTGTGCGCAGCGCGCGAGGCCGTGTTCGTCGGAGAGTGCCATCGGAGTCGGTCACGCCCCTCGCTCCTGTCCTGGGTGCGGGTCCCGCGCCAGGGGAAGCGCGAGACCCGCGGTCAGGGCGACCCCGGAGTAACCCTTTCAACAGGTTACCCCTGCATGTTGCCTTGAATTCGGGCACCTGTCAAGGCGGTTACCTGGAATGTGGTCGCCGGGATGTGCGGTCCGGCAATGCGTGTCCGCCTACTTCCTCTCGCCCGGGTCGTCCGGCGGGACGCAGCGACGATGTGGCCCTCGCACTCGGCCGGAGCATTGTGTCGGCCGGCCGACGGTTCAGCGCACGACGCGTTCGCGGGCCGATCGCATTGGCAGAGTGGGCTCGGGCACATGTCCCGCAGGCGATCCGCGCGACCGTCATGGCGATCGAGGACCCGGAGCTGACGGACTCCTCATGTCCGGCCCGTGACGTCGTCGAACAGATGACGCATCTGAGGGAAACGGTGCACCGGGGGCCGGTGGCTGGCGGCGGGCCGCGTTGCGCGGACGAGGACCGGGAGTCGACACGCCCGCCGGGGCGACGGCCGACGCGGCACCCCCATCTGTTCGTGGGGCCGGCCGTCGTCGACCGGTGGGTCAGCGGGCGTCGTCCGACGCGTCGGCCCCGCTGCCGGTGTTCGCACGTGCTGTCGACTCCGTAAGGGTGTACATCACCGAGCGCTGCTGCTTGTGGCGCCGGACGCGCCCCTTGGCGACGAGCGCTTCGAGAGTGTTGCGCACGACCTGCGGCGTGGGGTTGCGGTCCGGGTGCTTCCGCAGCAACTCGTCGCGCAGTTCCTTCGCCAGGCGCGGCTCGTGATGGCCCTCGAGAAGACCCATCAGCAGGTCGCCGAGCAGGGGCTGCCGTGACTTCCCCTTCGCGGTACCCCCCGCCGGGCCCCTGCCGGTCCGCGCCGCGCGTCGGGCTGCCCTGCCACTGGACACGGAGCGAGGGCCCGGCTTCCGTGTGAGCACGGGGTCGTCCTGGGTTTGCTCGGGCAGGGGTGAGCGGTCCGACGAGGCCTCGTACCGTTCGGCCAGAGCCAGGATGTCCACCAGGAGCGCTTCCTCCTGCTCCAACATCCTTATTTTTTCGGCCAGTTCCTGTTGACGGCGCCGGTTCTCCTCCAGATCCGACGCGGCCTGTACTACGTACCGCGACCGGAGGGTGGCGGCTGATTGGCTGGTCACAACCGGTCACTCCCTCGTGATGGATGTCGCTGCGCATGTTACCCATGCCAACGCGCACGTGCAGTGACGACGAAGCCCTGCAACGGGGCCCGCGGAACACGTAGCCGCACATGTCGTCCTGCACGACGTGCCGGTTCTCCAGGGGGACATCTCCAAGAAGTGTTTCGTCCAACCGCACCGACGCGTCATATGCCGATCATGATCGGCGTCGTCATGATCGGTCACACCGGCAAGGCACACGGGGACGTTTCGTCGATCCGACCGGTGTGAGCGGCCCGTCAAGTCACCCGTGACCGAAATGACCACCGGACCCTCGTGCCGCAGGAGGCGCCGGGCTCTTCAGCGGCGGGAGACGGTCGGCCCGGTGTCGAGCTGGGCGTTGCCGCGATCATCGCCATGCCTGCCGCCGTCGCGGGCAGGCCCGGCTCCCGCCGTGCACGCGGACGCGCGTTCTTCGCGGAGAACCGCCGGGCCGACGCATGACCGAGGGGGCACCGGCCGTCCGGTCACGAGCGGGGTGCCGTCCCGGGCCGGCCCGCAACACCCCACCCGTGCAGGCAAACCACCCCCGCCACCAGACCTTGCGCATCGGGCGTCAGCCGGCGGTCCTGGCCGGCACGTCCCCCTGCCGGTCGACGACCCCGCGCCGCATGACGGCGTCGGTGCCGAACAGCACGTCGTCCCCGGCGCCCCCGGCCCCCCGGGTGAAGTACGCCTGCGAGCCGAAGTAGGCGAGAGTGTCCTTGTCGAAGATCAGCACGGACCGGGTGGCGGAGCCGGAGTCCCTGTGCGTGATGCCGATGCCGTGACGCCCGGCCGCGTCAACGGCGTCGGGAATCCGGGTGATGCCGGGGATGCGGGCGACGGCCTTGTACAGGGCAGAAGCGGTCTCGGGCGGCATGATCACGCTGCCCAGCAGGTCGCCGATCGTCCTGAAGACGGCCTCGTCCTCCGATTCGCCCTTCTCCACCGTGGTCTGCTCGTACAGCGCTTCCAGCAGACCGTCCGGGTCGGTGGGCAGTGAGGCCAGCCACGTGTAGGTCGGATACCACAGGCCGGGACTCACAGGTGTCGCGGACGTGATGGGAATCAGCTGACCAGGCATCACGGCGTCTTTCCCGCTCGACCGGAGCCAACCGGTCGTCGCCGCGCGTCCGGCCTCCTGAGCCGTCCAGATCTCTTCCTTGTGCGTTGCACCGAGCACCACACGACCGCCGAAGGCGCCCTTGTTCTCGCGTGCCAGGCGCTGGACGTACACGAACTGGTCCTCCTTCACCCGCGTCACGTCCGTCTTCATCGCCGCGGCGGCGATCCGGTCGAGAGTGACGGTCGCGGCGTTGGCCCGGGCCGGGGCCGAAGCGGTGTGCCCGGCCTCCGGTACGGAGCTGTGGTCGCCCGCGGAGTGCGCGACGGCCAGAGCACCGGCCAAGGCCAGTGACATGGCGGGCAACGCCAGAGCCAGGCGTGGCATCCTGCGGCGGGAAGGGGCGAACGACCCCGCGCCGGAAGCGCTGTTGTCGCGGTCGATCCGCTGCATCAGAAGGTCCTTGTGGTGAAGACGGCGACTCGGCGAGAGGTCCCAGTCGGCCGAAGCCACCAGCAGTTCCTCCGCCTCACTCAGGGCAGGTCCGGCGGGCAGGTTGTCGGCATTCATCGGGTCTCCTCCTGCAGATACAGGGCCGCGATCGCGGCCTCACCTTCCTTCTCTCCGCGACGCTCACACGGTTCCACCCTTCTTCCGGACGCCGGACCGGCGCTGTACCGGGCGAGTCGCGCCCGGGCACGGGAGAGCCGGGACCGCACGGTGCCCACCGGAATGCCCAGCGCCTCGGCGGCCTGCTGGTAGTCGAGCCCGGCACCCACGCACAGGGCGATCACCTCACGGTCCGGACGACTCAGCTGACGCAGGGCGTCGTGGACCGACGCCAGACGGCGAGCGTCGTCGATCCGGCCGGCCGTCTCGTCCGCGAAGTCCGCCACCGACCGGGGCTGCGGGGTGCGCGCGAGGAAGGCGAGCCGCCGGCGCAGACCGCGATTGGCGTTGTGTGCCTTGTGCGTCGCGATGCCGAGCAGCCACGGTGTGAGGGAACCGCCTTCCGGTTCCAGCGACTCCCGGGTACGCCAAGCACCGAGGAAGGTCTCGGACATCACTTCCTCGGCTTCCGACCAGTTGCCGGTCAGCCGCAGGGCATGGCTGTAGACGGCGCGGGCGTTCTGGTCGTACAGGTCCGCGAACGCCGCACGGTCCCCCGCCCGTACTCGCGCCCGCAACGACTCACTGGGTTCTGTAGGCCTCACATCCGGTTCTCTCCGCGGGCCCGGCCGCGTTCCCGTGTCGTGCGCCACACCGCCGGTCGTCCGTCACACTTCCGGCCGGCGGCGCCGTCCTGCGCGTCGGCATCGCGGGAGTCTCGCCGCACTCTCCTGCTCGCAGCCGGCCGAAGTGCCCGGTCGGCCGGAGCGGACGGCTTACCGGGCACGGGCCGCAAGGCGAAGCCAGAAGCGCGCCGCGGTCATCCTTGCGAGGCGAGGCGGGTGAGCGTCCGGGCGGCGGGTTCCTCCCGCGCCTCGCGGTGGCCGGTGCCCGCCCACAGATGGATCAGATCGGTGTCGCCCGCGGCGGTGGCGGCTCTGCGCAGCGGAGCGGTGAGGTGGTGCAGCGCGGGATAGCCGAGCGGTGCCAGGGGTTCGTAGGTGTCGGTGAAGTGGTTGCGCAGCCCGCGGGCGGGGCGGCCGGTGAAAGCCCGGGTCAGGGTGGTGTCCGTGAACGCGGGGTCGACCAGGGCGGCCTTGTGCGGTGCGGACGCACCGCTCTCATGCGTGCGGAGCAGGACGGTGCCCACCATCACGGCCTGGGCGCCGGCGCGCAGGGCGGCAGAAGTGTCGGCGGGGGTGGCGATGCCGCCGGCGGCGATCAGAGGCAGCGGGGTGGTGCGCCGGACATCGCTGAGCAGGTCGGGCAGCGGGATCGGGGTGAGGGGCCGCTCGGGGGTCAAGGTGGCGGAGTGCCCGCCGGCGTCCGGGCTCTGGACGATCAGCAGGTCAGCGCCGGTCTCGGCCGCGGAGAGGGCCTCGGCGGGGCTGGTGACGGTATGAGCGACGAGGGTGCCCGCGTCCTGAAGTGCCCGGACGGTGTCGGGGTGGGGCAGGCCGAAAGTGAACGAGACGAGCGGGACGGGCCGGCGCAGGAGGAGGTCGAGCTTGTCCGCCCAGGCGTCGTCGTCCTCGGTCACGGAGTCGGCGGCCAGGGTGAGGTGGTAGCGGTCGGCCTCCGCTTGGAGGGCACGGGCGTATGAGCGGTACGCCGGCGGAGCAACGGGGACGGGATTGGGGGCGAAGAGATTGACGCCGAATACAGCGGTGTCGGACCGGACTGCGGCGATCTGCTCGGCAAGGCCGGCCGCCGTCTTGTAACCGCCGGCGAGGAAGCCGAGTCCTCCGGCGCGGGCCGCGGCGGTGACGAGCGCGGGGGTGCCGGCGCCGCCCGCCATGGGGGCTGCCCAGACGGGCAGATCGGCCCTTAGGCCGGTCACGTCGCGAAGCATGGCGGACTCCTACGGGAGGACGGTCGAGGTCTCGGCGGTCCGAGTGGGCACAGCGGGAAGGGGCGACGACGAACACGGAGGGCGGCTGCCCAACACGGACGGAGCTCTACGCCGAGGAGGCGCCCTGAGGCCCGCCGGCCCTGTTCCCGCCACCCCGTGCGCGGGGCCCACGGTCGACGCTAGACCACCTGCACGACGGTGGGAAATGCCGGTTAAGCTGCATTCATGTGTCCCCGGCATAGCGCGAGGCAGCGATGACGGCCTCCGGTCACGCGAGTGCGTCCGGCATCGAGCTGCGGCACCTGCGGGCGTTCGCCGCCGTGGCGCGTCACCGCTCGTTCACCCGGGCCGCCGAGGATCTGCTGATCGGGCAGCCCGCACTCAGCCGTACCGTGGCCCAGCTGGAGGCGGGCCTCGGGATCCGCCTGCTCGACCGCTCCTCGAGGCGCGTCGAACTCACCGATACGGGTGCCGAGTTCCTCCTCCACGCCGAACGCACCCTTGCCGCGTTCGACGGGGCGGTGGCCGCGGCGCGGCGTGAGCGCGTCCTGCGGCTCGGGTTCAGCTGGCTGCTGCCGGACCCCTGGGCGCAGCGCGCCATCGGCACCTTCGAGCGCGACACCGACGCGCGGGTCGAACTCATGCGCTGTGACGACCCGCTCGACGCCCTCCACCGCCAAACCGTGGACGTAGCCCTTGCGCGCGGAGGCAGACCGGTCGGCACCGCCATGCGCACGCTCCACCTGTACGACGAGCAGCGCGTCGCCGTCCAGGCCCGCGCCACGGCCCCGGGCGACGGACGGGAAGATGCCCGCAACCGTCCCCCGCGAGCCACGGCCGGGGCTCTGGCCTGGGAGGACGCCGCCGAGTGGACCCTGGTCGTCAACACCGTCAGCGGCACGACCGGCCCCTGGTGCTGGCCGAACGGGGGCGGGCCGCGACGGTATGTGGAGACCGCAAACTTCGACGAGTGGCTCGAATCGGTGGCCGCGGGGCGCGGCATCGGCATCGTCCCCGAAGTCGCCGAACGCCGCATCCACCACCCGGCGTTGCGCTACCTGCCGGTGACCGGCGCGCCGCCCAGCCCGGTCCGTCTCGTCTACCGGCAGGACACGGCAGCGGTGCCGGCGCTCGTGCGCCGCTTCCTCGAAGCGGCCTTGGACGCGGCCTCGACCTGCGCCCATGCAGGTGAGGCATAAGCTCGACCGGAGCGGCATTTCCGCCCTGCGGCACATGCTGCCTACGGTCGACCGCGGAGGGAGTGGCGCGACCGGACCATCCGGGTGCGCCCCGGCAGCATCGGCCCCGCCCCTCCTCTCAGCTCACGCCAAGGAGCCCCGGCACCATGGGATCGTCCGCTTCCCCCCTTCTTCCTCGTCACGACGGGTCGGCCATGGTGGTGGGCGGCCCCACCACCGTCATCGACCTCGGTGGACTGCGCATCGTGTCCGACCCGACCTTCGACGCCCCGGGTTCGTACGGCTACCTGACCAAGACCGAGGGGCCCGCGGTCGCCGAGGACCGGCTCGCGGACGTGGACCTGGTCCTGGTCAGCCACGACAACCACGCGGACAACCTCGACGACCGCGGCCGCGCCTTCGCCCTCGCCGCCCCCCTGCTGCTCACCACGACCGGCGGCGCCGAGCGTCTCGGCCACCCTGCGAAGGGCCTGGCCACCTGGCACACCCACACGCTCCAGCGCCCGGACGGCGGCGAGCTGACCGTTACCGCCGTGCCCGCCGTGCACGGCCCGGAAGACGGTGAGCGGGACGTGGACGGCAACGTCAACTGCCAGGTCATCGGCTTCGTGCTGAGCGGGGACGACGTACCTACCGTCTACATCAGCGGCGACAACGCCTCGCTGGGCACCGTCGCCGAGATCGCCCGGCGCATCGCCGGCATCGACGTGGCCGTTCTGCACGCCGGTGCCGCCCGCGTCCGGGGCAAGTTCCGCGAACGGCCCGTCAGCCTGGACAGCGTCCGGGCCGCCGCTGCCGCCGCCGTTCTCGGCGCTCCTGTCACCATCGCCGCCCACTACACGGGCTGGGCCCACTTCACCGAAGGCCGCGAATCCATCGAGCGGGCCTTCGACGACGCCGGCCTCGCATTCACCCTGGCGATCGCCGACCTCGGCACTTGGCTCCCCCTCAGGCCCTGAACCCACGCACCAAGGACCCCGTCATGCCTCTCGTACGCATCGATCTCGTCCGCGGCCGCAGCACCGAGGCCGTCAAGGCCATCGCCGAGGCCGTCCAGCGGTCCCTCGTCGATGTCCTGAAAGTGCCCGAGCGCGACCGCTTCCAGATCGTCACCCAGCACGAGCCGGACGAGATCGTCGCCCTCGATGCGGGACTCGGGTTCCAGCGCACCTCCGGCACGGTGATCGTCCACATCTTCACCCAGCGCGGTCGCGGCACCGAGGACAAACAGCGGCTGTACCAGGCGCTCGCCTCCCGGCTCGCCGAAGCCGGCGTCGACGGGACGGATCTGTTCATCAGCTACTTCGAGAACGGCCCGGACGACTGGTCGTTCGCCGACGGCCGCGCCCAGTACGTCCAGGGCGACCTTCCCGTGCCCGGAAGCTGACTGCTCCCGCTCCGTGGCGCGCCTTCCGGCCCGCGCGCCTATGCTGCTGCTGGAGGCGAGTTTCTGTGTCCACCAGCCGTCCGCGCAGTGCACGGCCGAGCAGGCCCGCGGGGATCCTGGACGAGGATCTCGGGACAGCCCTGCACGGCGCCGCTCGCGAGGCCCTCGGCCGCCTGGACGGCGTCGTGGCCGCGGGTGTCCACCTGCTCGACGATGAGGGCACAGGGCTCGAACTGGCGCTGGTGGGGGGCGCCCCGCCGTCCTTGTTCATGCTGCCGGGCAGGATCCGCCTCGACTCGGCCGACCCCTGCGCCCGGGTCATCTCCGTCGACGACGCATCGGCCCCTCCCCGGACGGCCCCCGCCGGTAGCGGGCAGGAGTTCGCGCTCCCCCACCCCTATGTCGCTCTTTCCGTGCCCGTCGCCGCCGCCGGATCGCGCTTCGGCACCCTGACCGTGCTCCGGCCGGAGACCTCCGACGGTCACGACCGGTCGGAACGGCAGGTCCTGCACCGTACGGCGGACCGACTCGCCGCCACTCTCGCCGGACTCGCGGAGCGGGGCACGGCCGTCCTGGCCGGCCCCGTACCCGCACTCGTACCGATGTGGCCGGACTCCGCTGCGGACCGGCCGGCCTCCGGCTGGGGGGTCTCCGGCGCGCCCGGCTCCGCGGGCACCAGCATGATGTATCCGGTGCGGCGCCTGACCGAGATGCTCAATCGGGCGACGACGGTGGACGACATCGTCGAGGCCGCCCAGGAGTGCATCATGACTCCCTTCGACGCCCGGGCGCTCGTCATGGTGAGGGCGGACCAGGACCACGTGTGGGTGCTGGGGCACAGTGGCGTCTCGTCCGGCATGGTCCGCCATCTCCACGGCGCCAGAACCGATGCCGCGTCACCGGTGACCGACGCGCTGCGCGGGATTCCACAGTTCCTTGCCGCAGCCGGTCCCCAGGCAGCCGACTCCGGCCGTGCCGACGGCAAGCCCCGTACCGAGGTCTATCTGCCGCTGCCGGGAAGTTCACCGTTCGGCGATCTCCAAGCCGGTGAACAGCAGGGCGTCATCGGCGTGAGCTGTCTGTCGTTCGGGGGTCTTCGCACGTTCTCGACCGAGGAGAAGGCCGTGCTCGGCATGATGGCGCAATCGCTGGGGGCGGCCACCGAGCGGGTGGAGCTCGGTTCACGGCAGCGCGAGGTCGCCGAGTGCCTGCAGCGCACGCTTCTGCCCGCCACGCTTCCGGATCTGCCGCGGGTGACCACCGCGGCGCGCTACTGGCCCGCCACCACGACGTTCAGGGTGGGTGGGGACTGGTACGACGTCTTCCCCCTCCCCGGCGACCGCCTGGCGCTCGTCGTCGGAGACGTCGAGGGCCATTCCATGGAGAGCGCCGCACTGATGGGGCGGGTGCGCACCGCCGTGGCGGCCTATGCCAGTGAGGACCATCCGCCCGCCACGGTGATCGACCGTGTCGGGCGGCTTCTGGTTACGTCGGGCTCGGATCTGACTGTGACCTGCTGCCTCGTCGTCCTGGACACCGGCGACGGCACCGTCGAGGTGGCCTTGGCGGGCCACCCGGATCCGCTGGTCCGGGACGCCGACGGGACGGTACGCGCCCTTCGGGCTCCGGCCAACGTGCCGCTCGGTGTCCCCATGACCGACGCCTGCCAGGGCCGGGAGCACAGGCTGGACGCCGGCAGCACTCTGATGCTCTACACCAATGGTCTCGTGGACTGGCGAACGACCACGCCGGAAGGACGGGCGCGAGAACTGTTCGGTTCGGGCAGCGTCGCGACGAGTTCCGACCTGGAGCAGTGGGCCGACCACGTCTCCGCCGACGTCTCTGGGCCCCTTCAACGGCGTGACGACGCCGTCTTGCTCATGGCCCGGTACGAGGGGGTCGGCAACGCCGGGGCGCACACCGCACCGCGGACCGGGGGCATGCTCATCCAGCGTGGCGATCTGCTGGGTGCGAGGACGGCCCGTGCCTTCGTGGACGACCGCCTGCACACCTGGGGGCTGCCGGAACTGTCGGACTCGCTCCAGCTCATCGCCTCGGAAGTGGTCACCAATGCTCTGATCCACGCGGGCAGTGACGTCGACGTCCGGCTTCGGGCCTTCGACGACCACGTCCGGCTGGAGGTACGCGATTCCCGGAGCAATCCGCCGGTGCCGTCACCTCTGGCACTGTCCGAGGAGGACAACGCGGACGCCGAGCACGGACGTGGTCTGCTGATCGTCGACGCGCTGGGCGGGGCGTGGAACAGCTTCCCGAACGGCCGCGGCAAGAACGTCGTCGTCGACATGCCCTTGCACGACCTGACCTGAGCCGCACCTTGCCCCGATCAGCGGTCCCCGTCCGTGCCGGCCGGGCCCGCCCCCGGGTCGGTGATCACGCTGCGGCCACATCCTTTGCGGGTGCCTGCGCTCCCAGAAGGGCAAGGCAGTTGAGCCACAGGACGTCGAGCTGGGCGGTGTTGTTGTAGAGCTTGGCGAACAGCACCTGGCCCTCCAGCTGAGCGACGACGGCGCGTGCGGCGTCACGGGTGTCGGCGACCCTCGCATCACCGCGCTCCACGGCGGTTTCGATCACCTCTTGGACCATGTCCACCTGGGCTTCGAAGATCTCCTGCAGACGCCCGCGGATGACCTCCGTCTGGTTGCTCAGTTCCAGCGTGAGGTTGCCGAACATGCACCCGGACACGGTGCCGCACGTCTCCTGGCCGGTGCGCTGGGCGGTCGCGGTCTCCTCGAACAGCTGCCGGAGGCGGAGCAGGGGTTCCTCGTCGCCGTGCAGGACGCGATTCCAGTTCTCACGCTGGGTGGCCCACTGCTCATCGATCACGGCCAGGGCCAGGGCTTCCTTGGACTCGAAGAAGTAGTAGAAGCTGCCCTTCGGCACGCCGGCCGTCTTGCAGATCTCGGCCACACCGAGCGCCGAATAGCCCCGCAGTTCGATGAGGGACCGCGCAGCCTCGAGGATCTTGTCTTTTGCATCACTCGTACGCCCCATGCGACCAGTATACGACCATTCGACTAGCAGGGGAAGCGGCCGGTTCTCCGAACGGGCACAGCCCAGGCCGGGACCGGACACTTCGAGTGGTGAGCGACAGTCCGGCGCGACATCCCCAGCGGGGCAGCTACGCCTCCCACCTCTCGTTCACCGGCCCCGGACGGCACCTCGGAGTCCGTCACATCCCCTGTGACGGTGCGTACCGCGCGGCGAGGTGAACGTCGTCGAGCGGCGACTCGTTTCCCTCGTCGTCGATGAAGGCGACCCGGAGGGGACGTCCGGTCGATCGGCTCGCCCGGTGCACCAGAGGGCCTTCGGGATGGGGCCGGTGCAGGTCGCCCCACTGCTGAAGAGCGCCGATGACGACGATGAGGTCCCGGCCGGCCGGGGTCAGGCGATAGGCCATGCGCGTGCGGGCTCCGCCCTCGCGGTAGGGGTGTTTCTCCAGCACGCCCGCGTCCACCAGCACAGCGAGCCGCTGGGTCAGTACGTCGCTGGCCACATGGAGACGCTCACGAAAATCCGAGAAGCGCGTGACGCCCTGTACCGCCTCCCGGAGGATCAGCAGACTCCACCGATCTCCGACGACCTCCAGGGCCCGGCCGATCGAGCAGCGTTGTCCGCTCTCCACGGTCGACGCTATGCGTTTCGTCATGCCTCGAGGATACCGCTGGGTTGGAAATCCAGACCATGCCGGACCGACCACGCACCGGCAGGGCGGCAGCAGACCACCTGGGACGGCTCGGCGCACGGCCTCACCCGCGCCTCGGGGCGTCCTACGCGGTCGTCACCACCAGTGCGCGCTCGCTCCATGCCCGAAGAGCTGTTGTCGCGTGCGATCCGGCACCAAGGGCCCTCGGGGCAGAAACCGTCTCCGAGGCGGTCACACGAGGGACGAGCCGCCGCGCAATTGCGGGTACAGCGCCTCAGGTCCCTGGGACAACGCGGCCTGCACGCGCCGGCTGACGTCATCGCCGAGAACCTCGGGCCACCCCGCCTCGACTCCCTCCAGCGTCGCGCGGGCCACCGCGGCAGGGTCCGCCTTCGGCCCCGTGACGGCCGCGGCCATGTCTGTCGCGAGGTAGCTCACGTGCAGGGCGGTGACCTGTGTCCCCTGTTCTGCCAGGGCCACCCGCAAGGCGTTGGTCATCGACCACTCCGCGGACTTGGCCGCGGCGTACCCGGCACTGGCCGTGATGGACACCCAGGAAAGCACCGAGAGGACGTTGACGATCGCCCCGCCGCCGTTGCGGCCGAGAATCGGGGCGAAAGCCCTGCTCATCGCGAGGGTTCCGAGCACATGTGTCTCGAACTCCGTACGGAACGAGTCCAGTTCCGTGGTGAGGATGTGCGCCCGGGTCGTGGATCCGGCGTTGTTGACGAGGAGGGTCACGTCCGGCGTCTGTTCGGCCGCGGCCAGGACCGAGGCATGGTCGGTGATGTCCACGGCCACAGGCACCGTCTCGGGCACCGTCACCTTCGCCGGAGCGCGGGCTCCGGCGTAGACCTTGGCCGCACCCGCTTCGAGGAGCGCTCGCACGAATTGCTCACCGAGCCCGCGGTTGGCACCGGTCACGAACGCGACTGATCCATCCACCTTCATGCGTGGACCCTTCCGGACGGGGTGCGAGGGCTGACGACCTGGGTCGCGATGCGATGGTCCACAGCGGTCTCACCCAAGCTATAGCGCCGTGGATTCCGCCACCACCCGACGCCGGCCCGCCGTCCGCACGGGCGACGTCGGCGGCGGTCCCGCCCCAGTGACGGCCTTCTCGCATCCGAGGAGTGCACGAGCACGGCCCCGCTCGGCATGCCTCGCGCCTCGTCGTCCGACCGGAACGACAGCTCGTGCCCGTGACCCGCGCGAAAGGCCCCCGTCCTCGGTGTCGAGTCAGTCGGCGCCGTCACCCACTGGGCGCGGCTGCCTCGCCCCTCGGCCGCGAACGCGGTCCACCGGCCGGAGCGCCGACCCCGGTACGAGACGGACATGAGCAATGTGGAGTTCACTGCGGCACCGGACGTCGTGCCGGTCCCTCGGGTAGCGGTCGGAGATGTAGGACGAAATCTGCTGTTCGGTCCCGGCCTCTGCCGACCAGGCGTGACATCCCGTGAGTTGATCACGCTGTCCAAGTGTCCGCTTGATCATCGGCGTTGCGCGGCGAGTCGAGCACACGTCGTGGTCTGCGGGCACGGGCTGCCTGCGTCCGGCCTGTCCGGGAGCAGGTCCCGCTCTTTTGTGGTCATGGTCCGGAATGCGGCCTTCCTCACTCATACAGGAAGGAGTCCCCCCGAGAACTCGTTTTGCCAGGTTTTGCACCCGCCCATGTCCCGGCCGCTCGTCGGCTGCCTCCGGTTCACGGAAGAGAAGCACGTTCACTTGATACCTACGAAAGTCCGGTCCACCACACCCCGGCACGCCCGCACCGTCGCCCACGGCCGGGTCCGGGGTGTCTACCTGCCTCGTCTCGCGGATGCGGTCGCATCCTCCATGGCCACGTACGGAATCCCCCTACTGGTCCTGGGTGCGACGAATTCGTCCTCGTGGACCGGGATCTCCTTCATGCTGGCTTGGGCACCCCGGCTCTGCACGTTCGCTCTGGCGGGCACGGCTGTCGACCGCTACGGGCCCGCACGGGTCTTCCGGCTGGCCGCCGCGACCCGGGCCGCGCTCACCGGGTGTGCCGCCGCCGCCCTGGCCATGACCACCGGCGGCACGGCCCTGGGTTTCGTGATGTTCCTGGCGGTGTGCACGGGGTGCCTGACACAGTTCAGCTTCATCGCGGCCGAGAGTGTCGGCGTCATCACCAGCAAGGGCGCGGGCGACGCGGCACACCGCGTCCAGTCGGTCCTTCTCGGCATCGACCAGGCGGCCGCCCTGGCCGGCCCCGCGACGGGCGGCCTCCTCCTGCAATGGCACGGTCCCAGCGGCATGCTCGTCGTCCTCGGCGGTCTGTCCCTGCTGTCGGCCGCTGCCGCCCCGCGGTCACAACAGGCACCTTTACGGGCGCACAAGGGGAGCGCACCCGCGGCGAGTGGATGGCGCACGGGCTGGTCCACCCTGCGCTCCCTGCCGTCCCTCGCCTGGCTGGTAGCCGGCCTGGCACTGTCCAATCTGGCCCTCGGCCTCCTGGAGACGGCGACGCCGGTGCTGGTGGTGAAGCAACTCGGCCGTTCCAGTGCCTCGGTCGGCCTGGTGTGGTCCTGCGCGGCCGCCGCTTCGCTGTGCGCGGTCGCCCTGTGCCGCCCGGTGATCGACCGATGGGGGCTGACGACGGTGGGCCGCTGGGCCGCGCTCGTGACGGGCGTGCCCTGCTTCCTCATCCCGCTCGCCGACTCCTACGTGGCCTACCTCGCACTGATCGCCGTCTTCATGGCCGGCGACAGCGTGCTGAGCGTCGTGCTGCGCACCATCCGCTCCCTGCTCATCCCCGCCGAGGTGTTCGGCAGCACCCTGTCCGTCACCGTGCTGCTCCTGCTCCTGCCCTATCCGCTCGCCGGCATCCTCCTCGCCGTCACCGACCCGGCCGACCTCCCCGCACTGATCACCATCTGCGCGATCCTGCAAAGCCTCGGTCTGGCCTGTGCGTTGACCTACGGCACCCGCTCCCGGTCCCGCCGCGGCAAGCACCGCAGATGAGACCCTGCCGAGTCGCCCGCGCCGCGCACGCGCGCACCGACCCCCGGCCGGGAACCGGGCGTTCGGGCGACCGTCCCAGCGGTTGCCGCGGGCGCGCGGGCCACCTGGACGACGCGGTGCCGTGCGTCGCGGCGGCGCCCTGGCCGATTCGCCCGCGCGCCGGCAGCGGGTTGGGGAGCGCAGGCGCAAGCCGGCTCGTGCAGCTTCCGAGCGGCCCGGGGTGCTGGCGCGACGCAGATCCTGGCGGTGCGACCATCAGCGGATCGCGAACTGGTCCTCGGCGGGGGCGGCGGGTGAAGGTGTCCAGGATCACGCCACCGCCGGTTCCGCACAGGGAAGGTCCTCCAGGCCGGACGACTTATACGACCAGTTAAGACGACCGGTCGTATATTCGGTCGACGCCTCATCCTCACAGGGAGAATGTCATGAGCGACCTCACGAGCACTGCCATAGAGGCCCACGGTGGCCTCGAGCGCTACAACGGTTTCAATTCGGTCACCGCGCACTTCCGATCCGGCGGTGCCTTGTGGGGCCTCAAGCAGCAGGAGGGCGTGTTCCGGCACGCCGCAGTGCGAGTGGACCTGCACCGCCAGCACGCCAGTCACTCCCCCTTCACCGCACCCCATCTGCGCACCTCCGTGACCGCAGAGCGGGTGGCCGTAGAGACCGACGACGGTCAGGTGAAGGTGGAGCGGCTCGACCCGCGCGCGGCATTCGCCGGCCACACCCTCGAAACCCCCTGGGACGACCTTCACGTGGCCTACTTCGCCGGTTACGCGATGTGGACCTACCTCACGGCACCCTTCATCTTCGCCGCCTCCGACGTCCGCACCGAGGAGCTGCCCCCGTCGACGGAGAACGGACAGACCCTGCGACGTCTGAAGGTGACCTTCCCCGACCGCATCGCCACCCACAGCCGAGAGCAGATCTTCCACTTCGACCAGCACGGACTCCTGCGCAGGCACGACTACACCGCCGACGTCCTCAACGCCGGCCCCGTCGCGCACTACTCCTCCGACTACGAGGAGTTCGACGGCATCATGGTGCCGACCCGCAGGCGCGTCCACCCGCTGGCCGCCGACGGAACCGTCAACCGTGAGCTGGAACTGGTCACCATCGACATCGAGAGCGCCCTGTTCGTCTGAGCACCCACGGCACGAGCCGCCTGCGGCGCCCGTGAACGGCCCGGGTCCTTCACGGGCGCCGCAGACATCACACGTGCCTCAGGCAGGCCGGTGGAGCAGGGCCGGGCGTCGGGGTCCCCCTGCCGTTTCCTCGGTCGCCGTCCGGCCGTCGGCTCCGCCACTGAAGGCTCCAGAACCGGGAGACAGGATGGTGTTCGGCCCAGCGGCCGGTGAGCCCGTGCGACGTCAGGCACTGCGCGTAACTGCCTTGAGAAACGCGGATGGAGCGCCTTGCGCTGACTGAGGAAGGCCGTACTCCGGCGGGCCTCGCACAGGGCGCGCGCTCGACGGGAGAACACGTATCTCCATCTGCCGAGCGCGCCTGCGCGAGCTCACATGGCAAACATCGAGGCTCGCTTCAGTTCATTCGCGAGGTGCAGCGGTCCTTCAACCCGGTCTGCATCCAAGCCGAATCATCCCGCATCCCGACCGTGGGCATCCGTGTTGACTTTTTCTAGACCGGTCGTCTACTTTGCTATAGGCGACCGGTCGTTTTAACCGATCACTCCGATCGCCTTCCCCCACCACAAGCCAACGGAGATCGCCGATCATGACCACCCCCGTGAAGCTCGCCATCGTCTACTACTCCTCCACCGGAACGATCGCGACGATCGCCAAGGAGTTGCACGACGCGGGCGTGAAGGCAGGCGCCGAGGTGCGTCTCGTCAGGGCGGGCGAGCTGGCCCCTCAGGCCGCCATCGACTCCAACCCCGCGTGGGCCGCCAACCAGACCGCCACCGCGAACATCCCCGAGGCCAGTCCTGCGGACATCGAGTGGGCAGACGCGGTCATCTTCGGTACACCCACCCGTTTCGGCAACGTCTCCTCGCAGCTGAAGCAGTTCATCGACACGCTGGGAGGCCTGTGGGCCGAGGGAAAGCTCGCCGACAAGGTCTACAGCGGTTTCGTCTCCACCGCCACAGCTCACGCCGGCCATGAGTCGACTCTGCTCGCCCTGTACAACTCCGTCCACCACTTCGGCGGCATCGTCGTCAGCCCAGGCTTCACCGACCCGGCCAAGTTCGTCGACGGCAACCCCTACGGCACCTCCCACGCGGACGGCCAGGGCACCAATCCCGTGGACGACACCACCCGCACCGCCGCCCGCATCCAGGCCGAACGCGTCGTCGCGATGGCCGCGAAGCTCAAGGCGGCGGCCGAGGCCAAGTACCGCGCCGATGCCGAGCCCGACACCGAGGCCGAGCCCCTGGCCGAGGTGGAGAGCCCGCGACGCTGGTGGCAGCGCCGCCGCAAGTAGCGCGCGTGCGCCGCTCGGACAGGTCGCGGCGAACGCGCCCCGGAATGACGCGTGTCACCGCGCGGCCTCATCGCGGCGCCCTCGCCGCGACCGACACCGGTGGGGGTCTGACGGCCGATGCGCGTGTGGCGTTCCGACGGGACGGACCACCCACCCGCACCCGACCCCTCGCCGCCGCCCGAGTCCGTTCACCGCATTGCTGGGGCGGCCCGGCGCGACCGTCTCCCCCACCGCTGTGATGCGTTCGGGCGGCGTGTGACGCTTGACCATCAGTAACGGCCCGTCGGTCTCCTCGGCGGGCCGTTACGCGTACCCCGGAATCTTGCTGCCCCTCGGTAGCACGCGACACCTGCCGGACAATCGAGTGCTACATTTGCTTCGCACAGCAACTACCTCCGGCAAGTCCCGTGTGCGACGTGCCCCCGTGCCACACCCAGACCCCACTCGAAAGGGAAAACACGTGTCCTCCACCCTGACCGACATCCAGCCCGACCAGTTCGGAAGCACGAGCGCCCTCGAGACCGCGGGCACCGGGCGGCACCGTGGCCGCCGGGCCGCCGGGGACATGTGGGCCACCGGAAGCGAGAGCATCGGCCACGGCCGCCACCGCAGGACGACGGACGTCATGTCGGCGTGGCCGGCCGCCACACCCGGCATCCCCTCCGTCGGTGAGCCGGCCGGGCAGCTCGTGCGGAACTGAGAACGCGGGCCTCGGGAAGGCCGCGCCCGCCGAGCGGAAGGTCGTCGAGCGGACACGGCCCGGCGTACGGCCAAGCCGCACGGTCGTGCCGCCACCGGGCGCCGTCGCCCCGCCCTGCCCCGTACCGAACCGCCGCCCTCCCCCGCCATCGGGTCGGAGGGACGAACGCAAAGACCGACACGACAGAAGGACGGACACGATGCAGATCGGAATCTTCGGCGTGGGGGACGTGGCCCGCGACCCGGTGTCGGGACGTACCCCCACGGAACACGAGCGGATCAAAGCCGTCGTGGACTACGCGAAGCTGGCCGAGGACGTGGGCCTGGACGTCTTCGCCATGGGCGAGCACCACAACCCGCCCTTCGTACCGTCCTCGCCCACCACACTGCTCGGCCACATCGCGGCCCGCACCCAGCGGATCCTGCTGTCCACCTCGACGACGCTGATCACCACCAACGATCCGGTTAAGATCGCCGAGGACTACGCGATGCTGCAGCACCTCGCGGACGGCCGGGTCGACCTGATGATGGGCCGGGGCAACACCGGACCGGTGTATCCCTGGTTCGGCAAGGACATCCGCGACGGCATCGCACTGGCAGTGGAGAACTACGCCCTGCTGCGCCGGTTGTGGCGCGAGGACGTCGTCGACTGGGAGGGGAAGTTCCGTACCCCGCTGCAAGGTTTCACCGCCACCCCGCGACCGCTGGACGGCGTTCCCCCGTTCGTGTGGCACGCGTCCATCCGCAGCCCGGAAATCGCCGAGCAAGCGGCCTACTACGGCGACGGCTTCTTCCACAACAACCTGTTCTGGCCCAAGGAGCACGTCCGGCGCCTGGTGGAGCTCTACCGCAGGCGCTTCGAGCATTACGGGCACGGCAGGGCCGACCAGGGCATCGTCGGCCTGGCCGCGCACATATTCATCCGGCCGAACTCGCAGGACGCTGTCCGGGAGTTCCGCCCCTATTTCGACAACTCCCTGTACGGCGGCGGTCCGTCCCTGGAGGAGACGATGCAGCAGACCGCGGTGATCGCGGGCAGCCCCCAGGAAGTGATCGAGCGGGTGCTCGGCTACCGCGAGCACGCGGCCGGTGACTACCAGCGCCAGTTGTTCGTCGTGGACGGCATCGGCGTTCCGCACAGGACCGTGCTCGAACAGATCGAGCTGCTGGGCGAGATCGCTCCGGTGCTCCGCAAGGAGCTGGCACGGGACCGGCCGGCCCACGTCCCCGACGCACCCACCCACGCCTCGCTCAGCGCCGCCGCCCAGGAGCGGACGGCTTCCGGGGAAGGCCGACGATGACGCGCACACTCGCCGTCGTCTCGGCGGGCCTGCGGCTGCCGTCGTCGACACGCATGCTGGCCGACCGGCTCGCCGGCTCCACGCGGCGACTCCTTGAAGAGCAGGGAGAACAGGTCGAGGTCGAGGTCCTGGAGGTCCGCGACTTCGCGCGCGACCTGGTCACCCACCTGACGACGGGCTACCCGCCGGACGGACTCCGGCACGCCTTCGACACGATCTCGGCGGCCGACGGACTGATCACTGTCACGCCGACCTTCACCGCGTCGTACAGCGGGCTGTTCAAGATGTTCTTCGACTGCCTCGACGACACCGCACTGGTGGGCAAACCCGTGCTCATCGCCGCGACAGGCGGGACCGGACGGCATTCCCTCGTTCTCGAACACGCCCTTCGGCCGATGTTCGCCTACCTGCGTGCCGTCACACTGCCCACCGCCGTGTTCGCCGCCACGGAGGAATGGGGTGACGGCGACGCCGGTGAGCCGCTGGTACGGCGCGCCGAGCGGGCCGCGGGTGAACTTGCCGACGAGGTGCGGCGCCGTCGGCCGGCCGGCGTGCCCGACCCCTACGGCGACCCGGTGCCGTTCGAGCGGCTGCTGGAGGGCCGGTGACCGACCCTCGTCGTTGAGGACACCGTATTCCCGGCGGACACCGAGCCCTCTGCGAGATCTCTCACGCTTCGGCACGGGCCATCAATAGACAGACCTGTCTACTATAGGGAGTCCGTTCACGCCGACTGGAAGTGACCGCATGACTTCCGCACTCCCCACCCCTCGGGCCGTCTCGCCGGGCACCTACGCCAAGCGGCCCCCCGCGCACGCGGCTCCCCGGCGCGGACGGCTCGGTCCCGCCGCCTCCATCGGGGTGCTGGCCTCGATCCTCGTCTCGCTGCTGGCCGCGTCGAGCGCGCCGACCCCTCTCTACGCGCTCTATCAGCAGCACTGGGGCTTCTCCCCCATCACCGTCACCGTCGTCTTCGGCGTGTACGCGGTGGCGGTGCTCCTCTCGCTCCTGATCTTCGGGAAGATCTCCGATCACGTAGGACGGCGGCCGGTCCTGCTCGTCGCCCTGCTCGGCCAGGCCCTGGCGATGGTGCTGTTCGTCGAGGCCGGCGGGGTCGGCGCGCTGCTCGCCGCGCGCGTCCTCCAGGGGGTCAGCACCGGTGCCGCGGTCGGTGCGCTCGGCGCCGGCATGCTCGACATCAACGCGCGCCGGGGTGGATTCCTCAACTCCCTCGCGCCGACGCTGGGCACCGCGGGCGGCGCGATGGTCTCGGGGCTCCTCGTCCAGTACCTGCCGGCCCCGACCCGCCTGGTCTACCTCGTGCTGCTGGGTGTGTTCGTCCTCCAGGCACTGGCCGTGCTCGCCATGCGCGAGACGGTCTCCCGCCAGCGCGGAGCACTGGCCAGCATGGCCCCCGAGTTCAAGCTGCCGAGGACGGCGCGTTCGGCGGTGGCGATCGCCGCACCTGTGATGTTCGCGGTATGGGCACTGACCGGCCTGTACGCCGCACTGGGACCGGCCATCATCCGGACCCTGGTGCACTCCTCCTCCGTGGTCTGGGGCGGACTGCCCCTCTTCGTGCTGGCCTCCGCCGCCGGACTGGCCGTGGTGCTGCTCCGCGGGACGGCGACCCGCAAGGTCATGTACATCGGCATCGGCTCACTGGTCGCCGGTGTGCTCATCACACTGGCCTCTGTCGCCTCGGGGAGCGGCGGGACCCTCGCTGTGATCGCGTTCTTCGCTGGTGCCGCGATCTCGGGCTTCGGCTTCGGCGGCGGCTTCCAGGGCGGCATCAGGCTGGTCGTCCCGCTGGTCGAGCCGCACGAGCGCGCGGGCGTGCTGTCCCTGCTGTACGTCATCTGCTACCTGGGCCTGGGCGTTCCGGCCGTGATCGGCGGGTTCCTGGTGGTGCACGGCGGCGGTCTCGTGCCGACCGCCCGTGAATACGGCGGGGCCGTCGTCCTGCTGGCCCTCGCTGCACTGGCCGGGCTGGTGCGCAGCGGTCGGAGTGTCGGGCGTGTGGCGGTGGTCCCGCCTGCCGACCTGCCCGCCCCGAGGGCGTCCGCGACGGGGGAACCGGCACGGCGGTGACACCCCGCAGGGCTCTACACTGGACAGATCTGTCTGATCGAGGTGGCGAGATGGCGAGCGGCAACAGCCGGACCAGGACACCGGCGCGGGAGCGGCTGCTCCAGGCGGCCGACGAGCTCTTCTACGGCGAGGGCGTGCAGGTCGTCGGCATCGACCGGGTGATCGAGCGCGCGGGGGTGGCCAAGGCGTCTCTGTACAACACATTCGGCAGCAAGGAAGGCCTGGTCTGCGCCTACCTGGACGCGCGGCACGAGCGGAGCCGTGATCGGATCACCCGCACCCTGACCCGCTTCCGCTCACCGCGTGAGCGACTTCTCGGTGTCTTCGACGCACAGGGCGAGGCCTTCACCGACCCGACGTACAACGGCTGCGCCTTCGTGCGGGCCACCGCGGAGGCGCCCGAGGACAGCTCGGTGCGTCACGCAGCGGAGAGGTACCGCACCTGGATCCTCGAACTGTTCACCGAGCTGGCCGACGCCGCCGGCTTTGCCGAACCGGAGGAACTGGCCCGTCGGCTGCGTCTGCTGTACGACGGCGCGGAGCAAGCGGCCCGGATGGACCGCGACCCGTCCGCCGCCACCAGCGCCCGCCACGCAGCGGCGGCCGTCCTCGATGCGGCACCTCTGCGGGACAGCCGGCTGTAGCTCCTCCCGCGGCGGCGGACCGCTCCCGTCCCACCGAGGATCAGGTGCAAACCCGAAATGAAGGCATAAATTCTTCCTCATGACTGATACTCCCCCGTTCACAGTGGTACAGCGGTCCGCGTCGTACTGGCGTGTGACCTTCGATTCCCCTCCCCTCAACCTGGTGACCTTCGAGACGTTCGCGGCGCTCGGCGACCTCGTGGACCGGATGAACGCCGCCGACGACCTGAAGGTCGTCGTCTTCGACAGCGCGGATCCGGACTTCTTCCTCGCGCATTTCGATCTGGTGCCGCCGAAGCAGCCCTACACGGGACCCACATGGCTGGACGTCGCTTCGCGGATGGCCCGGTCCCGTGTGATCACCATCGCTGCTGTCCGGGGCCGGGCCCGAGGGGTGGGCAACGAGTTCCTCCTGGCCTGTGACATGCGTTTCGCCAGCAAGGAGAAGGCCGTCCTGGGGCAGCCGGAAGTCGGCGCGGGCATCACTCCGGGGGGCGGAGCCACGGAGCGTCTGCCACTGCTGGTGGGGCGAGGGCGTGCCCTGGAGATCATCGCCGGGGCCGACGACTTCGATGCCGAGACAGCCGAGCGGTACGGCTGGATCAACCGGGCGCTGCCGGACGCCGAACTCGACGCTCATGTGGACCGCCTAGCCACGCGGATCGCCTCTTTCGACCACTGGCCACTGGCCGAGGTAAAGGCTCTGATCAATCGCTCCACTCTGCCGTCCGAAGCCGACCTGACGACCGGCCAGGACACCTTCCGGGCCTCACTGGCTCGCCCGGAGGCGCATGCCCGGATCAGTCGGCTGCTCGAGCGGGGCATGCAACAGCGAGGTGATGTCGAGTACCGCCTGGGAGAACACATCGCCGAAAGGTGACGGCACGGCCGTCGACGGGGGCGGCGTCAAGGTCCATGGGAGCGACCGGTCCCCTGCCCTTGCACAGACACTCCGAGCCACTACTCGGTGCGTTTCGCGGAACGATCACCCATGAGAAATATATACTTGTTACTACAAGCAATACATGGGCCAGTTGTTCATCGAGCCGCCCCTGTCGCCCGTCCGGCACGGGGGCGGACCGCGTCGCACGAAGCATTGGAGACCTCATGAGCTTTCTGCTGGGTGAAGTGGCACCCGACGACCCGTCGTGGAACAAGCGCGGTGCGCTCTACGTACCGTCAGGTCAGGGCCCGACCGTCTGGGCGGCGGACGACATCTACACCGTCAAGGCCACTGGTGCTCAGACCAACGGGAACATCGGCTTCATCGAGGCCACCGTCCCGGCAGGCGGCGGTCCCGTCCCGCACGCGCACACGCAGGAGGACGAGACGTTCTATGTGCTCGACGGCGAACTGGAGTTCACCGACGGCGACCATGAGTTCACGGCCGTCGCCGGCGACTTCATCCACGTTCCGAAGGGAATCCGCCACGGGTTCAAGAACAGGCGCATACACGCTGCCAGGCTGCTGTTCATCTACACACCGCCCGGCCTGGAGCAGCTCATGCTGGACCACAGCACCCCCGCCCGCCCCGGCGAGACTCCCCCGCCCATCGACGACGACATGACCGCCCGTGCCGAGCAGGTGATCCGGAAGTCCAAGACGATCATGCTTCCCTGACCGGTCGGTTCGACGGGAGCGGCGAGGGCACGATGACCGGTGCCGGGCTCGCCGCCCCGCCGTCGCGTGGGACAGTGCCGTCCACTTCGCTCGGTGCGATCCGGTCACCCGGTTCGTCTGCCGCGGCAGTGGCTTACCTGCCCCATGGACAACGGACCGTGCCGCGAGCGAGAGCGAGCCCGTGGCAGGCCTGCTGCCGTTCGGCGGCGTTCCGTCAACACGAGTGCGTCAGGTCGGGCGGGAGCAGAGTCTCCATGAGCGCGCCGTCCACTCCCCGGCTTAGTATCGGATGGCTGACTCCGCCGTGCGTACGTGGAGTTGACCGGGTCCTTGCGCGCTGCCCGATGCCATGGCCCGCCGGGCGCCACGACGGTGGATCCGGTGGGCCGTCGTCGGCGGCGCGCCCGCATACGCGAGGCGACGAGAATCGGAGCGATCACGGCGGCGAGCACCGCCGCACCGATCAGTCCCGCTCTGTGCAGCAGTTCGATCGCGGCCGAGCCGGTGAAGTAGCCGACGAGTACCGTGCCGGTGCCCCAGACGAGGGAGGCGGCGGCACTGTAGAGGAAGAAGCGCCGGTACGGCATGCCGGACGAGCCGGCGGCGTAGGGCAGGAACGTCCGGGCGAAACCGATGAACTTGCCCGTGAGGAGCGCCGCACCGCTGTGGTCGGCCAGGAAGGCCTTCCCTCGTCCATCTCGGTGGCGGCCCAAGACCTTGGGTGTCCAGCGGCCGGCCGGGCGTCGTCGGCACCGGCGGCCCAGCGCGAAGCCGAGGTTGTCGCCGGTGACGGCCCCTCCGACCACCACGGCCGCCAGTAGTGGGGCCTTCAGTCCGCCTTGGCCTGCGACGGCTGCCGCCAGCAGGACAGCCGCCTCCCCCGGAACCAGCAGACCGACGAAGGCGCTGGTCTCAGCGGCTGTCAGGACGAACACGATGAGGTACGTCCACCATCCGGCTGTCTCGATGACCGTGTTCAGGTGCATGACCCTCAGCCCGCCCGCCGCGTCAGCGCGGGTGCCGGAGTGTGGGCGCGTGCCGGGGCACGGACGTGGAGCGGAACCACTCGCCCTTGTGGGTCCCAGGCGTCGGCAGGCCGGTGACGCGTCCCCCGCTGCCCCGGCAGGTGGCTCGCGAGATACCAGGCCAGTAGTGGAGCACCGGCGGCAAACGAAGCGGCGAGCACAGGGTCGCCGGAGGTCAGGACGGAGACGACCACGGCACCCAGCCCTGCCGTCACGACGAGGATCCGTGCGCGGGGTGAGGGGACGGCTGCCGCCATCGCGAGCGCTGTCAGCAGGTACCAGCCGGTGAGCGCACCCGGCAGCGCCACGTAGTCGCTGAAGAGGCTGCCCTCGTGCGCGGGGAGGTCCGCGAGGGACGCCCGGCCGACGTAGGCGAGCCCGGCCACGCTGGTCAGCAGCAGCGCGAGTGAGGCACGGGTGTAGAGGACCGGCCGTTGGCTCGCCAGCCAGAGCAGGACCAGCGCCGTGAGCGGCCAGGGCATGAGCACGTGGAGGGAGGTCATCGCCTCGGCGGTGTCCGTCCAGGCGAGTGCGGGATACGACTCGCGGCGGGAGGAAACCCCGAGAATGGCCGCGTGGAGCATCGCGGCCGCAGCCGCCCCCGTGGCCAGGTGGCGCAGAACCCGGGGCAGGCGCGTCTCGCGGCGGCCGGCGACCGGATGAACGGACGCCCGGGCTGCGGCACCCGGCGTCGTGATGGCGTGGGTATCCATGGCACCCCTCACTTGATTGACGCGGCAAGCATATCATTTACTTGATACGTCAAGCAATTAAGGAACCTCGATGGCGGCCCGGTCCCACCCCCGAGGCGGCCCTCGCTTGCGGACAGCACTCCTGGGTTCCCACGAGTACGCCCTTGGGCAGGCGGATGCCCGGGCCGACCGGGCATGTGCGGTGAGCGGCGTTACCGAGGGGCCCGGCCACCCCGATGGCTCAGGAGGATTCCGGGAGCCCGAACACCGGTGAGAGCCGGGCTCGCCCCAGGGCGTGGGCGACGAGACGGAATCCCAGCCAGGCGGGGGTCGCGTCCGGGGCGACCTCCAGCGTCGGAACGTCCAGTGCGTGCACGACGAACATGTAACGATGAGGGGCCTCCCCCGGGGCCGGGGCGGCACCGAGATAGCCCCGCCGACCGGCGTCGTTGAGCAGCGTCCTGGCACCGGGGGGAAGCATGCTCCCGCCGGCGTCCCCGGCCCCGGCGGGCAACTCGGTCACGGAGGCGGGCAGGTCGTGAAGGACCCAGTGCCAGAAGCCGCTGACCGTCAAGGCGTCCGGGTCGAAGCAGGTGACGGCGAAACTCGCCGTGCCGGGAGGATGACCGTCCCAGGCCAGGTGCGGGGAACGGTCCCGACCCGGGCCGCCGAAGATGGCACTGGTCTGAGCGACACCCAGGCTCTCGCCGTCGGCGATGTCGTCGCTGCGAAGCCGGAAGGGCGGAACGGCGGGCAGCGTGCTGTAGGGATCCTGACGTGGTCTCATGTCGTTCTCCACACCGCGTCGTCGGCCGTGCTGTTCGTCTCCGCCGGCCGAGGCGCGGAGAGGTCCCGCCTCAGGAGAGGATTTCGAGCAGCCGGTCGGCGAGGATCGCGGCCGAGTGCGGATTCTGCCCCGTGATCAGGTTGCGGTCCTCGACCATGTACGGCTCCCACATCTCGCCCCGGCTGAAGTCGACGCCGACCTTGTCCTTCAGTTCGTCCTCCAGCAACCACGTGGCCCTGGACGCCAGCCCAACGGCTTCTTCCTCGTCGTTCGTGAACCCCGTGACCCGGTAGCCCTTGAACGGCGACTCCCCGTGGATCCTCGTGGACAACAGGGCCGCGGGAGCGTGACACACGATCGCGAGGGGCTTGCCCGACGCGAGCTGCGCGGTGAGGATGCGTCCGGCATCGGCGTCTTCCCACAAGTCCGACATCGGGCCGTGACCGCCAGGCAGATAGACCGCGTCGTAGTCCTCCAGACGGACGTCCGACAGCTTGAGCGGGCGACGCATGACTTCGGCGGAACGGATGATGGACTCCAGTTCGAGGGCCCCTTCTTCACCTCCGGCCATGGAGGGACGCAGGCTCATCATGTCGACGTTGGGCGTCACGCCGTTCGGCGTGGCGACCACGACCTCGTGTCCCGCTTCGGTGACCTTCTTGTAGGGCAGCGCGAATTCCTCGGCCCAGTAACCCGTCGCGTACCGCGTACCGTCCTTGAGCACCCAGTACGTCGCACCGGATACCACGAAAAGTATCTTCGCCATATGAACGGACCTCTCTGTCCCTCATGAATACGGGCGATGACTTAGCACATTCAAGACATATGCACCGTATGTCCTACTCCAATCGGGCGCACCTCGGGCGGGGCCGTCGCCGCTCCGCGACTTCCAGCGACTGACAACGCCGACCCGGGCCGTCGAAGCGGTGCCCTCGCGGACTCCACGCACACGCACCTCCATCCGACAGACAGCACCGGCCCCTGCCAAGCTCCCGCGCACAGCCAGGGCCCGACCTCCGCCCGCCTGAGCACCCACTCCGGCCCGCCTGGGCACCCCACTCACGTCACCGTCTTGACAGGTGACGCAGCGGGTTGCAAGGATCTCACCTGTTCAACCGGTGACGCATCCGATGCGCACTCCTGCGTCCACGAAAAGGGAGCGAAAAATGGACCTGAAGCTCGAAGTTGTGGTGCTGCCCGTCTCCGACGTCGACCGGGCCAAGGCCTTCTACGAAAAGGCGGGGTTCCGCCTGGACGTCGACTACGTCGCCGACGACAGCTACCGCGTGGTGCACCTGACGCCCCCCGGCTCCCAGTGCTCGATCCTCTTCGGCGTCGGAGTAACCACCGCCGCGCCCGGATCGCAGCAGGGCCTGCACCTCGTCGTCTCCGACATCGAGGCAGCCCACGCCGAACTCGTCGACCGCGGCATCGAAATGAGCGAGATCTTCCACGACGCGGGCGGAGTCTTCCACCGCGGTACCGAGGAAGGGCGCGTGGGCGGCCTGGCCCCCGGCCGCGCCAGCTACGGCTCCTTCGCCACCTTCACCGACCCGGACGGCAACGGCTGGGCACTGCAGGAAGTCACCACCCGGCTCCCCGGACGGTGAAGATCCCGTCCGGGGAGCCGGACGGCAGCAGGGACGGGCACCTCAGCCCTCCGCACGGACCCACGCGCCCCTTCGAGGACAGGAACAGAAATGAACGAGGCCCCTCGCGCCTACGACGTGGTGGTCGTCGGTGCGGGCCCGGTCGGTGAGAACGTGGCCGACCGCGCTCACGCCGCCGGACTCAGCACCGTGATCGTGGAGCGTGAACTGCTGGGCGGCGAATGCTCATTCTGGGCGTGCGAACCCAGCAAGGCGCTGCTGAGACCCGTGATGGCGCGTGCCGACGCGCGCCGCGTTCCCGGTATGAGTCGCGCCGCGCAAGCGCCACTGGACCTGGACGCGGTCTTCGCGCACCGCGACAGGATGGCCGGCCACTGGAAGGACGACGACCAGGTCACCTGGCTCGACTCCGTCGGCGTCGACCTCGTCCGCGGTCACGCCAGGCTCACCGGCCCCCGTCGGGTGGCGGTGCACACTCCGGACAGGCGCACCGTCCTGCTGACCGCACGGCACGCCGTGGTCGTGTGCACCGGCACGGGTACCGCCCTGCCCGACATACCGGGGATCGACACCGTACGGCCCTGGACCAACCGCGAGGCCACCGGCGCCGACCTGGTACCCGGGCGCCTCGCCGTGGTGGGTGGTGGCGTGGTCGGTGTCGAGCTGGCCACGGCCTGGCAGGCACTCGGCGCCCACGTCACGCTGCTGGTCCGCGGAGAAGGGCTGCTGCGGACGATGGAACCCTTCGCCGGTGAACTGGTCGCGGCGGAGCTCCGCGAGGCGGGAGTGGACATCCGGACGGGTGTTGAGGTCACCTCCGTCGAGCGTCCGGACGGCACCGCAGGTCACGTCCGGATCACCCTGGCCGACGGTGCGGAACTGGCCGCCGACGAGATCTTGTTCGCCACCGGCCGTGCTCCACGGACGGCCGACCTTGGTCTTGAGACGGTCGGTCTCACCCCGGGCACGTGGCTCACGGTGGACGACACCTACCAGGTGACCGATGTCCCGGGCGGTTGGCTCTATGCCGTCGGTGACGTCAATCGACGGGCTCTGATGACTCACCAGGGCAAGTACCAGGCCAGGATCGCCGGCGCGATCATCGGCGCCCGCGCGGCAGGAGAGGCGCTCGACGTCTCCGACTGGGGCGCGCATACAGGCACCGCCGATCACCTGGCCGTGCCGCAGGTCGTGTTCACCACTCCCGAAGTGGCCTCGGTGGGTCTCACCACGCACGAGGCGCGCCGGACCGGCCGCAGGGTCGAGGTGGTGGACTACGACCTCTCTCTCCTCGCGGGCGCGCAGCAGTACGCCGCGGGTTACCGGGGACGAGCGCGCATGCTGATCGACACCGACCGTCGCACCGTCGCAGGCGTCACCTTTGCCGGACCGGGCGTGGCGGAACTCCTGCAGTCCGCGACGATCGCCGTCTCGGGCGAGGTGCCTTTGGACCGGCTGTGGCACGCCGTGCCCGCGTTTCCCACCATCAGCGAAGTCTGGTTGCGGTTGCTGGAGACATACCGGGACGAGGGTGGCCGGCCGTTGTAGCACGGGCGTAGCTGGCCCCTCACGCACGACTTCCAGCCGAGGGCGATGCGCGGGCAGCCGGTAGCGGAGGAGGTGCGGTGTACCGCAGTCCGTGTGGGCGGCCGGTGAACCGCGGTCGCCCACAGACGGCCTGTGTACCACCGCGCCCGGCCCGCGCGTCCGGTGCTGTCTCCTCGTCGACCGGGCCGTCGGCCGGGCCGGGCCTCGCTGACACCGCGCAGGCTTGCGCGGTACGTGCGGTCGGCTTCCTCGTCTCCCGGGTTCCTCATGCCTCAGCGGAGCACCCCCCTTAGGAGGGGGAACCGCTTCCGGCCTTCTGCACCGCCCCCGGCGCCGTGTGGCGGTCACCGCCGGCCCGATCCGTCTCCTCCGGCATCGCGTGCGGGAAGCCGATGCGCAGCAGGAACGCGGCAAAGGCGGCGGCCAGCACCACGGCGGCAGACAGGAGCAGAGCCTGGTGGTAGCCGTGGCGCAGGAGAGGCGACGCGACCAGCGGGCCGAGGATCTGACCCACCGAGTATCCGGCGGTCAGCGCTGCCACGGCCCGTGGGAAGCGCAGGTGGGCTCCCGTTCCCAGGGCCAGCGTGCTCACACCGATGAAGGTGGCGCCGAACAGCACCGCCGAGATCAACGCGGCCGCCACTCCCCCGGCCAGCGCGGGCAGGGCGATGCCCACCGCCTGCACGCCGAGGGCGGCCAGCAGGAGGTCCGGCCGGGACCAGCGGCGTCCCAAACCGGCCCAGAACGCGGAGGAAGGGATGGCCGCCAGCCCCACCAGCACCCACGCCCCGCTGCCGATCGAGCCGGGAAGGGTCTGATTGATGGCCGCGACCAGAAACGTACCGGCGATGATGTAGCCGATGCCCTCGAGTGTGTAGGACGCGAACAGCGCGCTGAACCAGCGGTGGTTCCGCGGCCCGCTCGGCCGAGGCTCCGTGCCCGACGCCGTCGGCGCCCGCCGGGCGGCCGGGTCCGGGCGAAGGCCCCAGGCGGCCAGCGTCAGCAGCACCGCCAGCGCAGCGGAGGCCCACCACGCACTCCGCCAGGTGCCCACCGCGCGCAGCACCAGAACGAGCAGGCCGGACAGCGCGATGCCGGCTCCGACGCCGCCGAAGGCCCAGCCGGGGAGGTGGGCCGGGTGTTCCCGCAAGTGGCTGAGGAGCGCATTGACGGCGATGACGAAGATCATCGCACTGAAGGCGCCCGCTACCAGCCGCAGGAGGAGCCAGACTGCGGTGCTCTGTGTCAGTGCCATTCCGGCCAGGGACGCCACCAGCGCGAGGAGGGAGCTCCGCAGCACGGTGGAGGAGCCGACCAGCCGCGGCACGAGGGTGCCGGCCAGGGCACCGATCAGATAGCCGACGTAGTTGGCGGTTGCGAGATCGGCGCCGGCGCCGGCCGACAGTCCGGCCTGCGTGTGCATCAGCGGAAGGATGGGCGTGTAGACGAACCGGCCGACGCCCATGCCTGCGGCGAGCGCGGCGGCGGCCTGGAGAACGTGCCGCCACGGTGAGTCTTGAGAGCTTCCCGCCGCACGTGGGCCGTACGGCCGGGGTGCTGCGGCGGGACCACGGGCCGGGCCGCCGTCCGCCGACTTACTGTTTCGCCTGCTTCCCATGCAGACAGGCTGCGCCCGTCGCCGTGCGGGTATCCAGGACCATGTTCCTCTCTGCTGGGAGTCCCGAGCTCACAGTCGCTGTCGCGAACGATCTCAGCAGTAATAGACGGTCGGTCGTATACTTGTGGTATGGGACGTACAAGCGAAGCAAAGAACAAGATCCTCCTCGCGGCCCAGTCGCTGCTGGGGCAGCGCGGCTACTCGAGCCTCGGTGTCGCCGAGATCTGCAAGGCAGCCGGGGTACCGAAGGGCAGTTTCTACTATTTCTTCGAGTCCAAGGAGGCTTTGGCGCTGGCCGTGATCGACATGCACTGGGCCGCCGAACGGCATGACTGGGAATCGATCCTGGAGGCCGACGACGAGCCCCTGCGGCGGCTGCGCCACTTGCTGGAGGCCACGGAAGCGCGACAGCGGGAAGGCCAGGGAAGTTACGGGGCCGTACTGGGCTGCATGTTCGGAAACCTCTCGCTGGAGATGAGCAATCAGGCCGATGCCATACGGTTGCGTCTGCAGGAGATCTTCGAGACCGAAGTGAACATGGTCGACGCGGTCATCCAGGAGGCTCAGGAACGTGGCGAGGTGACGTTGAGCGACACCCGGGACACGGCCCGCTCCGTGGTCGCACAACTGGAGGGGCAGGTGCTCTTCGCCAAGCTGTACAACAACCCCTCCCAGCTCGACACCCTCTGGCCGAGCTGCCGCGCGCTCCTGGGCGTTCACGACGATCAGGCAATCGCCGCCCTGGCCTGACAGCCCCGATGTGCCCGGTCGGCTTCGCGGGTGAGGAGACCTTCGGCCGGCGGCGGTGTGCCCGGAGGGTGACCGGTGAGGGACGAAGCGGCCCGGGAGATGGGGGACATCACGGTCAGCACGCCCACGATTCCGCCGAGCAGGAGTGCAACAAGAGGGATCCCGAAGTAGTCGCTGACGAGCCGGGAGCGGAGCCGGGCAACGCGAGGTCTCCCCGGCCCATGAACCACATGAAAAGGCGTGGGACCACCGTGACCCAGGAGGCAACCGTGTCGCGGGCCCCGGACCGACAGGCGAGGGACCCGTTGCCGATGTGGTGCGCAACGGGACCCTCGTGGTCGGGAAGCAGGCGTCAGGAGCCGCCGTTCTCCCAATGCTGGGTCACGGAGGTCGCCGTGACATCGTTCGCGTAGACCAGTGCCACGCGGTGGTTGTACTGGATCGTGTACATTTTCTTGGCGCCCAGGACGACCGTTCCGCTGCTCTTGAAGTAGTCGTCGGTGACGGCCGCGGCCTGGGTGGCGACGTACGCCTGGCCCGCCGGGACGGAATACATGCTGAGCGGGGCCTGCTTGGACGGGCTCAGGCCGGCCGGATATTCGGACACGTCCGGGTAACTCTGCCCGTAGACCGCCACGGGGGCGGTGGAGATGGGCCGGATGATCTTCACGCCGTAGCTGCGCTTGGCGTTCATGCCGTCAGGGTTGTGGAACCACACCTTCGCGCCGCTGTACCAGATGGCGGTCCAGTCCCCCTGTACCTCGGCGACGACGAACTGCTGTCCCGACTGGGCAGTGCCGCCCCAGTCGTTGATGCGGTTCGTGCCGGCGCCCGTGCCATGGATGGCCTGGTCGCCGAAGAGCGGCGCCGTCTCGCTCGGACCCGTCCGCAGATAGACGAAGTTGGACGCCTGCTGCTTGTCCGTGCAAGCGGTCGTCTCACCGGTCGGGTCGTCCGAGGGACAGACATGCACGGTCTGCACGTTGTCGGCGAACGTCGGAGCGATCGTCACCACCGAACCCACGGCGGGGACCCCGTGCAAGCCGCTGATCGGGCGGTCGAGCAACTGCATGAAGTGGCCCCAGTCCCAGCCGTTGCCCGGGTCCCAGTGCATACCGGACACATAGGCGTCGGCAGGTCCGGCAACGTTGTCATGACCCACGATGTGTTGACGGTCCAGCGGTATGCTGAACCGTTCCGCGAGGTACCTCACCAGCTCCGCCGTGGCCTCGTACTGCGCCTCGGTGTACCACTTGGCGCCCTGTACCGCGTAACCCTCGTGCTCGATGCCGATGGAGTGCAGGTTCGTGGAGTAGTTGCCGGCGTGGAAGGCGATGTCCTTCGTCGGCACCATCTGGGTCACCGCGCCGTCGGACGATCGCATCACGTAGTGCGTCGCCGCGGAGTTGGTGGGCTGGGCCAGCCCTCTGACACCGGCGTCGTACGTGGTCTCCAGGTCGTGGATGACGATGGTGTCGATCCGGATGCCATTGGCGGGCCGGTTGGCGACCTGAACACCCGCAGGCGAGCCAGGCACGAAGGTGCACTGCACCGTCGGCGGGCATTCCGTGGTGGCCACGTCCGATGCCTTGAGGTGCAGCCTGTCCACCTGCGAGGTGGCCGGACGGACGGCGGGTGTACCTTCCAGACGGATACGCTGACCGTCCTGGGTCACACCGGCGGCGCCCTTGCCGATCGTCTTGAAGACGCGGTCGGCGAAGGCCACCGCGGCCTGCTTCTGCGGCGACTGGCTGTAGCGGGCCACGGCGCCGTACCACTGGGACACGTCGGATGACGTACCGCCGGCCACCTGCTTCTGATACGAGGCGAGAAGGGCGGCACCGCCACGGATGTTCGCCACCGGGTCCTTGCGGAGGCTGTCCTCGGACATGCCGGTCAGCCTCGCGGCGGCCTGCAGCGTGTGCAAAGCAGGGTTCGCGGTCAGGGAGCCGAGGTCGGCACGGCCGGCTGCGCCGGCGTCGCCGCCGGCCATCATCTCCGGCGTGACGTCCGTGAGATGCATGGGGCCGAAGCCACCGTCGGCGCTGGGCATCGCGCCGTGCGCGTCCCAGCCGGATTCCTGGTACGCCACGCCGAGCAGGACATTGACGGGAATGTCGTACTCCGCCGCGGCGGCGGCGAAGTCCTGCTGTCGCGCCTCGGAGACGGCGCCCGCTCCGGTGTCGGCAAGGGCGGTGAACTGCACTGTGGCCAGACCGCCCGCGGCCAGCGCCCCCACCGCGATGACGAGGGGAAGTCGAAGTCGCCTTCTTCTCTTGTGCAAAATGCTGATCCTTATACGGGGTTGGACGGTCGTCGGCCGCGCCGCGACCAGGTCGTCGAGGGAATCGTGAGGCAACCCGGCACGCGGCGGGGAGTGACCGCCCTCCGGCCGCCCGGGAATACTCGGGCCACCCGATCGTGGGCGGCCGGCGCCGACCCGCGGGGACCCAACGCCGTACGCCAGGACGGCTCTCATGCCCGGGGGTTGCCCGATGCAGGAGGTCGCCCACTGTCTGGGGTGGGGGCGGGCTCCATAAGCACGACTCCACCTTTTGTTGCCCAGTCAAGTATTGCACAGAAACTGAGCGAGTCGTTGAGCTCGTGGGAGGCCCTGACGCATTCGCTCTCGCACAGCCTTCGCTGCGCCCACACTCTGCTCCGGCGTCAGGTATGACCGCAGGAGACACCGGTCTCGACGGCGTCATCGGCGCCTCCTTCTGGCCCTTCGTCCGCCGCAACAGGGCACTCGCGACCGTCTCCTGAAGCAGCCGGCCTTCCGCGGTCGGGCCGGTTGGCCCCGGCAGAAGACGCCGTCTGAGACAGGAGGGCACCCCCACTCCCCCCGGCGTCGGCGTCGGCGTCGGCGCAAGAGAGCCTCAATCACCGCTCCCCACCGCACCGGACGGGCAACAGCGGAAGCCGTGGGGCGGCGGACGTCAGGGCACGTGCTCACCGGCACAGGGGGAATCGCTCGGCCGTTTGCGCTACTCAGCCCCGGTGGTGGGAACTTCTGCGAGGGATCGCACCATTTCGGCCAGCCGTTTCCGGTCCCGGTTGGCAGCCTTCATGCTCAGGAAGCGCAGGAGGGTGAAGAAGGCGTCATCACTTTCGATGTTGCGGTCCAGAAGCATCGCAAGCGCTCCTGGCTCGTCGTAGGGAACCCGCCGTGCGCGCGGTTCATCACCGCGCGTACCAAGCGCGTCCGGCCGCGTGGTGACCGGAGTCACGGTGTCTGCCCGCGGCTCAGGCACAGCCCTGGAGGACGGCCCGGCCTCCGACACGTCATCCGTCTCCTCCGGCGCCTCCGGTTCCGGTTGACTCCCGACAGCCGTGCCGGTCGCTGTTGGCACATCGTCATTCACTGTCGCGGAGCGGGGCTCCTCGACCGGCCGTGGGGTGCCGCGGTCCTTCTTCTTGGCAGCCTCTTTTCTGGCGCGTTCGTCCTTCAGTGCCTGGAGGACCCTTTGCTGGTCCTCCGGGGGCTTGTTCCCCACCGCTCGCAGCAGATCAATGGGCTCCTCGTTGATCCGTGCCTGAAGCTCCGGAGTGAGGTTCAGCAGGGCGAGCCGCTGAGACACCCAGCCCTGCGAACGGTGCAGCCGCTTGGCCAGGGCAGTCTGGCTGCCGTGGATGGCCAGAAGCCGCTGCAGTGCTCGGGCTTCGTCGAGCTCTTCGAGGTCCTGTCGATGAATGTTGGCGACGAGGGCCGACTCGAGCAGTTCCTCGGAGGTGCTGCCCTCGTCGTCACTGACCATGACTTTGATCGTGGCCAGCCCTGCTTCGCGAGCCGCCGCGAGTCGGCTGCTGCCGTCGATCACGACGTAGGTGGTGTCGGGCTCGAGGTCTGCCTCGCGGTCCGGATTGGCCTTGAGGTAGGCGTCACGGTTCATCACGGTGATCGCCTGCTTCTGACCATGCGTCTTCAAACTTCCGGCGAGGTCAGTGAGGTCGCCCAGCGTGGAACGGGGGTTGTCGGGATTGGTGCTGATGCGGTTGAGGGGAAGCACCGAAGGTGGAGCGACGCCATCAGTGGGTACCCCCGTAGCGGCAGCGACCGCTTGACGGCGAGCGCTGACGGGCCGCGCTCCCCCACCGAAACGGCCGGCTCCCAGCTGGTCGGCCTTGCTCATGCGATCTCCCTGGCCAGTGCGCGCATGCCGATCGCCTGCTGGGACCTCGGAGCGTAGGACAGCAGCGGCTGCTTCATGCGAACCGCTTCCTTCTGCTCCTTGAGATCCCCGATGAGTCCGACTACGCGCGGATCCTTTATGTCGACCCACCCTTGAAGGGAGGAAGTGGCGATGTAGCCACGTCGTGAGTCGTACAGATTGACGACGATGCCGAGGTAGTCGACATCGATCTGCAGGTCACCGCGCAGGTCTTCGATCTGCGTGGTGAGCAGCTCGTAGGCGTCCGCCGAACTGTCCTCCGCCTGCACGACGATGAGAGCGCCCGACTGCCCGGGCTTCTCACCCTCACGGCGGCGTCCGTAGTAGGAGGCCGCGTCCATGCTCAGACCCAGGCTGGGCGGACAGTCGACGAGGATGACGTCGTAATCGGCTTCGAGCGGTGCCAGAGCACGTTCGAGCGCGGCCTCCCGGGCCCGCACCGCAGAGAGTCGTACATCAAGGAGAAAGGCATCGTTGCACGCGGGCAACAGGTGGAGACGGCCACCGAAAGCGGCGTCGTCGATGGAGACGACGAGGTCCCGCAGATCACCCTTGGGATCACCCGCCATGTGGTTGGTGAGGCTGTCACCATTCATCGGCAGGGGGCTCGCACCGAGTTGATTGGTCAGGTGGCATTGCGGATCGAAGTCGACGAGGAGCACTCGAAGACCCAGACCAGGCAGGTTCTCGATGTCGAGGGGGTCCCCGGTGACCTGGTCGTCCTGCCCCGCCTCACTGGCTCTCAGTGCCTTGGTCAGCGCCTTGGCAATCTGCACGCTGTGCAGCGTATTGGGGTCCTCCGCGAGCGCTTCACCGAGGCCGGCGGTGATGGCGGTCTTCCCGACTCCTCCCTTCTGGTTGCACACGATGATGCGTCGAGTGATCTCGGGGCGTTCGACGTCGGGCGCCGGATGCGTGTCGAGCCACAACTGGACGGACTGGGCCAGACCCTGGATCAGGGAGATCCGACGGTCGGCGACAACCTGCCGGAAGTCGTCCCACTGGCCCGGCGGAAGAAAGGTGGAGAAGGAGTCGGCACCGGACGTGTCGACAGAAGTCGTTGTCGAGGCGAGACCGCACCAGTCCCTGATGCCCTGTTCGACGGCTGCCTGAATCTCGATGCCCCGTTGTGCGGCTCTGATCTTGAGGTTCTGCCGGAGCCATCCCGGCAGTTTGGAGACGACCTTCTCGCGGTCGCTGGAAGTGGCTGGCGAACTCATGGGAGACACCTTACTAACGTCTTCGCTCCATCGCTGCAGCGACACGTTAGCAATCAGGAAGACGTGACGGACCAACCATCGCATAATCAGGCATACCTGGCCGGCCCTCAGCCAACGGCGCCTCCTATTACGACGTAATGGAGGACCCGTTCGGCTCACCTCTCTCCTGCGTCACCCCCTTCTCCTCTGCCGCCGTCGCCCCTCTCCCCCGCTCTCGACACCGCGGGGCGCGCCGTGGAGCCGCTTGCAGCACTCGAGGAGGACTCGTCTGGGCATGGACGGCAGCTATTACGCCGTAATAGGTCGGCCGCAGCGTCATACCTCAGCTCCCGACACCGGCTGCGAGCCGCGCCGGTCTCTCTGACGGGCCTACGCCGTTGAGCGCAAAATCGTTCCTGACGAAAAATCTGATGGCAGGTCAGAAACAGGTCGTCCGCAACGAGGCACGTCGCATTGCGTTGTCGTGCCTCTCAGCAGCGCACCTGTTCCCCCGGCGTCGCCTTGAACGCTGTTCCCCTCGTGCGCAGTCGAGCAGCCGAGGCAAACGTTCCGGAACCATCGGCTTACTGCCGACGTGAGCGGTTGGTTGAAGCAACGCTGGACTAGGGGCTGTCCGATGGGTCAGTCGGATGCGGTGATACTCCGGCATGAGTAGAGACGCCGAGGTCATCGTGCTTGCCCGTTGGTCGGACGAGGTGATCGAGCCGTTGCCCCAGGACGACCCGGAACGCACGTGGCGAGGTCGCTTCGTGCCGATGGCGGGGCACTGGGGCTACGAGTTCGGGTGGGCCCTGGAGTGCGAGAAAATGCGTGCCCGCAAGGGGTTCGTGGTCCCCACCGCATACAAGAGGGATCGCACGATCGTGGAAGCAACACACGCGACCGTCCAATCAACCGCAGCTGTGACATCCAAGTGCTGGTGAACTGCGCCAAGAGTCGGCGCCAGATCCGGTCGGCAGACTAGCGGCGAGAAGCGTTCGAACCGTCTCCCACGCCCACAGCTCAAACATCTCCCGCCAGGCTGTCCGACCGACACAGCCTCCGCAGATCCCGCTAACCACCTCTCGTGAGTCCCCTACTCGGCGTCCGGCAGTGTCAGGGTCGGACGTTCGGGGTCCCGGCCGATGGAACGATCAGTTCACCTGCAGCCCGGCCTGACCCCGTCGATGTGCTGCCTCGTGCCCCTGCTGAGGGGACGGTCCAGTCCCTGCATATGACCGGCGAGGTGTCCCCCTGGGGGAATGTCGCCAGGCGACTCCACTATTACGACGTAATAGGCAGGCTGCCAGTGCGGAGCCGCTCGCAGGTGATCTGCCGCTGATGGAGGCTGGGGGAGGTGGGACGGCGCCGGGGGGAGTCATCGGCGTTCATTGCTGAGGTGTTTGCTTTTGGAGCCACGGCAGGATCAGCGGCGGCGGGATGAGTGTCATCCGCGAGGTCTGGCTGATGCTGGACGGCCGACCCAAGTCCATCCGGCCGATGGCCGAGCGTCTGCCGGACGGGGGCACGCAGGCCCTGCAGCAGTTCGTGAGCCAGTCTCCGTGGGGCCCGCTGCCGGTCAGACAGCGGATGGCCGAGAGGTTGTCCGGAGTTGTCAGGCCCGAGGTGTGGGTCATCGACGAGGTGTCGTTCCCCAGTGCGGCAAGCCATTGGTGGGAGGCCCGCTAGTGCTGCGGAGCGGGTAGGGAAGCGAGCGAACTGCCAGGTCGCAGTCAGTGACTATGCCGCCAACGACACCGCTTCGTGCCCGTGGGAGTGGCAGTTGCATCTGCCGCGTGAGTGGACGAACGAACCGGACCGTGCCTGCGGCGCAGGAGCCTCATGGACATGGTGCACCGGGAGAAGTGGCGTCTCGCGCTCGGCCTCCTGGACACACTCGCCGAATGGCACTTGAAGGCGCCAGTTGTGGTCGCCGATGCCGGCTACGGCATCAGCCCCCCGTTCCGGCTCGCTCTCCAGGAGCCAGGGCCGTCCTACGTCTGGCCATGACCGGGAAGAAAATCGCCCACCTCGAAGGCTGCCCCGGCCGCTAAGCATGCTTACGGCGGACTCACACCGCCCTTCCTTGCCCGCCTGCGCGAACCGCGATGACTTCGCGGTTCGCGGTGCTGACAGTGCGGCCCGCGGGCAAGCAGTACCTGGCCCAGCCCAGGAGGTGTCGGCGGCCGCAACGGGTAGGACAGCGTCCTGCCCGTCCGGACACTCCGCGTCGGATGGCCGGAGGGCCAGAGCTCTCCGACGGACTACCAGATATCGCACCTGCCTGCCACCACCCCGGCACTGAACTGACGCGGTGGGCGAAGACGCGGTAGCGGATCCAGCACGACTACCGCGAACTCAACACCTCTAGGGCCTGGACCACTTCGAAGGCCGTACCTGGCACAGCTGGCACCACTGCGGCACTCTCGTCACCGTCACTCAGGCTTCCTCATCCTCCTGCGGCTGGACCCACGACTCAGTTTCCGGCCTGGCCTGTCTCTCTGTACCCACAGCAGATCCAGCGCCGGGCCAGACGCTGCCAGATGCCCATTACGACGTAATAGACACCTGGCAGCAAGGCACCTGAGGCAACGGGGGAGTGGACCTCAGACGTCGACCAGTACCTTCGTCGAGGTGTCTCACGGACACCTCATTACGTCGTAATGGCAGAGGTCCCTCGTGTAGGCATCTCATGCGCGGCTAGGCCGATTCGTTTGGATCAACTGATCGTTGGTCTGGGTGTGCCGTTGACTGACGTGCAGTGGGCGCGGATCGAGCCGTTGTTGCCAGATCGGACGCCGCAGCGGGGTGGCCGGTGGCGGGATCACCGTGAGGTGATCGATGCGATTGCCTGGAAGTTCCAGACCGGATCGCAGTGGGTCCACCTGCCCAAGAAGTACGGAACTGGAGGGGCGTCTACAACAGGCTGCGGATGTGGGCCATCGACGGCACCTGGGAGCGGGTGTTCACCGCACTCATCGCACAGGCCGATGCCGAGGAAGACCTTGGTTGGGCCGTCTCGGTCGACTCCACTGTCGTGCGCGCGCACCAGCACGCAGCCGGCGAGCCCGATGACAATGCCATCGGCCGTTCTCGTGGTGGACTGACCACGAAGATCCACCTCGCCTCTGACGCTCACTGTCGGCCACTGGCCTTCGTGCTCACCGCCGGACAGGCCGGTGACGCGCCCGTCTTCGCTCACGTCATGGCCCGCCTCCGCGTCCCTCGGCAACGAGGACGTCCCCGTACCAGGCCGGACGTGGTCCTGGCCGATAAGGCGTACTCTTCACGCGCGATCCGCGAGCACCAAGCGCGGAATCCGGGCGGTCATCCCCGTTCCGGCCGATCAACGCGGCCACCGGCTGCGGCGCGGCAGCCAGGGCGGTAGGCCACCCGCCTTCGACCGCGAGGCGTACAAGCAGCGCAACACCGTCGAACGCTGCATCAACCGCTTGAAGCAGTGGCGGGGCCTCGCCACCCGCTACGAGAAGACCGCAACCATCTACCTGGCCGGACTCTACGTCGCTGGCATCTTTCTTTGGTCTGCCAGGCCAACGGCTCAGGAGCAGGAGTGAAGCGCATCGTCCCAGGCGCCAAGGCTGCGGTAGTGATTCTTGTGCCCGGCGGCAAGTACGTGGCGCAGTTCGGCAAGGTGCTGGGTGTTCGTGGGGAGATCCAGCTGGCCGAGGAAGGTCAGTGCGGCAGTCGGCTCCAGGTCGCCGTAGACGTCGTGGAAGCTCGCCAGAAGGCCGCGGAAGAGGGCCGAGTGCAGGGCAGGAAGTCGCATGGCGGTGCGGTACGTCAGCTCCTTCACCGTCCAGCGCACCGAACCCGAACACTCCAGAACCCGACGGGCTCGGCGGAGCAGGGCCTCCGATCGCTCGGCCACTATCCGGTCGATGTCGTTGCCGAGAACCTCGGCGAAGGCCGTCGCGGAAGTGGCGTGGTCCTCGAACCAGTCCACCCACAGCGAGTAGGTGACGGCCTCAGAGTCCCGGTCCGCCTCCAGTCGCTGACGGTAGCCGTCCCACATCACGTCGGCTGGCAGGGGACCCTCCGCACCCTCGTTCGCGAACCGAATCTCGCACGTGACCCAGTACTCGTCGAGGAGGTCCAGCAGCCCGAAAGCCAACCTCACCTGGCCGTCTGCATCCAGGTCTTCGGCGAACACATCACCGGCCCAGGAGTGCGCTACCTCGTTGGCGGTGAGCAACGCGTCCGGCTTCTCGTCGCTCACCCACCCATGGCGCACCTGGCTGACACCCTGATCAGCCAGCCAACGCCGCGCTGCCTCCTCGGCTTGCATCTCCACTCGGGAAGTATGACAAGCCTTGCAAGATCCAAACGAAACGGCCTAGCTCACGTCTCATCTAGTGGCCGGCCATTACGACGTAATAGCCAGGGGGCACCTCGCTGGCCTGACTCTAGGCCCTCACCGGGGCACGGCTGCTACTAGGAGGCTGCCCCACTCCCTGGCCGTACTGCGACATGGCACGTATCGCCGCCCGCAGATATCGGTTGGGGCGGAGCACTTGGGTCGCAGTTCGGCATCCTCGTTCAAGGTCAGCTCACCCCTCTGGCAAGAGCCAGTGCGCCGGAAACGCAAGCTGATGGTGTCGTGCAGTAGCTCTCTCCTGAGCACGCTGCTCAGCCAGTCGGTGCATGGCAATCTGGGACTCGCCCCGGAGACGTCGAGCCTTGTTGAACACGGCGCTCAAGGTGTTCATCGCACAAGCAGGCGCGCCAGTACTACCTACTCCACACCAGCCGAACGAGCGTCAGTGACTGCCTTGCCATGTTGCACGTCCACGTGTTCCCGGAGGTACACCCCAGAGGAAGACGCCTGTCAGAGCTGCCTTCCGCTGCTCCGCAGGCACACGACGCAGTGAGAACGCAGGCCTGCCGGGGTGGAGGGGTGCCGCGCAGATCTCATCGTCGGCAGACATTGCCTCCACGCTGGAGGCCTCCGCATCCTGCTTCACAGGGGGTCGGTCGTTAGGCGGTCGCTCCATGAGGGCGATCCACCATGCCTGGCTGAGCTGACGGACGTTTCCTGGTTCCTGTATTACGACGTAATAGCTCACCACCGCAAGCCGTCACCACCTGAGGCGGGGCCGCCTCACCGGGCCACGCGTCACTACCCCGGTTCTGGTCTGATGCCGGTCGGCCGTAACCGGTACGACGATTGAGCCGTTCGGAAAGGTGCGAGCGTCAAGCCGTGGGTCAGGGACGACGAGTTGTGGACGATGCTCGAGCCGGTCCTGCGTCCTGGCCCGAGCACTCGGCCAGACCCAGACCAGTGCGCGACGGGCCATGCCTGCAGGGCATCGCGTTTGTGCTCTACACCGGGATCCCGTGGCCGCCGCAGCTGCCATTGGGCAGCCTGGCTAGCGGCTCCGGCCAGACCCGCTAGCGGCGCCTGGAGCGATGGCGGGTAGCCGGGGTCTTCGACAAACTGCACCGGATGCTGCTGTCGGAAAGGTCATCACCACCGCGGCCAACGTCAACGACGTCACCCCGACCCTCGCCCTGGTCGAGAGTCCCGCCAATCGCCGACCACGTCGGCCACCCCCGCAAGCGCCCCGACGCTCTCCTGAGCGACAAGGGCTACGACAGCAACCCCAACCGAAAGGAACTGCGGGGGAGCAGACGTTCGCCCTGTTGCACCAGTTCAAGCGCCTCGCCGTCGAATGGGAACATCGCGACCTCCACGACGCCTTCGCCTCGCTCACCTGCGCCCCTATCTGCTGGAGGAGACTCTGGAAGAGATACCTTGATCGTCCTGCGGCGAAGGCCACGGCGGAGAGGCGGGACCGGTGTCCGAACAAGTGGTGAGGCCACGCGAGGTCCTGACCCAGGACGAGGTCCGACTGCTGCAACGGGCTCTCGGTGAATGGGGTGGGCCCGCTCGGGGCGGCGATGAACTCGCCTTCGCGGGCAATCCAGCGAAAGCCGGCCAGGACCGTGAGCGCCTACGTCGGAAAGCGCCCGAACGCGTGGTCAAGATCGTGTTACGAGTTCTCAGGGCCGGCGGCAGCCCGCGTGGTAACGCACAACGGAGTGCGGGAGCTCCCTTGGTTTGGGTTCATGATCTGCGCCGACTGCACGGCGGTACGCCTCACTGGCGTAGGTGGTGCAGGGAATGAGGGGCTCGCTCGCTCGGACAGAGGTCTCCCGCCAGGAAGCGGCAACGCACTCCGGAAATGATCGACCGGCCAGGGCTTGGCGACCCGGCTGTCACTCGCTGCCTGTGAGGCCAAACGCTCCAGAGAACTGTCAGCAGGCACGACCTAAGGAATGTGCTGGACAGGTCGCAAGAGAACAGCGTTCGCAAAATCGTCCCTGGACAAGACTCTGATGGCTTGTCAGATGCCTGCTCGTCCGTCGGCACCAGCAAGTCCTCAGCAGCCTCCAAGGCTTGTTTGGTCCCGTGATGTGCCTCCATACCCGGTGCACCGCAGTGGGGGAGGATTGTTACATCCCCTGACCTCCGACCAGACCCCACTCAACACCCGGGAGCCAGGAGAAGTCTCCCTGGTTACCGCCTTCTACGGTTCCGCAATGGGGCTCGGCCTCCGGGTCCGGCAGGACTTCTCCCTCCTGTTGCTGATGGTCGGGGGAGTGGTGTCACCAGGCTAGGAGGCGTCGACAGGCCGTTGATGAGGGGAGAGAAAGCACCACACCCAGGCTTGGCCCAGGGCGGAGGCCGTACTGTCCCGTCCTGCGGTCCTCAGCACTCTGCTCGCCCAGGGGCGGCGCCGCAGGTGACCCCGGCCTGGGTCGGCGCGGTCGACTGCACCATTGTCCACGTCCACCAGCACATCGCTGAAGCCCGTCAAGAGAGGCCCGGTCCGCGGGCCGGTCGAGCAGGCCGGCCGGGCGCTCCGGCTGCGGTTCGACCACGACGCTTCACCTCGCCGCGGACAGCCACCGCCTGGCCGCTCGCTTCCGTGCTCACGCCTGGCGAGCAGGCGACGCACCGGAAAGCACCTTTCTCAGCCTGGAAGTGTCTCCAACGCCAGCTCTTCGATCTCCTGTCCCCACCCTGTTCTCCCCGCCCAGGACACGGGACCCCGGCTGGTCGGGGGAGTGGTATCCATCTGTGTTGGGCTCGACCGGCTCCCCACCACAGGGGTCAGCCCGGAACCTGCCAGCGGGGGAGGGGAGGCTGGTCGCTCGTCCGCGTCCGCAGACCTGTCCAGGGAAGGCACCCGCAGGAACTGTAGGGTCGCTGCGTTGCCTTCGGGCAGGGCATGACCAGCACGTCGTCCCGCAGAACCGAGCAAGCCTGATGGCCTTCGTCGAGACGGTTCCCGACCTTCGGTCGCTTTGGTCGCTTCGGTCGCTGCGATGCACTCGGTTCTGAGACTGGAGAACAGCGACTCAGCGACTCTTCAGTCGCTGCCCTCGGTCTCAGTAAACGTGCAGGTCAGAGGCATGATCAAGACGAGACAGCGACTGAAGCGACTGAAGTTTCGGGTATATGAAGACATTCGCGTGTGCGCGTGTGCGTCATATATAGCAAGCTTCAGTCGCTTCAGTCGCTGTTAGTTCAGCTGTATGCTGCTTGACCTGGGCTTTTTCTCTGGACGCAGGAGCAGCGACCGAAGCACTCTCAGTCGCTGCCGCGCCGGTACGGTCGCTGCTGGCTGCCGTTCGGACGGTTCGTCGACACGGTGCCGCAGCTCTTCCGCATGGGCTCCATGACCGCACCGGCCGCATTCGCTAGGCTAAGTTCATCGTTGAGTCGCTTCGGTCGCTGATTGGGGAACAAATGCCCGCTGAGCTGCGGTTTTCTCGCAGCGACTCAGGCGAGCTCGCTCCGCGGCACTCAGTCGCTGACCTTGCCCTTGCCACGGCCCGCTGGTGTGCGCGCCGTGGCTGGCCCGTCCACCCCCTGGCTCCGGGCCGCAAGACCCCGGCCGCCAACTGCAGCGACTGTCGCGCACATCCCCATGCGCCGTCCGCCTGCCCCTGCATCCCTGCAGGCAGGTGGTGTCACGGCTTCCACGCCGCAACCCTGGACCAGGACCGTATTCAGCGCTGGTGGCGGACCAATCCACAGTTCGGCATCGGGGTCTCGTGCGGTCGAGCCGGCCTGGTGGTCATCGACATCGACGCACACCTCGTCCAGCCCCCCACACGCGACCGGATCCTTCCTGGCATCCCCATTGCCGAGCACATCGATCTCACCGGGCTGTCCAACGGATTCCACACGCTCGCCGTTCTGGCCGCCCTGCGGGGGCAGCCAAGCCCGGCGGAGGACACATCCACGCTGAGGGTGCGCACCCCGTCAGGGGGCCTGCACGTCTGGTACCGGGCCGGGGACCACCGGCGCTGGCAGTCGTCCGTCGGTTCCAGTTCCGGACGAGCGTTGGCCTGGCAGGTGGACGTCCGAGCCCATGGAAGCTACATCATCGCTCCCGGCACCTCGACGCAGCAGGGGGCGTACAGGCCCGTCGGGGACGTCCGCGAACCGGCACCCCTTCCGCTCTGGCTGAGCCAGGAGCTCGAAAGGACGGGTCACCTGCCCGCTGCCAGCATTCCCGCTCCCCGTCCCGTCCCCCCTCGGGCCAGGCAGGCCGTGCTGGCTGCGGGGGGACGGCAAGAGCCTCAGCTCCTCGCCTCCGTCCTGGCTCCCGTGGAGAGTTGTGGGCAGGTGGCCGAGGGAGCCGGGTTCTCGGACGCCCTCAACCGGGCTGCGTACACTCTGGGAGGGCTCATCGCGGCGGGCCGACTGCCGCAGGAAGAGGCCGAACGCGTCCTGAAGGAAACCGCGATCACAGCTCGCCCCGGACAGGAGCACCGCATCGAACAGATCGTTCGCAGCGGTCTCACCGCAGGTCTCAAACGCCCGCTCTACGACAACGGGAGGCGCCCATGACGGCGCCGCGGCCCGAGGCCCTCTTCGAATTCGACCCTGAAGCCGTAGCCGCTCAGATCCGCGCCCAGGGCACCGCCGCCGTGCCCCGGCCTACGCAGGCCGAGAACGGCAGGACCCTTGTCGGCGAGGCGACGGCCGACGGTTTGCTTCCCGACACCCTGTCCGACCGAGGCAATGCCAAGCTGTTCGTCAAGCTGTATGCCAACGACTACCGGCACGTGCCCGGTATCGGCTGGTACCGCTGGGACACCACGCGTTGGCAGATCGACGAGGACGACACCGTCCTCTGGGCTGCCGGCGATCTGGCGGAGAGCATCGCCACACACGACCCCCGGGGGACTTTCACGACGAGTGCCCTGCAAAATCACCGTCGCCGTGCGCTGTCCACCGCAGGCATCAACGCCATGCTCTCGCAGGCCAAATCCGCTCCCGGGATGGTTCTCAACGCGGCCCGCCTCGACGCGGACCACTACGCGCTGTGCACCCCGGTCGGCATCGTCGACCTGCGCACCGGGATGCTGAAGACGCCCGATCCGAACAAGGACTTCCACTCCCGGTCCACCACGGTGGGGCCCCTGCACACCGTCACGCCCCGTTGGGAGAGGTTCCTCACGGACACCTTCGGCGACGATGCCGAAGGCCGGGAGATGATCGACTACCTGCAGCTACTTCTCGGCTATTCGCTCACAGGTGATGTGGGTGGCCAGGTCTTGCCGTTCCTTTTCGGGTCCGGCAAGAACGGTAAGTCGGTCCTCCTGGACGTTCTGATGAAACTCCTCGGTGACTACGCTGACGCTGCCCCTCCAGGCTTTCTCATGGCGCGTCCGTACGAAGGCCACCCCACCGACCTGGCTGAGCTGCACGGCCGGCGCGTCATCGTGTGTTCGGAGGTCAAGCCCGGTGACAAGTTCGACGAGGCCCGGGTCAAGTTGTTGACCGGCGGGGACCGCATCAAGGCCCGTCGCATGCGCCAGGACTTCTTCAGCTTCGAACCGACCCACAAACTGTGGCTGTTGGGCAATCACCGTCCCGAAGTCGGCACCGGCGGCTTCGCGTTCTGGCGCCGTATGCGTCTGATTCCCTTCGAGCGAGTCGTGCCCGACCACCGGAAGATCGACAATCTCGCCGATATCCTCGTCACGGAGGAGGGGCCGGGGATCCTGGGCTGGCTCATCGACGGCGCGCGCCGCTACCTCGCGGGTGACCGTGACCTCACCGGCCCCGAGCGCGTCCGCATCGCCACCACAGCCTACGCGGAGACCGAGGACCACACCGGCCGGTTCTACGAAGAATGCTGTGTACTCGGCCCTGAGTTGCGAGCGGAGCAGACGGCGCTCTACGCGGCCTACAAGACGTGGTGCCAGAATGAAGGAGCGCCGGTCATGACCTCGAGGGCCTTCGCTGCTCGTACGCGGGAACTCGTAGGGCTGGCTTCGCCGAAGGAGATGATCCTGTCCAATCAGCGCAAGCATTACCCGGGCATCGGACTGCTCGACGACCAGGAAAGGGCTGCAGGCGCATGAGCTCCCTGATCACTGAGGACGAGATCAGCCACGAAACACAGCTCGTCTGGCTGGAAGACGTAAACGACCTCGACTACGTCCGTCAGAGCCTGGACAGGCTCCCCACCCGCAAGGGCAAGCCCGCCTATCACCGTGACGGCCGCATGGTGGGCTACGCCCTCCTGAACACCACCGCCAAGGCGTCCCGCGCCTCCGGAACCTTCCGCCGCCGGGTCTTCTGGCTCCTGCCGCATGATCGGGACAGCCAACCCGACGGGCTGTACGCGAAGAGCGCTCCCGCCGAGGCGGTCGACCCCCGGACGTTGGAGCCGCGTGTGAAGGGCTACAAGACCGAGCGCTCCGAAGGAGGTCCGCCGTCCAGCGCCATGCAGCAGCTGGGCATAACGCTGCCCTTGTGACGAGGCCGGCCACCCTCGTCATGTCACGGCCCCGACGTCCCGACGATGAGCATGAGAATGCCGAACGGGACCACGTACTGGGAAAGACGTGGTCCCGTCGTCTGTGGGTGGGATTGTGCGGGCCGTTGCTCAGGCGGCTGTGAGGTCCAGCACGACGCGGAAGCGGGCCTTGCCCGAGAGCATGCGCTCGTATCCCTCTGCGGCCTGAGTGAAGGGGATGACCTCGACGCTGGGCCTGATGTCGTGCGCCAGGCTGAAGGCGAGGTTGTCCTCGTTCTCGATGGAGGACCCGGTCAGACTGCCCATGACAGCGCGGGTGCCGAAGATGAGGTCCGGGGTGGCGATCGTCAGAGGGTCGGGTGCCGCCCCGACCACGACCAGGCTCCCGTTCGGGGCGAGGCCGCGAACAAGAGGGTTCATGGACGCGCCGCTGGAGGACGTGGTGACGATGATCGAAGCCCCGCCCAGGGCAGCGAGTTCGGTCCCGGGGTCGGTGCTTGAGCTGTCGATGTACTCGTGTGCGCCCAGACGCCGGGCGTACGTCTCCTTTTCCTCGCCGCGCGCGATCGCGACGACACGGTAGCCGAGGCTGCGCGCGTACTGCACGGCCAAGTGGCCCAGACCGCCGATGCCCTGCACGGCGACGAGTGCTCCGGCCCGGGCAGGCCCCCGCTGGAGGGCGGTGAAAGTGGTCAAGCCCGCGCAGAGCAGGGGAGCGGCGTCCGTCGCGGAAATGCCGTCGGGAATGCGCACGAGCCCGCTGGCTCGGGCATGGACGACCTCGGCGTAGCCACCGTCGACCGTGGTGCCGGTCTGTTCCTGGTTGGCGCAGTTGACGAAGTCACCCCGTCGGCACGGCTCGCATTCCCAGCAGTGCCCGTTCAGGAAACCGACGCCGACGCGGTCGCCGGGTCGCCAAGCGGAGACTCCGGCGCCGACCGCGTCGATGACACCCACGATCTCGTGACCCGGGACGATGGGACGCGAGGGGTCTTCGCGCAGGCCCTCGATGGCCAGGACGTCGGTGTGGCAGATCCCGCAGGCTTCGACTCGCAGACGCACCTGTCCAGGTGCGGGGTCGGTCAGATCGCGCTCGACAAGGTGAAGGTTGTGGACGCCGGTCGCTTCGAAGGCCCGGTATGTTGACATGCTCACTCCTGATGTTCCTTCGGCCGGACAAGCAGAGACGAACCGGTCTCGCACCGGTGGCTTCTTCACCACATCACGATGGGCGTGCGACCGCCTCCGTCGGCGACAGCAAGCAAAATGACCAGTCGACTTGAACCTTATCCCATGGTGCCGCTCCCACCGTGCGGAGGGGGCAGGGACGACGGGGGAGCCCTCCATCAGCAATGGCGCACGATCGGGGAGATCGTGTCCGAGTAAACTGGTGTGGTCGGTCATCTCTGCGTCCGCCGGTTCCAGGTCCCGTCCTGTCCTCGGCGTCGTGCTCCCGCGGCGCGGTGGCACGCACGACGTGACGATGCGGGATTCCAAGGAGGCCAGAGCCATGGGGCGAGCGTCTAAGCGTGAGGACATCGCCGAGGCGGCGTTCCAACAGTTCCACGCGCGAGGTTTCAACGCGACAGGGATCAACGACATCACCAAGGCTGCGGGGGTTCCCAAGGGTTCCTTCTACAACCACTTCTCCAGCAAGGAGGAGAGCGCCCTTGAGGCGCTGAGCCGGTACGCGGACTCGCTGCGTTTCGACATGCTCACCGCGCCGGGCAGCCCCCCGCTGGACAGGCTTCGCGCCCATTTCGAGTTCTTGAGTCGAGACGTCCTGGACAACGGTTTCGTCCGCGGCTGCCTGGTGGGCAATTTCGGCGCGGAGGTGGCTGATCACAGTGAGGAGATCCGCTCCGCCGCGAAGAGGGGCTTCGACGGGTGGGCCGAGCGGTTGCGGCAGCTGCTCACCGAGGCGCAGGAAGCCGGCGACCTCAAGGATTCCCTCGATGCTGAGACAACCGCACTGTTCATCCTCAGCGCCTGGGAAGGGGCGCTGATCGCGGCGAGGGTCGACAAGTCCGCAGCGCCTGTGGAGGCGTTCTTCCGGACCGTCTTCGAGGTCGTCCTGCGCTAGTCACGCGGTCGCCGCCCTGGCGGCGACCGCCGTGCCCCGGATCGCACTTGCGCCAGGGGGTACGGGGGAGCGAGGCGGGGCCGGCCGACGTCTGCGGCCGGCGGGAACGGCAGCTCGCGACACCCACGTCGGGCCCTTGAAAATCGACGCTTGACGTTAGGCGACCGGTCGTCTAGTTTAGGAGACCGGTCACCTAGTGGTGGTCGGCCCGACTCGTCGAAGGAACGCTTTCATGTCCACTCCCGTCAAGCTCGCTGTCGTGTACTACTCCTCCACCGGCACCATCACGGAGATCGCCAAGGAACTCCACGACGCCGGTGTGAAGACCGGCGCCGAGGTCCGCCTCCTCAAGGTCGCCGAACTGGCGCCCCGTGCCGCCATCGAGTCCAACCCCGCTTGGGCCGCCAACCACGCCGCCACCGCCGACATTCCGGAGGCAACCGCCGCCGACGTCGAGTGGGCCGACGCCATCATCTTCGGCACGCCGACCCGCTTCGGCAACGTGTCGTCGCAGCTGAAGCAGTTCATCGACACGCTGGGTGGTCTGTGGGCCGAGGGCAAGCTTGCCGACAAGATCTACAGCGGCTTTGTCTCCTCGGCCACCGCGCACGCCGGCCAGGAGTCGACCCTCCTCGCCCTCTACAACTCGATCCACCACTTCGGCGGCCTCACGGTCACGCCGGGCTTCACCGACCCGAACAAGTTCACCGACGGAAACCCCTACGGCACCTCGCACGTCGACGCGCAGGGCGCCAACCCGGTGGACGATGTCACACGTACCGCCGCCCGCATCCAGGCCGAGCGTGTCATCAAGATTGCGAGTGCCATCAAGGCAGCTGCCTGACACCGGACCCTGTGGGGCCGGCCATGGTTCGTCCGCTTGGTCGGCGGAACCTGGGTCTGGATCGCCGCGTACGGAGACTCACCCCCATGAGCCCTCCGACGCCCGCCCCGGTGCGGACCCGGGTGTCGCCCGGAGAGAACGGGCGGATCATGTAGGTGCCGAGCCGCCCATGCGGGCGGCAGGCAAGGTAAGGCTCCGTGGCCGGTGCTTGTGCTCGGTACCGCCGTCACCAGATCAGAGAGGAATGGATCATGAAGGAGTTCATGGTCGAACTCACCACTGTCGTTCCCGAGGGGACCGACCCGGCGGAGGTTGACCGGCGTCGGGCCGCCGAAGCAGTGCGTGCCGGGGAGCTGGCAGCTCAGGGGCGCTTGTTCCGGTTGTGGCGCCCGGTGGGAGAGCTTCGCAGCGTCGGCATCTGGCTCGCCGACGACGAAGCGGATCTTCGCGCGAACGTTCTCGGGAGCCTGCCTTTGTGGCCCTGGATGAGCGCAGTGATCACGCCACTGCAGTCCCACCCGAACGATCCGGGCCGGGCCGCCTGACCTCCTGGGTGCGACCCAAGTCGCCAGGACCGATCCAGAGGTGGCCAGGTTCCGCCTCGATGAACGGGAGTACCTGATGCAGAGCACAGAGACACATCGGAGCACCCTGCGCGGTGTCATGGACCGTTGGAAGACAGGGGTCGACACACACGCGCCGCAGGACGTAGCCGAATGCTTCACCGACGACGCGATCTTCCAGGGACTGCATCCGTACAGCGTCGGACGCTCAGGCGTCGCTGAGTACTACGCATCCCAGCCGCTGGGCCTGACGGCGGCCTACGAGGTCCTCGAAACCCGCGAGCTGGCCGACGACGTCCTCCTCGGATACCTCGGCGTCGACTTCTCCTTCGTCGACCGCCCGACCATCTCCGTCAACCTCAGCATCGTGCTCAGGCGCGTTGACGGGGAGTGGCTGATCGGCCATTACCAGGTCTCCAAGCTCGGCTGACAGAGAAGGACGGGGATGACCTCCCCGCCACCGCGACGCCGGCCGGGCAGCGACCCGGCAGCCGGCCCAGCCGGCCAGGCGATGACCGAGTAGGCGAGACAGCCATCAAGGGCCCCTGAATGAGCGGCCCGTCAACGGGCACAACCCACGGGGACAGCTCCGCCTCCTCACGGCGCCCGTGTCCGTGCACGTCGCTCGAGTGGCTCTCCGCATGGGCGTCGGCTGCACGAAGACACCAGGACACAGCGGAGACGACCACCGCGCCCCCGGCAGTGAACGCCTCGGTTCACCACATTGCTGATCCTGATGGTGGCGCGTGTCGGCAGCCGGGGACATATCCATGGCCGGCAGTCCAAGGCATCTCGAGTGCTCCGCGCCGGGCGGTCCGCCGCTGAGCCTTGTTCCGGCATTCGCCGGACGGCTTACGCCGTAGATCCTTGGGTGGACGGGGTTCAAGGGACGGCGTCCGTGCGGCATCGCCCGCTTCGCCCCTCGCCGGTGAGGCGGCCGCCTGAACGCCCGCTGCCCCTGCCTTCTTCTTCTTGGTACGGTCATGTGCCCCAGGGAGTGAGCGGGGGCTGTGCCACTGAGGCGCCGCGGCGGGCAGGTTGGGCGCACAGGGCCAGTAGCAAGCCGATTCGGGTGGCGGAGGCTCAAGCCCAGCACCGTTTCAGGTCTACTTGACGCGTCAAGCAAGTGCGATATGCTTGACACGTCAAGTAATGCTCTCAGGGTAACCGCTGGGAGCGGCCCCGGGAGGAGCCATGGGAGTCAACGCCTTCGAGATCGGGCTGAACTCTTTCGGAGAGGTCGCCACCGACAACGGCAGGACGCTCGATGACGCCGAGACCGTCCGTCTCCTCGTCGAGGAGGCCCGGCTGGCCGAGGACTCCGGGGTGGACGTCTTCAGTGTCGGTGAGCACTACCGGCCGGGCCACGTCGACAGTGCTACCCCTGTCCTGCTTTCCGCCATGGCCACCGCCACCGAACGCCTGCGCCTCGGCACCTCGGTCACCGTGCTGAGCACCAATGATCCTGTGCGGCTCTACCACGAGTTCGCGACGCTCGACGCAGTGTCGAACGGCCGCGCCCAGCTGGTTCTCGGGCGTGCCTCGGCCACGGAGTCCTTCCCCCTGTTCGGTTACGACCTCACCGACTACGAGCGACTCTTCGACGAGAAACTCGAACTCTTCATGCGTTTGCAGCGGGAGGAGAAGGTGACGTGGACCGGTGCGACCCGGCCCCCGGTCATCGAACAGGTCCTGCGGCCGCGGATGCGCCCGGGCGGGATTCCCACCTGGATCGGTGTGGGCGGCAGCCCCAACTCCGTCGTCCGGGCCGCCCGCCATGGGTTGCCCATGATGCTGGCCGTCGTCGGCGGACGTCCCCAGCGCTTCCGCAGTCACGTGGAGCTCTACCACCGAGAGCTCCGGCAGGCCGGGCACGATCCGCAACCGGTCGGACAGCACTCGCTGGGGCTCATCGCGGACACCGACGAGGAGGCGGTCGAGACCTGGTGGCGGTACTGGGAACCGGTGGTGCGCCAACTCTCGGAGGAGCGCGGCTTCTACCCGCCGGACCGGGCACGCTACGAGGCCGAGCTCGAGCACGGGGCGCTCTTCGTCGGATCCCCGGAGACCGTCGCACGCAAGATCGCCACAGTGGCCCGTGACCTTCATCTGAGCCGCTTCGACCTCAAGTACGACGTCATGCACCTGCCCCGTCAGGCCCGGGCCCGCTCGATCGAGCTGCTGGGCCGCGAAGTCGCCCCTCGGGTGCGCGAGATACTCAGTAAGGAACCCACACATGTCTGAACTCGTATTCGGTCTGGACACGTTCGGTGACGTGCCCCGGGACGACTCGGGTGCGCTCGTCTCGCACGCCAGGTCCATCCGGCAGACCGTCACCGAGGCCGTACTCGCGGACGATCTCGGCGTGGACGTGCTGGCACTCGGTGAGCACCACCGCCCGGAGTACTCGGTCAGCACCCCCGAGACCGTTCTCGCCGGCATCGCCACCCGCACCCAGCGCATCCGCCTGTCCTCAGGCGTCACGGTCCTCAGCTCCGACGACCCCGTGCGGGTTTTCCAGCGGTTCGCGACACTCGACGCGCTCAGCAACGGGCGGGCCGAGGTCATCCTCGGCCGCGGCTCCTTCACCGAGTCGTTCCCCCTGTTCGGCTACGACCTGGCCGACTACGACGTGCTCTTCGAGGAGAAGCTCGACCTCTTCGTGCAGTTGCTGAAGGAGGAGCCCGTCACCTGGAAGGGCACCGTGCGGGCCGCCCTCGACCACGCGGAGGTCTATCCGACGACCGAGTCGGGACACCTGACGACCTGGGTAGGCGTCGGTGGTTCGCCCCAGTCGGTCGTGCGTACCGCTCGGCACGGTCTGCCCCTGATGATCGCCATCATCGGCGGTTCCCCCGCCCGCTTCGCCCCCTACATCGACCTCTACGAGCGCGCCACGGCGCAGTTCGGCACCACGGCCCACCCGGTCGCCATGCACTCTCCCGGCTTCGTCGCGGACAGTGACGAGGAGGCCCGCGCTGCGCACTGGCCGGGCTACCGGGCGATCCGTGACCGGATCGGCGCGCTGCGCGGGTGGCCGCCGGTACGCCGAGAGGAGTACGAAGCCGAGATCGCACACGGCTCCCTGTACATCGGTTCGCCCGAGACGGTTGCGCGCAAGATCGCCGGCACTGTACGGGAACTCGGCGTCGGCCGGTTCGACCTCATCTACACCGCCGGTACGCAGTCGATCAGTGACCGCCTTCGTTCCGTCGAGCTCTACGGCACGAAGGTGATCCCCATGGTCCGCGACATCCTCGCCGACCGGCGTGCGTAAGGAGACGGAATGAACACCGAACAGGGATCCACGATCGGCATCCTGGGCGCCGGGAAAGTGGGAACGGTGCTGGCCAGGCTGGCCGTTGCCGCGGGTCATCGCGTACTCGTCGCGGGATCGGGCACACCCGACAAGATCGCCCTCACCGTCGAGGTCCTGGCCCCCGGAGCCGTCGCGGTCACCGCGGCCGAGGCGGCGAGCCAGGCGGACGTGGTGATTCTGGCCTTGCCCCTGAGTAAATACCGGGCCGTCCCCGTCGAGGCGTTGCGGGGCAAGCTCGTCGTGGACGCGATGAACTACTGGGGCAAGGTCGTGGACGCGATGAACTACTGGTGGGAGGTCGACGGCGTGCGCGACGACTTCACCGATCCGCGCACCTCCACCAGCGAACTCGTACAGGACCTCCTGGCTGAGTCGAAGGTGGTCAAGGCGTTCAACCACATGGGCTACCACGACCTCGAAGACGGGGCTGCGCCGGCCGGAACGACCGGACGCAAGGCGATCGCCGTGGCCGCCGACGATCCGGAAGCCCTGCACCGCGTGGCCCAACTGGTCGACGAGCTCGGCTTCGACCCGGTCCAGGCCGGCCCGCTCGCGGAAGGGGTGCGCCTTCAGCCCGGAACGGAGCCGTTCGGGGCCAATGTCGGCGCCGAGGAGCTGACGGCCATGCTGAATCGCTTCCCGGCCACGGAACGCGGCCGCCTGGTCGCTGAGGCCCGTTCTGGCGCACCGACGGCCACCTCCGAAAAGACCCTCGCCTCATGAGCCATGCCGACGGTGCGGCCAAGCTCCGTGCGACGACCCCCCTGCCCCATGAGATGACCTGACCGGGGCGGCGAAGGGCTACGCCGTCGAACTTCGGGACGGTGCGCATGGTGCCCCGGCGTCCCGCAGAAGCAGACCACGCCCGGACTGTCCGCCGAACGCCCTCAGAAGATGCCCACGCCGATACAGAGGGCGTCGATGACAGCGATACCTGTGCGGAGACGACCGGGCCGACAGATCACCTCGGTGGCTCAGCCCTTCGTTCGGACAGGCGCTGTGATCCTCCGGAGTAGCATGACGACCGTGGAGCTGCGCCAATTGCGGTACTTCGTTGCTGTCGCCGAGGAACTCAACTACGCACGGGCCGCGGCCCGCCTGCGGATCGCCGGCCCGTCCCTGTCGCAGCAGATCAAAGCCCTCGAACGCGACCTGGGCGTGCGGCTGTTCAACCGCGATCGCCGCTCGGTCACCCTCACGGGAGCCGGTTCGTCCCTGCTTCCCGAGGCCCGGGATCTCGTGTCCCGAGCCGACGGCCTGCAGCATCGCGCCCGGCAGCTGTCCGGTTCGAAGCCGCTGCGGCTGGCCTACGTCCATTGGCTGCCGCCCGACCTGAGCGCCCGCACTTCCGCGGTGGCTCAGGTGCACACCGACCCGTGGGTCGCACCCTCCCACACCCAGGCGGCCCGGGTGGCGGACGGCAGTCTCGACCTCGCCGTGTGCTGGGTGCGGACCGGAGACCTGGAGGAGCTCGGCCTGCGGGCCGCGCTCGTCGGTGCCCATCGGCTGCACGCTGTCACCTCGCAGAAGGACCTGGGCGAGGTGGCTGCCGGGAACACGCTGCTCCTGCTCGACGACGACACCACCTGGCGGTCGTGGAACACCTACGCCGAGCAGGTGACCCGCGCGACCGGAGCCCGGGCGGCCTGGGTCTCCGGAAGCAGCCTCACCGGGCAGGCGTTCTTCGAGCACGTCCGTCGCAGTCGCCGCCCCGTCGTCGACAACCCGAAAAACCAGGACGCCGCCCTTCCCCCCGACCTGACACGAGTGCCCGTCATCAACCCGGCCGTCTACTGGACCTGGTCCCTTGTGTGGCGGGCTGACGACGACCGTGCCGAAGTCCGAGCCGTCGTGGAAACACTGCGCCGCGAACCGGCCGAGCTGGGAATCGACGGCCCGGGCGCATGGCTTCCCGGCGACGACCCCCACGGGCGCCAAGGTCCACGCGCGGCCCGTCGGAGTGACTCCGGCGACTGATGCCACCGGCGATCACAGGACCTGCTGACTGCCGTCGTTCGCCGAACGCGCCCGGTGCCGGCACGCCGACCGACCGGTTCCCTGCAGATGGATGTCCGGTCAATCTCGGTCAACACCCGCGCGTACGGAGTGGCGCTCCGGTCTCGGCGGGCAGAGTCGGTTCGCCGAGACCGGCTCCGCAGAAGACGTTCCCCCAGTTGCCGCCGGCGCACCGCCGGCCCCTCCCGTGGCGCCGCGGGGGAGGGCGTGCGTACTCACATGGCGACCTTCTGCAGCGCGGTGGCGAGTGACTTCAGGTCTATTCCGGCGAGGTGATCGAGGAAGTGGCGTCGCACGGCCGCCAAGTTCGTCGGCCAGGCCTCTTCCAGCCTCGCGAAGCCGGCGTCGGTGAGGACCGCATACCAACTGCGGCCGTCCTGGTCGCACCGCACACGCCGGATGAACCCCTCATTCTCCAGCCTGTGGACGACGCGAGTGGTGCCGCTGAGCGACATTTCGCACGCTGTGGAGAGGTCGCCCATGCGCAGACGGCGGTTGGATGCCTCCGACAGATGCATCAAGGTCAGGTATTCCGTGGCGGACATGCGCTGTTCCTGCATCATGTCGGCGTCTATGGAGCGTGGCAGGGCGTAGATCAGGTGGGGCAGGGACCGGACGATGGCCTCCTCGTCCGCGTTCAGCGGTCGCACCGCGGCCTCGGTCGGCGTCGGCTGGAACGTCATCAAAAGGCTCCTGTTCAGGTGGAAGGAGCCGATCGGCCGAGCCTCTTCAGTGGTCGCACCCGATCCTTCGAGCCGTTCACGGTGCGATCCGGATGTCGGCCCGCGAGGTCGACAGGGCGGGCTCCTTCCTCATCGATTGTTTGACGAAGCAATCTTAACCCACCGCTTGCACCGGCGTCTTCCCGGGGATGTCCCCGTGATCCCGAGCATGATTCTGGTCTCGACGCCTGATCGGAGCGGGCTGGGACGGCACGGCTGCCGGTGTGTGCCCTAGGCCGGCCGGTCGACGCGGACACTCCGTGTCGAACCGGTGCCGGCAGGGCGAGCCGCACGAAGTGCCGGCGCGGCACTGCCGGAACGACCCGGAAATCGGCGGCCGCCGGCCCGTGTGATCGGAGAGGTTCGGGTGCTGAGAACCGGGCGCCCGAACCCACGGGTGTCCCGGCCTGCTCCACCCTCGTCCGCCGCGCGTCAAGGGGCCGCTATGCGTTCCAGCACTTTCGCGGCGGCCGCAACGTCACAGCCTTCCAGCCGGGAGAAGATGTGGCGGCGCACACTGGCGAGGTTCGTCGGCCATGCCCGCCGCAGCATTTCCCATCCGGAGTCGGTGAGGATGGCCAACCAGGCCCTCCCGTCCTCCGGACTCCTCTGGCGCTGGACCAGTGACTGCGCTTCGAGACGGTTGACGACACGCGTCATGCCGCTGAGGGAAAGGCCGCACATGGTGGCCAGTTCGCTCATGCGCATCTGGTGGTGCGGAGCCTCGGAGAGATGCACCAGGACCGTGTACTCGGTACTGGTAATCGGATGTTCCTCGAGCATGTCCGCATCGACGACTCGAGGCAACACCGCCATTACTCTGCCCAGAGCGCGAAGGAAAGCCTCCTCGTCCGCGTTGAGGGGATTGATCGTCGTCGCGTCTGCCATGGGCCCAGTCTAATTGGCGAGTTCGTCCCTCGAAGACGCATGGATGTGTTCTCGCAGGCTTCGCAGCGGCCAGGAGAACGGGCGCGATTCAGCAGCTTCATGTGCAGTCGGTTCGGGCGCTCATCTGAGATGACCATTCGTCTTGACTGAATACGCGTGTGCTGAATGTGGGAGGGTTCCTGGTGACCCGGCGAGCCAGGAGAGGCGGACCGTTCCTTCTCGCCGTCGGCGAGCGGCGGGGCGAGGATCCGGCCGGCCAAGGCTCCCGGAATGCTTCCGGCCGCCGGGTCACAGTGGGAAGGTCTAGTCTCCCGCGACTACGGCGTCGCCTTCTTCTGCCGGAACGCCGCCGCGTGCATCGTCCGCGAGGGTGTACATGACCGAACGCTGTTGTTTGTGGCGCTGGACCCGCCCCTTGGCGACGAGCGACTCCAAGGTGTTCCGCACCACCTGTGGCGTCGGTGACCGGTCGGGGTGCTTAGCCGTCAGCTCAGCGTGCAGCTCCTTGGCGAGGCGCGGTTCCGAGTGGGCACCAAGCAGCGCCGTCAAGATCTCCCCGAGCAGAGGCTGACGCGACTTCCCCTTCGCGCCGGACTCTGCCAAAACCCTTTTGAGTCGGCGTTCCCTCAGGTGCGCCGAGCGACGTGTCGTCTGCTGCGACGGAGGCTGCGCAGGCCGTCCGGCCGGAACATGTGTGCCGGACCGTTTCTGAGCGGACGACTCCGCTGCTACGTGCAGGCCCTCGTGACGCTCAGCGAGACTCAGGATGTCGACCAGAAGGGCTTCCTCGTGCTTCAACCTCGCGAGGGCCTTGGTCAGTTCCTCCTGCTGATGTCGGTTCTCTTCCAGGTCCGACGCGGCCCGTTCGATATACCGCGACCGGAGCGTGGCGGTTGATTGGCTGGTCACAACCGTTCACTCCCTTACATGGATGATCTGGCGCATCGTACCCATGTCGCCACGTCCGAGACCGGCCTGTGTCATGGAGGTGGCCGTCCGGTCAGGCATGCGGCGCGGCCTCCGGCTCGAATGGTCGGGCCCTCGGCACCCACCACACGCCCGCCTTGCGGCACCGGGGGAGAAGAGTGCCGATCAGCCATCGGGGCCCGTTGGCTGCGCGATCGGCCATCGGGGCCCCGTTGGCTGCGGGCGGTCACGGACCGGCCCGAAGGTGTGAACCGGAGCCGCCGGCGTCTCGTGTTGCCATGTGGGAGGGGCTCGTGCGGGACGACCTCGGCGGGCGTCGCGCACGCCGAGAGTGCCGAGAGCCCACCCGATTATGTGATGCCAGGGAAGCTGCCGGCACGCGGCTGTCCGCAACGGCACTCACGGCGCACAGTGGCCCGCGTGAGTGCCGTGGAAGAAGGTCGGTTCGCGCGACACCTCACAGGTGGTCGACGTCGACGACCGCCTGCGCGAAGGCCGTGGGAGCCTCCTGCGGCAGGTTGTGCCCGATACCGGTCAGCGTTCGGTGGGCGTACTTGCCGGTGAACCGGTCGCGATACGAGGCACCGTTACCGGGGGCGGTGAACGGATCGCGCTCGGCGTCGAGGGTGATGGTGGGCACTTCGATGACGGGGCGGGTGGCGAGCTGTCGCTCGTAGCGCTCGTAGCGAGCCTCTCCGTCGGCGAGACCGAGCCGCCAGCGGTAGTTGTGGATCACGATCGCCGCATAGTCGGGGTTCTCGAACGCGGCGGCGGTGCGCTCGAATGTGGCGTCGTCGAAGTCCCACGTGGGCGAGACGGTGTCCCAGACCAGACGGCACAGGTCGTGGCGGTTCGTCTTGTTCTCCATGGCGAGGCGGCCCCGCTCCGTCGCGAAGTAGTACTGGTACCACCAGGCGTACTCCGCCTTGGGCGGGATGGGCTGCTTCTGGGCCTCGACGTTGGTGATGATGTAACCGCTCACCGACACAAGTCCCTTGACCCGCTCCGGCCACAGGGCGGCGATGATGTCGGCCGTGCGCGTGCCCCAGTCGAAACCGGCGAGCAGCGCCTGATCGATCTTGAGAGCGTCCATCAGGGCGATGATGTCCAAGGCGATGGCCGACTGCTGCGCGTTGCGGAAGGTGCGAGCGGACAGGAAGCGGGTCGTGCCATGGCCGCGCAGGAAGGGCACGATGACCCGATACCCCTGTGCCGCCAGCAGTGGGGCGACGTCGACGAAGCTGTGAATGTCGTAGGGCCAGCCGTGCAGGCAGATCACTACGGGGCCGTGCGCCGGCCCGGCCTCGGCGTAGCCGACGTTGAGGACTCCCGCCCTGACGTGCTTGATCCGGTCGAACGAGGTGTGCGTTCCGGGAGTCACGGTGGGCACTGTCGGCGCAGGCCCACCGGTACCGCTCCGGTGGCCGGTCGAGGCCTTCGCACTGGCCGGGAACCCGGCGAGTGAGACCGCGGCCACGCCGCTGCCGAGGCCGGCGGCCTTGGTGAAGGTACGCCTGTTGATCATGGGAGCCTCCGTCGTGAGTGGGCTATCGGGTGGCGGCGCTCCGACGGTCTTTCCCGGGGACGTCCGCTTCTGCGCGATGACATTTCCACATCCGACCGTCACCCGTCAAACCGGTGACGTGTACTTGTGTGCGTGTCCGCGTGGAGTGCACCGAACGCGGCGCTTGATTTGCCGGGAACACATATGTGCCACATGTCGTTGTGTGCCGTGCGGTCACACGGACGGTGGCTGCCTCGCAACCCGATTCCGACGCTACGACCACAGTCAGGCCATGGTTCAAGAAGCCGTTCGCTCGGGGCGTCAAGCGGGACGGGGGCGGTGCGGTCGCCGGTCGCCCGACCGCATCCGCCGGCAACAGGGTCGCGCGGGACGCTTTGTGTCACCTGCTTGACCGGTGACGTTGTTGGTGTCATGATCGATGCGCAACAGCGAGGCTGGGGATCACTCGTCGTCCTGTCCCTGGCGTGTCCGCCGTCGGGTCTCTGAGAAATCACATGTGCCGGGCTTACCTGCCGGGCGGTTTGTCTCACACGGCCGCCGGCTGTCCCAAGTGCCGGTACGCAAGAGGTCCGGCGTGGAGAGCGGATCGGCACACCCCCGAGGTCGGGGGAGTACACCCGCTCATCTCCCCTGCGGACCGAGTGCCGTTCCAGTCATTCCCAGCGTGACGCGAAACCGTTTCGCGAGTGAGTAAAGGAGTTCCCGATGAACACTACCGAAGGTACCGGCCAGTACTACGCCGGCCGGCGTCGCTTCCTCGGAATGGCGGCAGGCGCCGTGGCCGCTACGCAGATCAGTCTGGGCGGTCAGGCCCACGCGGTGCCGGGAGGCGGGCTCGACGGTGATGCGGCGAGCACGCCGAAGCCGGTCCCCGGGGTCCGTCCCTTCCGGATCAAGGTTCCGCAGCGAGACATCAACGAACTACGGCGCCGGGTGAAGGCGACCCGCTGGCCCGACAGGGAGACGGTCGGCGATCGATCCCAGGGCGCTCAACTGGCCCGGCTGCGCCCGCTCGTCGAGTACTGGGGCAACGGTTACGACTGGCGCAAGATCGAGGCCAGGCTGAATGCCCTGCCGCAGTTCATCACCGAGATCGACGGGCTGGACATCCAGTTCGCCCACATCCGTTCACCGCACGCGAACGCTCTTCCGCTGCTGATGACGCACGGCTGGCCCGGCTCGATCGTCGAACTGTTGAAGGTCATCGGTCCGCTGACCAATCCGACGGCCCACGGGGGGCGGGCCGAGGACGCCTTCCACCTCGTCCTTCCGACGCTGCCCGGCTACGGTTTCTCGGAGAAGCCGGCGACGACAGGGTGGAACCCGGCCCGGGTGGCGGGTGCGTTCCATGAGCTCATGCTCCGTCTGGGCTACGAGCGGTACGTCTCCCAGGGAGGCGACTGGGGTGCCATCATCTCGGAACTGCTGGCGGTCCAGCGCCCGGAAGGACTCCTGGGCATCCACATCAACATGCCTGGAACGGTGCCACAGGACGTGCTCCGGCACCTTCGCAACTTCGACCCGGCGCCCCGCAGCCTCTCCGACCGCGAGAAGGTCGCCTACGACCGGCTGCTGCACTTCTATCGCGACGGCTTCGGCTACGCCGCGATGATGAACCAGAGTGCGCAGACCATCGGGTACGCCCTCGCCGACTCTCCGGTCGCCATGGCGGCGTACTACTACGACAAGTTCGCGGAGTGGACCGACTCCGGTGGCAAGCCGGAGAAGGTCCTGACCTACGACGAAATGCTCGACGCCATCTCGCTCTACTGGTTCACCAACACCGGTGCGTCCTCGTCGCGGCTGTACTGGGAGGGCGCGCAAGCGGGCGGTGGTCCCTTCGACGCCTTCGACATTCCTACCCTGCCCGTCGCGGTCACGGTGTTCCCGGGCGAGATCTACCGCGCGCCCCGCAGCTGGGGCGAGAAGGCCTTCGGCAATCTCGTGCACTGGAACGAAGTCGACAAGGGCGGCCACTTCGCCGCATGGGAGCAGCCGGAGCTGCTGTCGCGAGAGATCCGCACGGCCTTCAGGTCACTGCGTTAGCGCGGTCCCCGGGGAAGGCGGGAGGCGACCCGGGAGCACGGTGGCCGCAGGAGGACATGCCGAGCGACCTGCCCACCATGATGAGAGGGCCGTCGCCCCTTCTCTCCGGGAAGCGAGGACGGGGCGTGCCGGCCGTGGCTGACGCGCAACGCCGGTCCTCAGGGGCGGCGTTGGGCCGCGCCGGGCGCCTGTGGCCCGGGCGCCCCTCTGACCCGGCTTATCCGGTGCCGTGCCCGCCCGCCCTTCGGGAAACTGTTCGTCATTGGTCCGATCGTTTGTCCATGGGCGTCGAGAGAGCGGCCTTGGCGGCTCGAGTCTGCTCGTCCGCCAGGACTTCGAGCCGGTCGTGCTTCAGCGCGTCCATGGTCAAGGCGGCCACCAGCTCAGGACTGATCTTCGGGGCGTCGGTCCAGGCACTGAGGTCGGTGTCCACGAACCCGGTGTGCACTCCGATCACCAGGGTGCCCTGGGCGTGCAGGCCCTTGCGCAGAGCGTCTGTCAGAGACCACTGCGCGGCCTTGGACGCCGCGTAACCGGGGAACTGGGGCTGACCGACCCAGGACGCCAGCGAGAGCATGTTGACGACGGCGCCCCCTCCCTTGCGGGCCAGGACGGGTGCGAAGGCCCGGGCCACCGCCCAGGTGCCGAAGTAGTTGACATCCATGGCCTGTCGGGCGCCGTCGAAAGGGCCGGTCAGAAGCTGGGTACCGGGTGCACCGACACCCGCGTTGTTGATCACGATGGAGACGTCGTCCGCCAGCTCCGCGGCGGCGGCAACACTGTTCGCATCGGTGACGTCAAGTCGCAGCGGCACGACGTCGGCATCCGTCACGGCGGCCGGGTTTCGCGCGGCCGCGTACACCTTCCCGGCCCCCTGGTCCAGCAGGGCCCGGGCGAAGGCGCGACCGATGCCGCGATTGGCTCCCGTCACCAGAGCGACTGCTCCCTTGATCTCCATGGTTCGTCCCCTTGATGCACGTTCGAACCGGACGTGCGCTCGACATGTGTTGACGCCGGCCCGACAGCGGAGTGCGGGTGCGGACGGCGCCTTCGCCCGTGGTGACCGGTATGAGTGGTGAGACTGGCGGCCGCGGTCCGGCCCCGAGGTATGCGGGCGCCGGATCTGCGCGGGTTAGGCTAACACTTAGGTTTATATTCGCAAGTCAAGTACATGTCGACAGTAGCCCTGCTCCGGGACGAAGCGGAACCATCTGAATTGCAAAAGGGAAGCCAAGGTGGCAGTCAGGTGGCCTGAACGGCCGGAGATGTGCCGCCGCATACGGCCGGGGGTGGGCGTTGACTGCCAAGCAGTATCTGTCCGTGAGCCGTGAGCCGTGAGCCGTGAGCCGTGAGCCGTGAGCCGTGAGCCGTGAGGCGGGGGCGTCCGGCGAAGTCTGCGGACGCGACACGGGGTCACGTATAGCTGACCGGTCACCTACGAGGTAGTGTGAGTGGGTCGGTCTGTCCGGCCCGGCGGCGCCGAGTCGCTCATCCGGCCGCGCACCTGAACAGCCCGCCCGTATCCGATCCCCCTCTGACGGCCGCCGCCTGTTGTTGCGGGCGCGGGCGACAAGAGCCGGGCCGCAGCAGCCCTTGGAGTTTCCCTTGAACACAGCCGAGACCTCAGCCGCATCGCCCAGCACCGTGGAGTTCTGGTTCGATCCCGTATGTCCGTGGACCTGGCTGACCTCCCGCTGGATGCTGGAAGTGGCCGCGCTCCGGCCCGTCCGGGTGTCCTGGAACGTCATGAGCCTCTCCGTCCTGAACGAGAACCGGCTGGACGAGCTGCCGGAACGCATCCGCGTCCTGATGGGCGAGGCCTGGGCGCCGGTGAGGGTCCTGACCGCCGCGAGACTGCAGCACGGTCCCGAGGTGCTCGAACCCCTCTACACCGCGCTCGGTACCCGCTACCACCTTCGACAGCAGCCCAAGGACCGGGCGACGCTGGAGGCCGCCCTGCGGGACGTGGGACTGCCCGTGGGCCTTGCCGACGAGGGCGACGGGGACCGGTACGACGATGAGCTGCGTGCGTCTCACCACAGGGGCATCACCCTGGTCGGCCAGGACGTCGGCAGCCCGATCATCGCCGTTCCCGGACCCGATGAGGCCGGCGACCCGGTCGCGTTCTTCGGGCCCGTCGTGAGTCCCGCGCCCAGAGGAGCGGTGGCGGCGCGATTGTGGGACGGTGTGCTCGCCGCAGCTACCACGCCGGGCTTCTACGAGATCAAGCGCACACGGGCAGGCAGCCCGGATTTCGGCTGATCCGCGCAGGTGCCTTCCAGAAGTCCGCGTAGCGGGCCCGTGCCGGACGCTCGGCACACCGCCCGGCACCAGGCGGCCGGTCGCCCGGCGGACCTTCCTGCACCCCGGGCTCCCGGCACCGCCCCCGGCCGCCGGACGGATGCATGTCCGGCGTCAGGGAGTGAGACTCCGCGAGGCCAGGTCGGCCGCGGTCGCCTCGAGTGCGCCGGAGTGCCCGAACAGACCGGGCAGGCCGCCGGTGTGCAGGAAGACGGTGCGCCGGCCGGGCGTGATGTCGCCGTCGGCCACAGCCGCGATCAGACCGGCCACGGCCCTTCCCGTGTACACGGGGTCGAGCGCGATCCCCTCGCTGCGAGCGGTCCGGTTCATGGCGTCCATGACCGGTGCGGCCAACGTGCTGTAACTCTCCCCGACCTGATCCATGCGCAGCCGCAGCGAGTCCGGCGCGAGGGGGGCGCCGGACAACTCGGAGGCCAGTGTGGCCACGGCTCCGGCTGGATCGCTCACCGCACCGCAGTGGACGCCGAGAACCCGCCGGGCGCCGAGCGCGTGCACGAGACCGGCCATGGTGCCGCCGGACCCCACGGCGACGACCACGGTGTCCAGGCCGGGGTCCTGCATGAGCAACTCGTGGCCACAGGAGGCGTAACCGCGGGCTCCCAGCGCGCTGGAGCCACCGAAGGGGATGACGGCCGGCAGGGCTCCCTCGGCCCGCAGCCGTGAGGCGACCTCCTCGGCCGCGGCGGTGAGTGCCGGACCGTCGACGGCGCCGGCCCACACGCAGGTCGCGCCGAACAGCGCGTCCAGGGCGAGGTTGCCCTGGGCCGCGATGTCGGGAGTACCCGCCAGCACCAGCACGGTCTCCAGGCCGAGACGCGCACCGGCGGCCGCGGTCAGCCGGGCGTGGTTGCTCTGGGGCGCGCCGGTCGTCACCAGATGGGTGGCTCCCTCGGCGACCGCCGCACCGCACAGCCACTCGAGCTTGCGGATCTTGTTGCCGCCGCCGCCCAGCCCCACGAGGTCGTCGCGCTTGATCCACAGGTCTTCGGCACCGAGACCGAGTGACTCGGCCAGTCGCGGCATGGGCTCCAGCGGGGTCGGCCAGGTGCCGAGCCGGACGGGCCGGGAAACATCACTCAGGGAGGTCATGATCATATGATCGCTCCTTCAGCGCTCCTCGCGTACCCACCGGGCTGTGGCGATGGCATCACGCGATCAGGACGAGGGGTCGTCCCGCTCCTGCTCCAGCGCTGTGCGCAGGGCCAGGGAGTGGCGGCCGCCCAGGCCTGCGGTGAGCAGGAGTGGGGGTACGGAACCGGACCAGCGGAGGCCGAGCGGCCGTAGCCCGCGAGAACCTCGGGCAGGCGGTATCCGTGCCCGGCCGCCGCTGCGACGAGCCTCTCGGTGAGAGTCCGCAGCTCGTCGGCGAGACCCTGACGGGCGAGCCCGAGGGCGATGATCGCGTTGTCGTGGGGTCGCTGATCCGCGAGGGTGCGGATCGTCGCCCACCTGAGGAACCGTGCTCGTCCAGTCCGCCGTCGGTGAGGATCCAGTCGACGGCACGCCGTGCGTGCGTCTCACCGTCGGCGTCGAGGCGAAGGTGCCGCTCGCCGTCGTGAGCGAGATCACGGTGGCGGGCGGTTCCCGCCACGGACGGGTGCGCAGGCGCGCCCTTGGTGTCCCGCCCGACTCCGCCGTCCACCCGGTCCTGCGCCCGCGAGGGGCGGGCGCGGCCGGTGCGTCTCATCCACTGGCCCGTCCCAGCAGCTTCTGCGTCGCCGGTACCGCGAGGTGCTTGCTCTTCAGTACCGAGGTGGCCTTGTTGCCCAGTACGAGGACGTCGCGGCCGAGCGCCGGCAGAAGAGTGGTGCCGCCGTCCGGACCCAACGGTACGGAGAAGGCGCGTACCGGGGCGGGCTTGTAGGGACGCGGCATGATGCCATGCCTGCCGTGGTCCAGCAGGACGCGAATGTTGTGGGCCGTGGCCTCCCCCTGTGCGACGGCCGACGGACTGAGCTTCGCCTCCGACACGTCGTTGACGTCGCCGATCGCGAAGATGTCCCGCTGCCCCCGGACTCGCAGGTACTCGTCCACCGTGACGCGGCCGCGCTCGTCGAGCCACGCCCCCAGCCCCGCGAGCCGGAGCCAGAGCGTGTTGGGTGTGGTGCCCGTAGTCCAGAACACCACGTCCGCGTCCAGGGAGTTCCCCGCCTGGTCCTGCAACCGCATGCCGGCGCCGCCCGCGGAGGAGACGAAGGTGTCGAGGAGCACACGCACATGGTGTCGCTCCAGCCAGGCACACGCCCGCCGGCCCATCCGTCCGGTGCCGTTGTGGGAGAGCAGCCTCTGTCCGGAGTGCGCCAGGGTGACTGTGGCTCGGGGGTTGGCCAGCCGCAGTTCCGCGGACAGCTCCACACCCGAGGGACCGCCTCCGATCACCAGCATGCTGCGCGCCCCGGCGACGCGGCGCTGGTGACCGCGGAAGGACGCCGCGGCTTCGGCGACGGTGCTCCCCGTGAAACGCGCGGGCTCCTGGTAGTCGGCGCCGGTGGCGATCACGAGCACGTCGTACGACACCGTCTGGCCGGTGGCGAGCACGACCCGGCGGTGTTCCGGTTCGATGCGCACCGCCTTGTTCCTCACGACACGGCCGTTTCCCAGGAGCGAGTCGTACGGAATGAAAGGGGAGTGGGTCCATCCGGTGTCGACGCTCGCCCGCAACGAGGCGATGCGGTGGAAGAACACCTCTTTGAGGTCGATCAAGGTGACGTCGGTGTCCGCGTCCAGTTCGCGTGCGAGGCGGACGCCGGCGTACCCACCACCGACGATGACGACGTGCCGGGTGTTCGTGGCCATGATCAGCGTGCTTCCTTCGGCTCGGACCGAGGGCTTCGGCCCATCGGTGATGCGGCACATGGTCTTCGGACGAAGCGGTTGATCGCCCGGACACACTCCACAGGTTCGGAGGCCGGTCGCCTCTCGGTACGGGGGCGGTGCCGGTCCGGCGTGGCCGATCTCCGGTCGGCCTCATGAGGCCGATCCGTCGGGCAGGGCGGATACGGCGCGCTCGTCCAGTCCGTGCGCGTGCGAAAGGGACGCACGCGCGATGGCGTACGCCCCTTCGGGCACAGATCCGGCTCCATGGGACGGCGCTGAGTGGCGGCCGTCAAGCCCGTGGCGGACGCGAGCGGGTCACTGCGAGGCGGCCAGGGTCACTCCTGCCGCCACGGCCAGGAGGGAGAACAGAACGGGGGCCGTCGCGGCTCCACGGGACGCGGCGTCCGCGTAGTCGCCCCACTTCACGTGGTACCCGATCGCGCCCAGCATCACGGCAAGCATGCCGGCGGCGGCGGCGATGCCCAGCGGCTGCCACCAGATACCCGCGATGAGTCCTGTCCCCGCGGCCACCTCGGACACGCCGATGAGCCGGACGAGACCGGCACTGAGGCCCTTGGCCATGAGTTCGTCCGGCACACTGCCCTTGAGCTGCGCCTTCGGTGCGCCCGCGGCGAGGGAGGCAAGGGCGAGGAGAACGCTGAGGATGACAGCGGCGATGTACACGGTGGTCCTTTGTCGATGAAGTCGAACGGCTGAGGTGGCCGCGTCGGGTGTGAAGGCGTTCGCCCAGGTGGGGCGGGCTGTGTGGTGCGACCCACGGACTGTGGTCAGCGGTGTGCAGCGTGAACGCCCGGATCTGCCGGAGCGGGCGCTGCGTCGGAATCCCTTCCCGGCCGTGTGAAACCTGGCGGCGGGGCGGGGCGTCACAGTTCTGGCGCAGGGTGCGGATGGTGTGACGGTCCGGATGTCGCACCCGCCGACACGTGCGCCGACGGAAACTCACGGCCGGTCAAGGCACACGTCCGGCCGTGACCGAAGGGCGGAGCAGGCAGCGCCCAGCCTCCCAGGGTGAACGGCTGTGCCCTCGACGTCCCTCTTCCGGCACCGCGGGAGGGCCGTCTTCCGTGAGACGGCCCTCCCGGCCCGGATGTGAGGTGGAAACGAGTCCCGCCTACCCCCGGGCTTCGGCACTCGCAGGTTCTATGGAGCCGTCAGGCGGCACGCAGCGGGGCGAGAGCCTTGCTCCACGCCAGGACCTGGTCCAGAGTGGCGCCCAGGGCGTCGACCTGGTGGTCTCCGGGCTTGAGAACGCTGAAGTTCTCGAAGTCGTGGAACAGCGACAGTCCGACCTGGGCGCGCACGTCGGCCATCTGCAGTTCGCCGGCGACGAGACGGAGGTGCTCGACCGCGCGGGCACCGCCCATGGCGCCGTAGCTGACGAACCCGACCGCCTTGTTGTTCCACTCCGCGAAGAGGTAGTCGATCGCGTTCTTCAGCACGCCGGACGTCGAGTGGTTGTACTCGGGCGTCACCATGATGAAGCCGTCGAAGGAAGCGATCTTGCGCGCCCACTCCTGGGTGTGCGGCTGGGAGTACTGGCCCATCGACGGCGGAAGCGCCTCGTCGAGGTGCGGAAGCTTGTAGTCGAGCAGGTCGACGAGCTCGTACTCGGCGTCGCCGCGCTTGGTGGCGACGTCGAGCACCCAGCGGGCCACAGCCTCGCCGTTACGGCCGGGACGGGTGCTGCCGAGGATAATGCCGATCTTGGTCATGCCGAGCCCTTCTTGGAGGTCATCCCGAGAACCGCACGAGATGTAGTTGTTGCGACAAGTAAGTTACCAGAATCATTTGCTTAGTCAAGTAACGCGTTGGGAACGTGGTCGCCCGGGCGTGCGGGAGAGGTGTTCCGTGCGTCCGAATCGGATGTCCGGTCGTCGGCCGGGGCGGGTCACACCGCCCGTCGCCCCGTCGTTCCATGCCGAGCCAGGAGGCCAGGGCGTCGTCGAGGTGCGGCTCGGTGCGCTCGGCGCCGGCCGCGACCCTCTCCAGGGTCCGGTCGAGGAACGCCCGCAGACAGGCGGCCTGTACCGTCAGGGCGGTTGTCCCTCCCGGTGAGCTCACCCGGATCCGTATGGTGCCCCGGCCGGACCTCAGACGTCGTGGCCTGCGCGGTACGGGCCACACCTGCACGTCCGCGAGTCCGGCCGGCCTGGACAGGCCTTCCGTCAGCAGATCTCTGGCGAACACCCATCGCGCCGGCGGTGTCACACCCGTCTCCACCACCATCCGCACCGCGTAAGGATCGGCGGCGGTGTAGCCGAAAGCGATGGTGACCGGCACGGTGACCAGCCCTTCCAGCGTCGCGGATCCCTTGCACCGGCAGGACACGTCGGGTTCCGGTGCGGGAGCCGGTCCGAGACCGGGAGGGGCGTGATGGCTCATGGCGCGCTCGTCTCGCTTTCGTCGCAGTGCCGGACCGGATGTGCCTGACGCGTGAAGCCCGCGCGCCGATGCTTCGGGGTCTGTCGGCGAATCCGCCGACGACACCGCGAACAGATGACCGGTCGACTTAATTCCTGTGTGGGCCGACGGGGTCAGCCGGGGGCATGGGGGCACTCATCATGTGCTCGCCGGGGGCCCCGCTTGAGGGGCGCCGGACGGCGGCGGCGCGCACCGAACTCGGCCGCGGAAGCCACCCGGTCACAGGTGGTCCCGCGTCCGCGCCGATCCGGCCCTGAAGGGGGAGTGTGCCTGCGCCGACCCGGTCCTTAAGGGGATCAGTGCCGGCCATGCGCCCGACGGACAGTCACAAGGGCTTCAGGGCAGCGGTCGTGGGCCCCGGGATCCGGCCTCGCCGTGCGAGCCCTCGGACGCCTTCCTCAGACGTCGGCTGAGACGTCGCGGGCGGTGCGGCGCACGAGCTGCTCGGCGACGGTTTCCAGTACCTCGTCGGAGAACGTTTTGTCGGCCACGGCCCGGGAGATGAGCACGGCGCCGACCAGCGCGCTGAGTGTCAGCATGGCCTCGGGTCCGGCGTCCGTGCTGTCGTCGTCCAGGCCTGCGATCAGGTCCAGGTAGGTGCGGACCTGCTTCTCGTAGGCCTGCTTGACGTCCCGCTCACCGCGTGCGGCGGATGCGCCCAGCGTGACCAGGGCGCATCCGGTGGCCGGTCCGTCCCGGTGCTGCTTGGCGAGGTAGGCGTCGATGAGGCCGGCTCGTGCGTTCTGCTCGTTCCGGCGTGCCGAGCGCTCCATCTTGGCCGTTCCCTCGGCCAGGGCGAATGCGGAGGCCTGGGTGATCAGGTCGTCCCGGGAGTCGAAGTGCTTGTAGAAGCCGCCGTGCGTGAGGCCGGCCTCGTTCATGAGTTCCGCGACGCCGGGCCGATCGACGCCGTCCTCGCGGATCCTGCGCGACGCGATCCGCAGCACCCGTTCGCGGGTCGCCGCCTTCTCCGCCTGCGAGTGACCCATGACGACCCTGCCTTTCGTGGGGCGGCGCAGTGTGGGAACCGCGCAACTGGATGACACACATCATACACCTATGCCCTTGATGGGCGGATTGCAGGTGTCCTCGATTGACTTTGAGGATGATGAGCGTAATCCTCAATCAGGATGATGCAAGTAATCCAGAAGCGGATTGGACGTCATGACCCGGACCTATGACCCACGCCACACGGCCGTACTGCTGGTCGATCCCTTCAACGACTTCCTGTCCGAGGGCGGCAAGATCTGGCCGCGCCTCGCACCCCTGGCGGAGAAGACCGGCCTGCTCGATCACCTCCGCGCCGTCGTCACCACCGCACGCGCGACCGGCACGCGTCTGGTCTTCGTCCCGCACCGCCGTTGGGAAGAGGGCGACTACGAGACGTGGACCCACCCCAACCCCACCCAGCTCGGCATCATGGAGCGCCACAGTTTCGCCCGCGGCACCTGGGGCGGGGAGTTCCACCCCGACTTCCAGCCGCAGCCCGGCGAGATCGTCGTCGCGGAGCACTGGGCGCAGAGCGGCTTCGCCAACACGGATTTGGACTTCCAGCTCAAGCAGCACGACATCACGCACGTCGTGCTCATCGGCCTGCTGGCGAACACCTGCATCGAGTCCACCGGCCGGTTCGCCATGGAACTCGGCTACCACGTGACGCTGGTACGCGACGCCACCGCCGCCTTCCAGCCCGAAATGATGCACGCCGCGCACGAGTTGAACGGGCCGACCTACGCCCACGCCATCACCACCACCGACGAGCTCATCGCCGCGTTCGAGGGAGCAAGCGCATGACACTGACCGGAGACCTGCTCATCGGCGGAGGCCGGGTGCCCGCCACCGCGGGCACGATGAAGGCGTTCAACCCCGCCACCGGAGAGCTCATCGAGCCCGAGTTCGCCTTCGGAGGCCCCGCCGAGGTGGACCGCGCCCTGCGCCTCGCGGACGAGGCGTACGACACCTACAGCGGCACCGGACTGGAAGAGCGAGCGGCGTTCCTCGAACTCATCGCGGACAAGCTCGAGGCGGCCAAGGAGGAACTCGCGGCGCGGACCTCACTGGAGACCGGGCTGCCCGCCGCGCAGTTCGAGGGTGAGGCCGTGCGCAGCGCCGGAGTCTTCCGCAAGTTCGCCGCCGTCGTGCGCCAGGGACGCTTTCTCCAGGCGGCCATCGACCCCGCCCAACCGGATCGTCTGCCCGCTCCGCGCCAGGACCACCGGCTGCAGAAGGTGGCCCTCGGCCCCGTGGTGATCTTCGGCGCCAGCAACTTCCCGATCTCCTACTCCGTCACCGGCGGTGACACCGCCTCAGCTCTGGCAGCGGGCTGCCCCGTCGTCCTCAAGGCCCACAACGCCCACCCGGGGGCCGCCGAGATCGAAGGCCGCGTCATTCAGGAGGCCGTCGCCGAATCCGGCCTGCACGCCGGCGTGTTCTCCCTGGTGCGCGGCCCAGGCAACGAGATCGGCGAGGCGCTCGTGGACCACCCGCTCGTCAAGGCGGTGACCTTCACCGGATCCGAGACCGGCGGCATGGCCCTGTACCGCCGCGCCCAGCAGCGCCCGGACCCCATCCCGGTCTTCACCGAGATGACCAGCGTCAACCCGACCTTCGTCCTGCCCGCCGCCCTCGCGGCCCGCGCCGCCGAGATCGGCACCGGCCTGGTGCAGCGCGGCATGTACAACGTCGGCCAGGCTTGCCTCAAGCCCGCGGTCCTCCTCGCCGTCGAGGGGCCCGGCTACGCCGAACTGCGCGACGCGGCCGTCGCCGAGGTGGAGAAGTGGGCCGCACGCCCCATGCTCACCCCCGGCATACACGATGCCTACACGCACAATGCCCAGCGTCACCAGGACAACGGCGCGATCCGGCTCGGTCAAGGAGACGGTCCCGTCGGAGAGACGGACGGGCAGGCCCTTCTGCTCGAGGTCACAGGACAGCAGCTGCTTGCCGAACCCACCCTGCGCGAGGAGGTCTTCGGCCCCGCTCTCCTGCTGGTGAGGGTCGCCGACACGGAGGAACTGCTCGAAGCGGCCCGGGCTTTCCGCGGACAGCTCTCGGCCACCCTCCACGCCGACACCGCCGACCGTCCCGTCGCCGGACGACTCCTGCCGATCCTGGAACGCCGTACCGGGCGGATCGTGTTCAACGCCTTCTCGATCCCCCAGGAGGTCTCGTACGCGTCCACCCACGGCGGACCCTTCCCGGCCACCTCCGACAGCCGTTTCACCTCGGTCGGCATGGGGGCGATCGACCGCTTCATCCGTCCGGTCACCTACCAGAACTTCCCGGACGACCTCCTGCCTCAGTCGTTGCGCGAGGACAACCCCCTCGGCCTCTGGCGTCTGGTCGACGGAGAACTCACCCGACGCTGACCCCGGCACGGGTCCCGCCCGCCAGGGGGCGGGCCCCGCCCTTCCGCGAGAACAGGAGTGCTCCATGTGCGCATGGAATCCGGCCGCCGAAGACGACGAGCGTCAGGCGCGTGACGACGTCCACATGAACCTGCTCGGTGCGTGGCAGCTCGTCTCGTACACGGCCCACGGAGCCGACGGGGAGGTCATCCACCCCCTCGGCCACACCCCGTACGGCTTGATCATCTACACCCCGGAGGGGTACATGTCCGCCCAGCTGGGACGCGGTGACCGGCTCCCGCTGAGCACGCCACGGCTGGAGGAGGCGACGCCCGACGAGCTCGCCGGGGCGGCCGCCGCATACGTGGCCTACGGCGGGCCGTTCGAAGTGGTCGATCGGCACACTGTGAAGCACCACGTCACCACGAGTCTTTTCCCCAACTGGATCGGACGGACCCAGGTGCGCACGGTGCAGTTCGCCGGCTCGTTCCTGCGACTCGGCGTCAGCACTCCCACACGGATCTGGGGTGCCGAACGTACGGCCGAGCTGACCTGGAACCGGCTCGTCTGACGAGCGGTCCACTCAGGGGTTCTCCGGTGAGCGTCCTGGCCGGCCCTCCGGCCGCCGCCGTCCAGCTCGGAACGAGCCGGTACCCGTCCGCGCGGCCGCAGAGGTGATCGGACACTCCGGTCCCGGCCGGGGCCGACCCTCCGGCCCCGGCTGTCACGCCCCTGCCGTCGTGTCGCCCGGTGCCGACGCCTCCGGACGAGGCCGTGTCGGCGACCCGGCGGCCACGACGCCTCCACCCGTCCACCCTGAACCGTGCTCATGAGGAAACAATGACCAGCGCAGCCACCCGCCCAGGCGTCAAACGGGGGACCATTCCGGTCTTCGCCACGGCGACCGCGATCACCGTCTCCAACATCTACTTCGCCCAGCCGCTCCTCGACGAGATCGCCCACAGCTTCCACACCTCGGCCTCCACCGCGGGGCTGGTGGCCACCGCGGGGCAGATCGGCTACGCGCTGGGCATCGTCACCGTCGTGCCGCTCGCGGACGGAGCCAGGCTCCGCCGGTTGTCCACCGTGCTGCTGGTGATCACCACCCTGGGCCTTCTCGCGGGTGCGCTCGCTCCCTCGGTCGCCCTCTTGAGTCTGGCGGCCCTCGTGCTCTCCACCAGCACGGTACTGCCGCAGGTCATCATGCCGACCGTCGTGTCCATGGCGTCCGCCGGCAACGCGGGGCGCGTCCTTGCGGCGGTGGGTACGGGGCTCACCCTGGGGGCCCTGCTGTCACGCACCGCCGCCGGGCTCATCGCCGAGGCGACAGGAACCTGGCGAGCCGGGTACGGCGTCGCGGCCCTGGCCACCGGCGCCCTTCTCCTGGTGCTGCCGCGCTACATGCCGGCTGACCCACCGGCACTCGCCAGGCACGAGGTGAGGTACGCCCGCCTGCTGGGCTCCCTGCCCGCGTTGATCACTCGGCACGCGTCGCTGCGCGTCTCGGCGGCGTTGGGCGCGACCGTCTTCGCGGCCTTCTCCGCCTTCTGGTCCTCACTCGCCTTCCACCTGACCGCGCCGCCGATCGGACTGGGGCCCGCCGTGATCGGGCTGTTCGGTCTCTTCAGCGTCCCGGGTGCCCTGGCCGCGCGGTACTCGGGGCGGCTGGCCGACCGATGGGGGCCGTTGCGGGTCAATGTCCTGGCGCTCACTTCGGCGGCGTTCGCGTTCGTCCTGTTCGCGGTGGCAGACCGGTCACTGGTCCTCCTGGCCGTCGGCTGCAATCTGCTCGGCTTCGGTACGACCAGCAGTCAGGTGGCCAATCAAACCCGCGTCTTCGCCGCACAGCCGGCCCTCCGAGCCCGCCTCAACACCGTCTACATGTTCTCGGTGTTCGCCGGAGGTGCCGTCGGATCCTCCGTCGCGGCGACGGCCTTCTCCACGTTCGGCTGGGCCGGCGTGGTGGCGACGGGCCTGGGCTTCCTCCTGCTCGCGGCGATCTCCCTCACCTGGCACACCACGAGGCGAACCGGCCGTAGCCCGGCCGGTCGGCCCGCCCAGACCGCGTCCGTCCGGGAAGCGGTGACCGGCAGTGGCACGGCTCGGGTCGGTGGCCGGTGACGCTGACACCCCGACGTGACCGCGGGACGGGCGCCCCTCGCGTGTATGCAGCAACGCCCAAGCGTCCGAGCCCGCGGATTGCGATGACCGGTCAAGTCCACGACCCGGACGACGGAACGAAGCGTGTCCGGCGACTGGCACCTGGCTCACGCCGGGCACGCCCGCCCATCCTGAGACTCTTTTTCCCATCCAGGTGCTAGATTGGAAAACAGGTTTCAGACCAGGCGTCCGCTGATCGGGACGCGGGAGGGGCTCTCCTGCCCGGCTCGCCCGGACTCGGCGCTCATCACCGGCGTCCGCCTGCAACAACCTGACCCCTCATCACCGGCCCGCGGCGCACAACGCCCGCGCGATCATCAGGAGATCCATATGAGTTCCCAGGACCAGTTCACAGTCGAGGAGGTCAGCCCTTCCTACTGGCGGGTCACCTTCTCCAACGGGGAGATCAACCTGATCGACCCCGACACCATCGAGCAGCTCGCCGCGTTGATCACCCGCATCGAGCAGGCACCCGAGCTGACGGCCGTCGTCTTCCGCAGTGCCAACCCGGACTTCTTCATGGCGCACTGGGACATGCAGTCCGACCGTGCCCGGGTCGCCGCCATGCAGCCCGCGCCCTCCGGACTGCACCCCTTCGCCGACAACCTGTACCGGCTCGCGCGGGTTCCAGCCGCCACCATCACCGAGATCGACGGCCGTGCTCGCGGGGCGGGCAGTGAGTTCGTCCTGGCCACGGACATCCGTTTCGCCGGACCGGGCGCCGTCCTCGGACAGTTCGAGGTGGGCGTCGGAGCGGTCCCCGGCGGCAATCCCACCGGCCGCCTCCCCCGCCTCGTGGGCCGGGGCCGGGCTCTGGAGATCCTGCTCGGCGGCGACGACTTCCCCGCCGACCTCGCTGCCGCGTACGGCTATGTGAACCGTGTGGTGCCCGGCGGCGAACTCGAGCCGTTCGTGGACGGATTCGCCAGGCGCATCGCAGGGTTCGACAAGGTCGCCGTCGCCCGGATCAAGTCCTTGGTGGACGTGGAGTCCCTGCCGACGCAGGAGTCGTACGGCGCGAGTCTGCAGGCCTTCTTCCAGACCTCCGGACGTCCCGAGAACGCTCACCGAGTCCGCTCCCTCTTCGAGCGCGGACTCCAGCGCCCCGACGGGGTGGAGCTCGACCTCGGCCGCCGCCTGGCCGAGTGAACGGCGGCGGGCCGTAGGCCCGTCCGGCTGGATCACGGTCGCCGCCATGAGGGGGCCCGCGGCGACCGTCCAGCAGTACCCGCGGGCCCCGCAGTGCTGGCTGACGCGGAAGGGCGGAGGGCGTGACGTTCACGCGAAGTGACGTGGAGATACCGGCCGAGGGCGCGACCCTGGGGGGGATGGCTGTTCATACCCGATGGCGCCGAGGAGCCATTGCCGGCCCTCACCATGACCATCGGCCTCGGTGGGATCAAGGATCAAGGGCTCGAACCCTTCGCCAGCGCCTTCGCCGAAGCGGGTTGCGTCGTGCTCGCCCACGACCACCGGACCTTCGGAGCCAGCAGCGGTACGCCGCGGCACGACGTGAACCCGTGGCAGCAGATCGCCGACTGGCGCCGCGCGATCTCCTACCTCGAGTCGCGTCCCGAGGTCGACGAGCGGCGCATCGGCCTGTGGGGTACGAGCTTCGCCGGTGGCCATGCGCTGGTCCTCGGCGCCACCGATCGCCGGCTGCGGGCCGTCGTGGCGCAGGTTCCCATGATCAGCGGGTTGCAGATCGGACACCGCCGCGCTCTCCCCGAGCACCAGACGGCGGTCGAGCGGCGCTACGACGAGGATGAGCGCGCCCAGCTGCGAGGCAGTGCACCGGCGACGGTCACCATCGTCAGCAAGGACCCCGATGTCCCCGCCCTCTACCGCGACCCCGACGTCGTCGACTTCTACCTGCGGCCGTACGACTCGGACGTCCAGTGGGAGAACAAGCTGACTCTCCGGTCGAGCCGGAACAGCCGTATGTACGAGCCCGGGGTCTACATCGACAAGGTGTCTCCGACACCCCTGCTGATGATCGTCGGCACTCATGACACCATGACCCCCACCGACATCGCGCTCGCGGCCTACGAGCGTGCCCTCGAACCCAAGCGGCTCGAACTGATCCCGGGCGGGCACTTCGCGCCCTACCTCGAGGAGTTCGACTCGGCGCGCGCGGCGGCCGTCGAATGGTTCGGGAAGTATGTGTCCTGAACGGCCCTCTTTTCGCGTGCGGATGCCGGCCGCCGTTGCGCATCTCGTCCACCGGGCGGTAGCGCTGCTGGAGCCAGGGGGACCGCTGCGGTGTGACACGGGTCCCCTCGCCGGGCAACGCGAACAAGACGGTCGGTCGTCTACTATGGTGGAGAAGGGTCCGCGAGGTGACGGCCATGGGGTCATCGCCAGGACGACCGAGCGGCCGGCCACCGGATGCCAGCCACCTCCGCCCCTAGGAGATACACATGATGCGTGTCGAGATGTGGACCGATGTCGCCTGCCCGTGGTGCTACGTCGGCAGGAAGCACTTCACTGAAGGGCTTGCGGCCTTCGCGCATCGTGACCAGGTGGAGGTCGTGCACCGGTCCTTCGAGCTCAACCCCAAGGCCGAGAACGGCACGGTGCCGATCATCGACGCGGTCGCGGCCCAGTACGGCCGCACCCGCGAGCAGCAGGTCGCGCGAGAGCGGCAGGCCGCGGACATGGCGAACGCCGTGGGGCTGGACTACCGCATCGGTGGGCGCGTCTTCGGCAACACCTTTGATGTGCACCGGCTCTCGCACTTCGCCGGTACGCACGGCCTGCAGGGCGAATTCCTGGACGAAGCCTTCCGGGTCAACTTCGCGGAGGAGGCGTCGATCTACGATCGGAACACCCTGTTGGGCCTGGCCGTGAAGGTGGGGCTGGACGAGGCGGAAGTACGCGAGGTGCTCGACGATCCCGAAGCGTTCGCCGAGGACGTGCGGTCCGACGAGCGACTCGCCGCCGAACTGGGCGCCAACAGTGTCCCCTTCTTCGTGCTGGAGCGGCGGTACGGCGTGAGCGGGGTTCAGTCGTCCGGCATGTTCACGCAGGCGCTGGAGCAGGCATGGGCGGATCGTCCGGCCGCGTGACGCGCCCATCCGGCTGCCCGCGGTTCGGCGCCGGTGATGCCATGGTGCGCCCCCCTGTGTGCCGCGGCGAAAGCGACTGGTCAGAGTGATGATGTCGCTCGGGGCCTCGTCCGCGTCGTGGTCGAGGCCCTGCGGACCTCGGTGGCAGCAACTGCCCTCACGAGGACCGATCGTCAGGGGAGCACTCGGGCGGTGAGTCGGGCGTAAGGGAAACGGTGCGCTGCCGGTCCGGCACCCCGTTTCACGAAGCCAGCATGAGCAGCTTCTCGTGGGACGGGGTCCCGGTCTCGGCGGACCAGACGACGAGTTGCTGCTCGCCACTGGTGGTCGAGGTGAGAGCGTCCCAGCCGAGGGTCAGCTCGCCGACGACCGGATGATCGAGTGTCTGAGTGCCGACGCCGTGGACCGGCACATGCCGGGCGGCCCACCAGGTGCGGAAATCGTGGTCCTGTACCGACAGTTGGCCTACGAGGGCCGAAAGACGCGTGTCGTGGGGGTCGCGGGCGGCCTCGATGCACAGCTGGGCCACGCAGGCGCGGGCAACGCCCTCCCAATCGACGTACAGCGCTCGCATGGCCGGATCGGTGAAAAGCAGAACTACATAGTTCCGGTACTTCTCCGATATCGCCGAGAAGTCGGTGATCAGTGCTGCGGCAAGTGGATTCCAGGCGAGAATGTCCATTCGACGGCCGAGGATCATCGCAGGGCTGGTATTCAGATCTTCGAGAATGCGAAGCAGCCGGGGGTGCGCTTTTTGTGCGGCCCGTCGGACGGGGCGGCCGGAAATCCGTCCGGCCAGGCGGTACATGTGAGTGCGCTGCTCGTCGTCCATATGCAGGACACGCGCGAGTGCGTCCAGAACCGGCGCTGACGCCTGGCTGCGGCCTTGTTCCAGTCGGATGTACATGTCCGTGCTGATCTGCGCCAGATTGGCGACCTCCTCGCGTCGGAGTCCGCTGACACGACGACGGCCTCCACTGTCGGGTAGTCCGACGGTAGCGGGACTGAGAGCTGCCCGGCGGGCCTTCAGAAAGGCACCCAGTTCCCCGGGGCGCGCACCACTGCTCATAACCCCCACTGTAATCGGTGCGCAGGTGTGGTCGCATTCTCCGGTCCCCGGTTTTTTCCGAACCAATTATGTCAGGCATTGTTCCGGGTGCCGTCGAAGCGTTGCCATCGGTCTGCGCCTCGACGGCTCGGTGAAGATTGCCTCACTGCCGGCCAAGAGCGTCCTGCGCGCGACTCCGTGGAGTGACCGCGCGGTCGGCGTTGTGGGAGGGAAATGGACATGGGCCGCGCGACTTGCCGTACGGACGGCTCTGACAGCTCGTCACGACGGAAGGACTGAGGGGAGGTCAGGCACCACCGCGGACGGCATCGCCACCCGGCGACGCTTCCCGGCCACCGGCCGGCCGGACGGCAAGTCGGTGGCCGCGACGAGGTCCACCCACGTCCCATCACTGCTGCGCCGGGGAGTGGGCGGTGACCGGAGGTCGTCGGCACTTCGGTCCTGCGCTCCGGCCGGAGTTGGGGCCTGATCCGTGAGCCTCGGCGCGATCGCCCGGGCCGGTGCGGGCGACGGCGCCGAGTGTGTCACCGCCACCGCGGACAGCACCTACGTCTCATCACAGCAGCTCCGGCCGCATACGTCGGACCGGCGTGGCCTCAGGTCGTCCGCTGCGCCGCCACGGCGTTGTTGTGCCGGTTGACATTGACCGTCAGCCGCCGCACGAGTTCCTGAAGGGTGGCGATCTCGTCCGGCGCGAGCCCCACGGCTTCGCCGATCGCGGGCGGAACGCTGGACAGGTGCTGATGGAGCGCCAGGCCCTCCGGGGTGAGCGCGACCTGGACGACCCGCTCGTCGTCGGCCCGGCGCTCCCGCTTGAGCAGCCCGTTCGCCTCGAGGCGTTTGATCAGCGGCGTGACCGTTCCGTAGTCCAACCGCAGTACGGCTACGAGTTCCTTGACGGACACGGTGCCGTGCTCGCCGAGGGCGACCATGACCAGGTACTGCGGATAAGTGAGCCCCAGCGGATCGAGCAAGGGCCGGTAGGCGCCGGTGATCGCGCGCGAGGCGGCGTACAGGGTGAAGCAGAGGTGTTGGTCAAGCACGGGAGCGGAGTGTGCCGGTTCAGGCGCGCTCACGTCGTCGGTCATCTTTCCGTCCTCGTCTCTCGCATCGGCCCGATCGGCCTCTCGTCGCGGCAATTCGGACATTGACGCGTTTTCTGGTGAACACTATACACTCGTCTCCACTTAGTTTGTGCACGAGACAGTTGTGCGCTAGCTTTCCCTTCGTCGCCAGGGGCTCAGGGCCACCGGCGGCACCTGATCCGCCTCATGCAACACCCGCCTCATGAACACGCTCATAAGGAGATCTCGATGAACGCCTCCGTCTTCCGCTCCACCCGCAAGCGCGTTGCCGTAGTCGGCGTGCTCACGGGAGCCGCCGCGCTCGCACTGTCCAACCTGTCGCCGGCGGGTGCGACGACCGCACACCACGCCCCGGAGAAGAAGCCGACGGTCGTACTGGTGCACGGTGCCTTCGCCGACTCCTCCAGCTGGAACGGCGTGGTCGAGCGTCTGAAGAAGGACGGCTATCCCGTGGTCGCCCCGGCCAACCCGCTGCGCGGCCTCACGAGTGACGCGGACTACGTCAGGAGCTTCCTCAAGAGCGTCAAGGGCCCTGTCGTCCTGGCGGGCCACTCCTACGGCGGTGCGGTGATCAGCAAGGCGGCCGAGGGTGAATCGAATGTGGAGGCACTGGTCTACATCGCCGCCTTCGCCCCCGACAAGGGCGAAAGCGCCCTGGAACTGTCCAACAAGTACCCGGGCAGCACCCTCGGACCGACCCTGAACACCGTGCCCTTCCCGCTGCCCGACGGTGGCACCGGCAACGACCTGTACATCAAGGCCGACAAGTTCCATCAGCAGTTCGCGGCCGACGTCCCCAGCCGGGTCAGCGACCTGATGGCCGCCACTCAGCGCCCCGTGGCCGCCTCCGCCCTGGAGGAGCCGGCCACCGGCGCCGCCTGGAAGACCGTCCCCTCGTGGAACCTCGTCACCACCCAGGACCTCAACATCCCGGCCGCCGCACAGCGGTTCATGGCCCAGCGGGCGCACTCCCACACCACGGAGATCAAGGCTTCCCACGCCGTCACGGTCTCCCGCCCGGACGCGGTCACCCGGGTCATCGAACAGGCCGCACGGGCCACCGTCGGTAACTGAACTGGTCACCGGGGCACCGGCAGGTACGCGGCGCCCGCGGGGCGGCACGTCATCCGCGGCCTCCGGTGGGCGTGGGCGCCGCGGGCGACCCGTGTCCGCCGGAGGTTGTGTCACATTGGCTGCCGGCAGATCCGCAAGGCAGGTGGCCCGCTGTGCGGTGGGCCCGGGTCACCGCCGCCACGACGACTTCCAGGGCGAGCGGCGCGGCATGGACGCCGGCGCCCGACCTTCTCGGTCAGGTCGCACCGGGGCCGGTCGCTGCTGCGGAGGGCTCATTGGCCGGGAAGTCGGTGGAGGCCGTCAGATAGGCCCAGGCGTCCATGTCCTCCTGCAACTGTCGGCGGCCCTTCCGGACGAGGTGCAGCGCGTCGCTGCCGAGCAGAAGGTGCACGGGTGGATCTTCCGCCTCCAGAACCGTCATCAGGGCCTTGGCGGCGCGCTCCGGGTCACCCACCTGCTTGCCGTCCTTGTCCCTGCGAGCGGCCCGGATGGGGTCGAACACGGTGTCGTAGTCGGAGATGGTGCGAGGGACACGCACCATGGAGCGTCCGGCCCAGTCCGTGCGGAACGACCCGAGGGCGAGTGAGGTGACGTGGATACCGAACGGAGCCACCTCCTGGGCCAAGGAGGCAGAGAACCCTTCGACGGCGAATTTGCTGGCGCCGTAGAAGGCGACACCGGGCAGCGCGGTGAGCCCCGCCATGGACGACAGCGTGACGATGTGGCCGCTGCGCCGACGCCGCATATGGGGAAGGACGGCCTTGACGACCGCCACGGTCCCGAAGACATTGACGTCGAACTGCCGGCGCAGATCGGCCAGTGACGACTCCTCGACGGTCCCCTCGAGCCCGTAACCGGCGTTGCTGACGAGTACGTCGATGGGGCCCGTCTCCTCCTCGATCCTCTGGACCACCGTGTCGACGGCGTGCTCGTCGGTCACGTCCAGGAGCATCCCCACGGCGCGGCCCGGGGCCAGGTCGGTGAACTCGGCCATTTGGTGCGCCTGTCGCACGGTTCCGACGACCCGGTGACCGGCTGCCAGCGCCTCTCGGGCGAACGCGCGCCCCAGGCCGGTACTGACGCCGGTGATGAGAAAGGTTCTGCTCATGAGTGCTCCTGTCATGGGAGGAGGGCGGGCCCCACGTGAACACGTGTGGAGCCCGCGGCCCACCCCTGTGTGCGGGGGATTCGGAGATCAGTGACCGGCGCTCTGGCCACCGTCGACGTGCAGGATCTCGCCCGTGACGAAGGGGGCGTTCTCCAGATAGACGACCGCGTCGACGATGTCGCTGACCTCTCCCATCCGGCCGACCGGATGCAGCGCGGCGAAGGTGGAGTGGTGCTCTTCCTGGTGCATCGGCGTCTTGATGATGCCGAGGGCCACGGCGTTGCTGCGGATGCCGCGAGTGGCGTACTCGATGGCCAGGGCCTTGGTCGCCGACTGCAGACCGCCCTTGGTCAGCGAGGCGAGAACCGAGGTGACGGAGGAGTTGGCGTGATCGACCAGGCTGGTGGTGATCTGCACGACGTGGCCGCTGCCCTGACGGAGCATCTGCTCGACCGCGAGCTGGGTGATGCGGAAGAAGCCGTCCAGGTTCACACCGGTGACTGCGGCGTAGTCCTCGGGCGTGTAGTCCGTGAAGGGCTTGGCCACGAAGATGCCGGCATTGTTGACCAGGGTGTCGATGCGGCCGAAGCGTTCGATCGCGGCACGTGCCACGCGCTCGCCGGTGGCCGGATCGGCGATGTCGCCCTGAACGGTGACGACGTCCGGGTCCTGGGAGGGAGCGATGCCACGGGATGTGGCGACGACCGCGTAGCCGAGCTTGCGGTAGGCGTCGACGAGGCCGGCGCCGATGCCCTGCGACGCGCCGGTGATGATGGCGACCTTCTTCTGGCCGGAGGTGCTCATGGGTGTCTCTCCAAGGGGATTGAGCGGTGTCTTGCATCTGCTTCCTAAACTAGACGACCGGTCGACAAAATTCCAGTGGCCGACAATCGGTGGATCGGACGTGCGACTTCCCCTACCTGCGTCGGGAGGCTCGGCCTCTCAGGTGGGAGCACATGAGTCATGGGCCCACCTCTCGATGGACCGGCGGTCACCTGGATGGGAAGGGAAAGGTCCGGCATGCGTGCTGCCACGGCCCGGCCGCGCGTCCGGGGTGCGATGACGGCCCCGCCGCGCAGGTGACGACACCTCCCGGCGGCTGTCGTCGAGGCGGTGGCTGACGTCCGGGGCGGTGGCCGTACAGGCGTCCCGGCCGGGTCCGGGTGCTCTTCGATGGCGGCCGGGCAGGCCGGCGCGTGAGGTGCCGGGTGAGCCGCGTCGGCGGGACGGTGCAAGGCGGGGCCGCCCACGGATCACGCGGTCCTCGACGCCGTCACCCGGCGGGCCTCTGACCGTGTTCCGCGTGGTCGGAGGGTCGTTGGGGCGGCCATGCGCACCGGCCGGAGATCAAGCCGGCGTGTACCCCGTTCCGGTCGGGAGCAGACCGTTCAGGACGAGGCCGGAGAGCATGTCGGCCATGCCGCTCCTGTGCTGTTGCGCCACCGGAGCGGCCGTCGGATTCAGCCGGTCGGCGATCGGGTCCTGCGCCAGGGCGAGCGCGGGGCCGGTGATGGCGAAGTACAGGATGTGCGGCGGCACGCGCGGGATGCGTCCGGCCGCGACGAGGTTGTCGACAGCCGTCTCGATGCTGTCCCACAGGGGCTGGATGAACCGTTGGTGCAGATAGTCCAGGCGAGCCGAGTCGCGCGTCGACTCGTCGGCGACCAGCCGGTTCACCGCCGAGGCGCCGGCGGACAGCCGGTACATCTGCACGACGACGCTTCTGAGTCGATCGGCATCGTCGCGGGCCTCCGTCAGCCGACGGTCGAACTCCGACTGGACACCCAGCAGGGCGAAGTCGACCACCGCGCGCCAGAAACCCTCCTTCGAGCCGTAGCGTTCGTTGATGAAGTTGTGGCTGACGCCGAGCCGTCGGGCCAGCTCCCGCATCGTCGTCGCGGCGTAGCCGAGTTCCGCGAAGGCGTCGAGCCCGCGTCTGAGAATCTCGCTCTCATCCAGCTGCACGGGGGCGTACTTCCCGCGGGCCGGCCCTTTCGCAGTCCTTGGTCTGCTGTCGGTCACGTCGGCATCGTCCTCACCAGCTCGCGTGCAACAACTGCGCCAGGGGGGCCGATAGCAGGTGGGGCCCACATGGGCAGATGTCAGTCTGCCACACCTGCCGACCGCACCCGAGGAATGCGTTTCTCCACTGCTTGACAAGTGTCAGGCCGAGGGCTACTACTTGACGCGTCAAGTAAATGTCGATGACGGCAAGTCATCGACCCGCTCAGCAGAGGTGCTCTCATGACGCTCGAGAACGACAGCGAGACCGCATCCGCACGAACCGCCCACCACGGTCTGTCCAAGCGCCGGACGGTGATGGGCGTCGTGACCGGCCTCGCCGCCGCCGTCGCCCTGACCGCCACAGCCGTCCCCGCCATGGCGCGGGACCAGAGCCCGACCGCCGCAAAGACCGAGCAGTCCGCGCGTCAGCACCTTTCACCGCTTCAGGTCACCTCGGCGTTCTACGCCAGCTACAACGGGGACCTCAAGGCCGGATTCAACCGCTACATCTCCAAGAACCTGGTACTCCACGGCTTCAACGGCCCCGAGCAGCGCAAGGACTGGATCAAGGGCGACCTCAACATCAAGGCAGGGCTCGAGGGCTTCAAGATGACCGTGCTGGACCAGATCGTGGAGGGCAACAAGGTCGTCACCCGCTGGAGCTTCGCGGGTGTGCACCGGGGCACCGTCTTCGGCATCCCGGCTTCCGGTCGGTCGGTCCAGCTCAGCGGCATCTCGATCGACCGTGTGATCGACGGTCAGTCCGTCGAGCACTGGTCGGAGGGGAACTTCGGCGTGTTCCTCGACGAACTCCGGGGCGACACGAGCCCCGGCACCGTCGCTCCCTGACGCCGCCTGGGCGCCCCACCCGGCGCGGCCTTGTCCGCCCGACCGGCCGAGGCCGCGCCGCGGGCGTCCCGCACGAGCGGGACGCCGCACCGAACAGAAGCAGTCGCAGGAAACAGGAGATGTTCCATGGGCATTCTTGAGGGCAAGGTCATCCTTGTCACCGGCACCGCGGGCGGTATGGGGCGCGTCGCCTCGCTCGTCTTCGCAAGAGAGGGAGCGAAGATCGTCGGATGTGACATCCAGACCGAGGCCAATGAGGAGACCGCCGACCTGGTCCGCCGCGCGGGCGGCGAGATGACCGCCATCGCACCGGTCGACCTCACCGACCCCGACCAGGTCCACCACCTCGCCGACCGAGCCGCAGCGGCCTACGGCGGGCTCGACGTCGTCTACAACAACGCCGCCATGCAACGCTTCGGCGCCATGCCCGACTTCTCCGTCGAGGACTGGCGCGCCACCGAAGCCGGCGAACTCGACATCCCCTTCTTCGTCTCCAAGTACACCTGGCCCCACCTCGTCCGCCGTGGCGGCGGAGTGATCATCAACGTCGCCTCCGAGGCCGGTCTCATCGCGGGCTCCACCCCTCCGATGGTCGCCCACACCGCCGCCAACGCCGGCGTCATCGGGATGACCCGCCAACTCGCCCTCGAGGGCGCCCCGCACGGCATCCGCGCCGTCGCCATCAGCCCCGGCCCCGTCCTCACCCCCGCCAGCGACCGCGACCTCGGCGACAACCAGGCAGCACGCGACGCCATCGTCAGCAAGACCCTCCTCAAGCGCTTCGCCAAGCCGGAGGAGATCGTCGAACTCGCCGCCTTCCTCGCCTCCGACCGCGCCAGCTACATCACCGGAGCCAACTACTCCGTCGACGGCGGAGCCAGCGCCTGGTGACACCGCGGAGTGGCCCGGGCCCGGGCGCGGTCGCTCGCTCGCTCTCGGAGATCAGGCGGGGTTCGATGTCTCCATCGGGCCCCGCCTTGCACTTCTCCCCGCTCGAGCGTGCTGTCACCGGGGTGCTCGGTCATTACGTCGTAATCACCACCCGCACCGCAGCAGACCGTGCCGGCGACCGAAGCGACCGAAGCGACCGAAGCGACCGAAGCGACCGAAGCGACCGGGGGCCGGGATTGTCTCTACCCGTTCGGCCGTGCGGACCTCCGTGTCACTCCGCCAGGCCGGGTGAGTGCTCGGTCAACAGCCACCCGGGTGAGCCGTGCCGGCGACCGAAGCGACCGAAGCGACCGTCCTTCACAGTTTGCTCGGCTGTTCGGCGTCAGTACTGGAGACCAACATGTAACCACCTTGACTGGTGACGCATGTGGTCGGACAATGGCACGTCGAACCGGACGGAGGGCTCCATGCGCAGGAACAACGCAGTCAACCGGGCGGCAACCGCGCTGGCGGGCGGTGTGCTGCTGCTGACCGGCGTCGCCCTGCTGGTGCTGCCGGGTCCCGGCCTGCTGCTCGTCCTCGCCGGGCTCGTCGTTCTCTCGCGGCAATTTCCCTCCGTGGGCCGGTACGTCGATCCGGTGCGAGACCGAGCCTTGCGCGCAGCCGTGGACAGCGTCGCCTCACCGTTGCGGCTGGCCGGATCCGTTCTGGCGGGGGCGGGGCTGCTGGCGGCCGGCGCTGTGTGGGGCTTCGTCCCGGCGCTGCCGTTCGGTGGCTGGGCCACGGGAACCGGACTGATCCTGTCCGGCCTCATCCTCTTGTCCCTGCTGGTGTGGAGCCGTCACAGGTTCCGGACTGCGGAGTAGACCTCACTTGGCCATGCCGCGCCTTACGTACGGCTTCCGTCCGGCTTTGGTGCGGTGGGCCGTACGGTTGTGGGGACCTTCCTCAAGTGCGTGGTCCTTACCGATGCCGCCTGACCGCCTTGGGCCCGTGCGAGACCTGTTCACCGAGGCGTACGCAGGCCGGGGTCGGCAGCCCCGGGCTGCCCATCGTGCTGCCCGATGGCCAGCGGGAGCCCGCAGCGGAAATCCATGTAGTTGTCCGATCCAGCGGTATGCCCGGCGGTCGGCGCCGTTGACACCGGACGAAAGCCCATGCCAGCATCGTCACCAGTTGAACCGGTGATTTCCGCTTCGTGTGTTTTGTGCTCGACAGCACCCACATACGCGGGTGCCCTTGCGGCAACGGGCTACGTCACCGGGGAGCTACCACGGTAAGGAGCACACGGACATGGCACGACGGCAGCCGAAGCCAGGGGGAGACAGCGGTGCGCCGGTGGGGCGACGGGCGATGCTGGGCATGCTCGGCGCCGGCGCCACGGCGCTCGCCACCGCCCCCTATCTTCAGCGCGGCTGGGAGAATGCCCTCGCTGCGGCCTCCCAGGTCGACGGGACCGGGCTGACCGGCCTGTTGCCCAATCCAGGCGGCTTCCGGTACTACAGCGTGGTCGGTTCGGTGCCCCGCAAGGACGAGTCCAACTACGCGCTCACCGTCGGTGGCCTGGTCGACAGGAAGAAGACCTACACGCTCGCCGACCTGCGCGCGATGCCCCAGACGCGGGTCGTCGCCGACGTGCTGTGTACGGACGGCTGGCGCGTGGACGACACACCCTTCGAAGGTGTGAAGCTGGCGGACATCCTGGACGACGCCGGGGTGCGCTCCCCGGGCACGGCTGTCCGCTTCACCTGCTTCGACGGCGCCTACACCGAGAGCCTCACCCTTGAGCAGGCCCGCCGCTCCGACATCCTGGTGGCCCTGAAGATGCAGGACAAACCCATCACCCACGCACACGGCGGCCCGGTCCGCCTCTTCGTGGCGCCCATGTACTTCTACAAGTCGGCCAAGTGGCTGTCCGGCATCTCGGTCACCGACAAGGTCGTCCCCGGTTTCTGGGAGGAACGCGGATATGCGATCGACGGCTGGCTCGACGGCGCCGACCGGCCCCGTGCGGCCTGACCTGCCCGGGCGGGTGCGGCGGTTCAGCACCGCTGAGCGCTGGGTGCACCGGACCACCGGGTACCTGATGCTGGTCTGTCTGGCGACCGCCGCGTGCCTCTACCTCGGCCCGCTGGCCCAGCTGGTCGGGCGGCGGCACGTGATGATCTTCCTGCACGAGTGGTCGGGCATCCTGCTGCCGCTTCCCTTCCTGCTCGGGCTGCTCTCCACTGACTTCCGGGCCGACCTGCGCAGACTGAACCGGTTCGCGGTGTACGACCGCCAGTGGCTGCGGGCCGTGCGCAGGCGCCGCAAGGAGCCCGAGGCGCGTCCGGCCGGCAAGTTCAACGCCGGGCAGAAGATCTACGCGGGCTGGATCGCCGGTGCGGTGCTGGTGATGATGTTCACCGGCCTGCTGATGTGGTTCCTGGGGCTGCTGCCCTTCATCTCCCGGACCAGCGCCATCTTCGTCCACGACCTGGTTGCCTGGGCGATCACCATCGCCGTCCTCGGACACATGCGCAAGGCGTACGAGGACCCGGAGGCACGCCTTGGAATGCGCACCGGGTACGTCAGCCGGTCCTGGGCCGAGCGAGAGCACTCCCGATGGCTGGGCGAGTAGCGCGACCTACGCATGTACGGGTGTCCCCGGGGCAAGGGGCGACGCCGCGTCGAGGGCGTTGCGGTCGATGGCGAAGCCGCACCCTGCGGTCGGTGGCCGACGTTCCGGGGGTTGCCGGCCCTTGTCGTGAGCGAGGAGGTGTCGCCGCCTCGTACGCGAGGCCCGGGGGAGCGGACGGCGGTCGGTGACTGGCACAGAAACCATCGCGGGAGATTAACTTGTGCACAAGATAAACGCGCGCTAGTGTTTGCGGCGCAGGAGGCGGCCGCTCGAAGGCCGCCGAACCCGGCCCGGCCCGTCGAGGGCCTGACCGTGCGATCCCCGTGCGTGAGGAGTGCAGTGATGACTGGTCAGAACATCTCTCAGAGCAAGCCGACGGTGGTGCTGGTGCATGGCGCCTTCGCGGACTCGTCCAGCTGGAACGGGGTGATCGAGCGCCTGCGTCGGGGCGGCCATCCCGTCCTGGCGGTCGCCAATCCGCTGCGCGACCTTGCCGGTGACGCAGGCTATGTACGCAGCGTCCTCGAACACGTGCAGGGCCCTGTCGTGCTGGCCGGACACTCCTACGGCGGCGCCGTCATCAGTGCAGCCGCGACCGGCTCGTCCAAGGTCAAGGCCCTGGTCTACATCGCCGCCTTCATCCCCGACCAGGGTGAGAGCGCACTGGAACTGTCCAACATGTACCCGGGCAGCACCCTGGGTCCCACCCTGGACGCCGTCCCCTTCCCCCTGCCTGACGGCGGCACCGGAACCGATCTCTACATCAAGCCCGACAAGTTCCACGACCAGTTCGCCGCCGACGCCCCCGCCGACCTCGCCGGCCTGATGGCCGCCACCCAGCGCCCGGTGGCCGCCTCGGCTCTCGAAGCCCGAGCGTCCGCCGCCGCCTGGAAGGCGATTCCCTCCTACAGCCTCGTCGCCACCGATGACCACAACATTCCCCCGGCGGCCCAGCGCTTCATGGCTGAACGGGCTCATGCCCACACCGTCGAGGTCAAGGCGTCCCACGCCGTCACCGTCTCACAGCCCGACGTCGTCGCCCGGATCATCGAACGAGCCGCTCAGGACATCGTCCGCTGAATCAGGTCGGGCGTGACGGCCGATACGGCGCGAGCGATCATCCCTTCCTGCTGCGACATCGCGGCATCTCTCTCCGGCTAGTGCTCTGACCGCATAGGTTCGCCGGGTTGGCGGCGTTGGTGCTCGGACCGGCTGGACTCGGTGTGGGAAGAATTTGAGCGGTCGCGGAGCCGATCAAACTAGGCTCCCAGCATGTCTGGTCCGACGTTGGTGATCGAGTTGGCGGAGCCGCTCTCCCCGGCTGCGCTGCGGGAGTTCCGCGCGTTGATGGTGGGGCTCTCCTCCCACTTCGACGAGAAGCGGCCGGGGTTCTTCGACGTCAACGTGCCCGCAGAGCGACTGGACGTCGAGGACAGGCGAGAGAAGGACTGGCGAAAGCCGTTCCCGCTTCCACTCCTCGGCAACACCATCGCGGACGAGGAGCTCACAGCCCCGGTGGGATTCAATCCGCAGCGCGAGGACTGGCGTCGGCCCTTCCTGGTCTACTTGATGGGGCCGGGTGTCGGCGACGAGAGCACCTTCGAGGCTGAGCACGCGGACGAGCCCGAGGTGGAGGCCATTCTCGGCTTCAGGCCGACCCATGCCGTCAATGTCAGCGCCGGCTGCAATCGCGAGATCGACCACGTGACCACGGCCCTGCTGACCGCCGCTGTCATGGACGTCATCGGAGGCGTGGCCAAAGCCGAGCTGCTGGACGGACAGGCGTCGGTCGTCGCCGGCCTTCCGGGAGTGTTGGGGATCGCGGACGACGACTGGATGGCGCTGGGAAGGGCGGAGTTCCTGCGGGCCTGGGTTGGGCACCCCGCCTTCCGGCTGGTCAAGTAGCCCAGACAGATCCGTGGCGGATGTGGTGCTGTGACCTGGAACGTTCGCCATGTTGCCTGATCAGGCGGCGAGAGCGGGTCGGCCGCCCCAGCGGATGCCTTTCTCGCTGCGGATGCGGGCGCGTTCCTTGCGTTCGGCGGCCAGGACGTCGCGGTGGCGTGCGTTGGCGTTGCGCCAGCGGAGATAGGCGTGCAGGGCCCGGGTGTGCACGGTGTGGTTGGGGTGGTTCGAGTTGGCGATCGTGAACTGCCGCGGCGGTCCGAAGTGCGCTTCGATCGGGTTCGCCCACGAGGCGTAGGTCGGAGTGAAGCACAGCTCGACCTTGTGTTTCTTCGCCCAGCGACGGATGTCGGCGCCCTTGTGGGCGGACAGGTTGTCCAGGATCACGTAGATCGGTGCACCGTCCGGGCGGGCGGCGCGGATCGATTTCAGCGCGGCCAGCGTGTTCACGGCTCCCTTCTGGCGCCGATTCACGCCCCACAGCCGGTCGTCGCCCACCGAGTAGCAGCCGTGGAAGTACCGGACTCCGTGGGTGCGGTGGTAGGTGGCCGGCAGCCGGTCGGGACGCCGTTGTTCGGCCCAGCCCGCGCCCGCGGTGGGACGGATCCCGAGCGGGCCGAACTCGTCGAAGGCGAAAACTCGGTCGGGGAAGCGGTCCAGGACGTGCTCGATACGGTCCAGCTTCGTCTCCCGTTCGGGGTCCGGGGACTCCTTCCAGGTCTTGGTGCGCTGGAAGGTGACGCCGCGGCGGGCGAGCAGGCACCGTAACGCCTCACGGCCGATGCGGATCACCCGGCCGTGCACTTTGCGCAGGTAGGCGACCAGCTTGCGCAGCGACCAACGGGTGAACGGCTGGCCGAGCTTGACCGGGCGGGTGGTGGCCGTCGCGATGACGAAGTTTTCGTCGTCATCGCTGAGTTGGCGGGGACGGCCTCCCGCCCACCGAGGGTCCAGGCAGGCCAGGCCCTTCTCATTGAACGCGTGGATCACATCGCGGACGGTGTCCTCGTCGGCCTGCACCAGCTGGGCGATTACCGGTACCCGGTTCCCGCCGGCCGAGGCCAGCAGCATCATCGCCCGCCGGTAGCGAACCGAACTGGTGCTGCCCCGGCGCACGATCTGCTGCAGCTTCTGACCCTCCTGATCGGTCAGTCTGCGCACACGGACGGGCTCGGCCACCGCGCCTCCAGCGGTCGGATCGGATGTCACCGCACATCCAACCGCTACGACCGCCACCCCGGCGAACCTATGCGGTCATAGCACTAGGTGGACGTTGAGCTCTCCACGGCAATGACGGGTGCATGAGCCACATGTGCTTGATTGGACAACTACCCCCTGCTATAGACGTGAGGTGCAGGAAGTCGCACCACCAAGTCAACCATGCGACCCATGAGTTGACGCATGGTGGAAGAGCGAGAGGGAAATGTGAAACTCAAGTCCATAAGCACGATGCTCAGTTCGGTGATCGGGATGAGTATGGTGCTCGCCGCCGGAACCCCGTCGGCGGTGGCCGAGGTACGTGCCGACCTTGATGCGGCGACTCAAACGGCGGCTTCCACCTCGACCTGGGATCCCGCATCTCGGGCCCCGGGCCGATCGCCCGACGGTTCGGCTGACCGGTGGATCCAGCTGGTCACCGGTGACCGGATCTCGGTCGACGCTGAAGGCGACGTAGTGTCCCTGCGCCCTGCGAAAGGGCGTGAAGGCATACCCGTGCGGGTGGAGACCACCGGCGGACACACCTACGCCGTACCCGAGGACGCACGGTCTTTGATCGTCGGCGGCTGTCTGGATCGCCGGCTGTTCGATGTGACCACGTTGAGCGAACCCGCTTACGCGAAGGACGGACTACGGCTCATCGTGATGTACGAGTCGGCTCGCCCCGTCGTCAGGACGGCACTGCGCTCCGTCCCTGAGGCAGAGGTGCACCGCACCTTGTCCAGTATCAACGCCGACGCCATCACCACACCCGTGAGCGGCAGTGCGCGGCTGTGGTCCGAGATCACCGACGGACCGGCTCGCGCCAGCGACCGCACCGTCGCGGCCGGTATCGCATCGGTGTGGCTGGACGCCGTCGTCCAGGCCGACTTGGACAGGAGCGTGCCGCAGATCGGCGGCCCGGACGCTTGGGCGGCGGGCTTCGACGGAACCGGCTCACGCATTGCCGTCCTCGACAGCGGTGTCGATGCCACCCATCCGGATCTCGCCGACCAAGTGGTCGCTGAGCGCAACTTCTCCGATGCGCCGGACACGAGGGACCTGTACGGGCACGGCACGCATGTCGCTTCCATCGCGGCCGGCACCGGCGCCAAGTCCGACGGCAAGTACAAGGGAGTGGCTCCCGGAGCCCGCATCCTCAGCGCCAAGGTCCTCAACGACACCGGCAGCGGGACCATGTCGCAGGTGATCGCCGGGATGGAATGGGCCGTCAGTGAGAAGGCGGACGTCGCCAACCTCAGCCTCGGTCACTACAACGGTCAGGAGACCGATCCGATGGAGGCGGCCGTCAACACATTGTCGGCCGAGAGCGAGACCCTTTTCGTCATCGCCGCCGGCAACACCGGCGACCAGGGACCGGGCTCCGTCACCACGCCCGGAAGCGCGGACGCCGCCCTCACCGTCGGCGCGGTCGACAAGCAGGACCACCTTGCCGCCTTCTCCAGCGTCGGCCCGCGCAACGGTGACGGAGCCATCAAGCCCGACCTGACGGCGCCCGGAGTGGACATCGGAGCCGCCTCCGCCAAGGGCAGCCGCCTGGAGGGATACGGACATCAAGTCGCCGAAGGCTATGTGGCACTCAGCGGCACCTCCATGGCCAGCCCCCACGTCGCCGGTGCCGCAGCCGTCCTGGCCCAGCAGCACCCCGACTGGGACGGCGATGATCTCAAGGCCGCCCTGGTCGGTTCGACGACTGCGGGGCAGTACTCGGCGTTCCAGCAGGGATCGGGCCGGGTCGACCTGCACAAGGCGATCAAGCAGAGCCTCTTCGCTCGTGAGGCATCGCTCTCGTTCGGTGTCGCCCAGTGGCCCCACACCGATGATCAACCGCTTGCCAAGAACCTCACCTACCGCAACACCGGAGACGCTCCCGTCACCCTGACGCTGACGGTGGACGCCACCGGCCCGGACGGAGAACCCGCTCCCCGCGGCATGTTCACCGTGGACGATCAGGTCACTGTCCCGGCTCACGGACAGGAGACTGTGAAGGTGACCGCGGACACGCGGACCGGCGATGTCACCGGAGCCTTCACCGGGCGCATCACAGCCACCGGCGGGGGACAGACCGTCGGCACCGCAGTGGCCGTGGAGCGGGAGTCGGAGCACTACACGGTCAGGCTCAGGACCCTCGACCGCACAGGCAAGCCGGCCGCGTCCTGGGCCGCGACCCTGGCAGGCCTGACCGGCCCCGACAGGGGATTGTCCACCGATCTGTCCGGGGCGAGGGACTCGGTACGCCTGCCCAAGGGCCGCTACTTCCTCAACAGCTTGATCCGGTCGGAGCCGCAGGGAGCCGCCACCCGCGGCGTGGACTGGCTCAACCAGCCGAGCCTCGAGGTCACCGAGGACATCACGGTGACCGTGGACGCCCGTACCGCCGAGCCCATCGACGTCACTGTCCCGGATCGTTCCGCGTACCAGACGTGGGGGCACTACGGCGTCGCGAACGATCTCCCTGACGGAACCATGGCCGGTTTCTCGTACATGACCGCTTCCTTCGCGGACTTCCGCACGGCTCACCTCGGCCCGAAGGGCTATCCCGGAGACAAGCTGAGCCAGCAGCTCTCACTGTCGTTCTCCACCGGTGCCACGGGTGAGGACGAGTACCACCTGGTGTACCTGCCGGAGGGCGACAGGTACTTGACGGGGTTCACCCACCACACCAGGCCCCGGGAGTACGCGGAGGTGGAGCAGTCGCTGGGAGCCGCGGCCCGGAACAAGTCCGGTTTCGTCACGCCGACACCCGTGCAAGGCGGTTCCGGCTATGGCGCGGAGCATCCTCTGCCGTACCACGGCACCCTCCACCTGCTGTCGGCCGACACCTCGTGGTGGATGACCTTCAAGCAGATCGACGCGAACGGGGGCTACGAAACCGCCTACGGCGCGCCCGCGCGCACGTTCCGGCCCGGACACTCCTACAAGCAGGAATTCAACGTCGGTGTTTTCGGACCGGACCTCCCGAACGGTGGTGCCGGTCTCTTCCGCGCGGACGAGGCACTGGACGGCGACCTTCCGCTGTTCTCGGATCGCAGAGGAAACAGCAGTGACAACCAGTCGCCCGTCGAGAGCTCGCGTACTTCCGTCTACCGCAACGGCGAACTGGTCAGGACGAGCATCTACCCGATGGACCTGTTCTACATCGCCGACAACGAGCGCGCCGACTACCGGATCACGGTGACGGTCGACCGTGGGGCGGTGGCGGACGTATCGACGAGCCTGACCACGAGCTGGACGTTCGCCTCAGAGTACGCGCCGGGACGGACGGAGATCCCCACTTCCGTCGTGCGCTTCACTCCCGCGCTCTCGCTTGAGAACACGAGCAAGGCAGGGGTGAAGGTGCGCGTGCCCGTGACCGTGAAGGGCTCCGCCGCGGGGCGGAACGGAACTCTCGGGTCCTTGACCGTGTGGGTCTCCTACGACCGGGGGAACCACTGGCGGGAACTGCGCGTGCACAACGGCAGCGTCCAGGTTGCCAACCCCAAGGCTAGGGGCAGTGTCTCCTTCAAGGCCAAGGCCGTCGACCGACAAGGCAACACGGTCGACGAAACCATCATCGACGCCTATCTGACGAAGTGACCCGCGGCGCCCTGATCACGGAGGGGTGGAACGCATGAAGGCCGGGCCCCGGCACTTGTGCCGGGGCCCGGCCTTGACGCAACCAGGCGAGGCCGGAGTGGCCAGGACGCGGAGCCGCCCACGGGGGGAACCCCGACGACGGGTTGTCGCGTCGCCGGACCGCGACGAAAGGTGATGCGGCTCAACGGACGGGGGGGACCGTTGGGCCGCGAGTCACACATTACCCCAGGTTGCGTCGTCACCTGGGCCTGGAGGTATCCGGCGTCAGGTGCATGTGCAGGCCGGTGGAGGATGGTGGTGACGGCGCCGGACAGTGCACCGTGGCAGTTTTGGCTTCGCGCAGCAACATTGTCCAGGAGTCGGCCCGAGTCAGCCATGTCCGGCAAAGATTTTTTACGAAGCAAGTAAAGTGGGGGTCATGTCACGCGTCGTACCGCAGCCGGAAGCGCCGAAGCCGCTCAACCCGGACGAAGAAGCCGTCGTTCGATCGCTCAGCCGTGTCATCTACACACTGCCTCGCGCGATCGACGCCGACATGATCCGTGAGCAACGGCTCTCGCTCATCGAGTACCTGGCGATGGCGCATCTCTCCGAGGCTCCGGACAGGCAACTGCGCATGAGCGATCTCGCTGCCGCTGTCGACATGTCGCTCAGCGGCATCACGCGCTTGGCAAGCCGACTGGAGGCCCAAGGGGTGATTCGGCGCGTCCGGTCGACCGAAGACGCTCGTGGTTACCACGCCATCCTCACCGATGAGGGATTTGCCCGTCTCGAGAAGGCGTGGCCGACCAACTTGGCCGCGGTGCGCCGCCATTTCCTGGATCACCTGACGGGACTGGACCTGAAGAAGCTCGCAGTCGCCTTGCGCCACATCGCTACGTGACGCGCGCGCCGAGCCTTGACCCGGTGCGGGTTCCCGCGCCGGGCGACCTTCGGGAAGGCGTCCGACGTCCGGCGTGTCAAAAGATGTGCAGGAAACACCCGAGCGTCACCACGCCGGCGGCCGCGATCGATGTCAGCTTGACGATGAGCCTATGGGGCTGCAAGGGCGGACCTCTTTCGGAAAGCGCCGTGAAGCAGAACCTCAAAGCGCCGGATTGTCATATTCGTGTCCCGCAGCCGCACCCCGTGTTCCCCGTCGGGTCTGTCGACCTGGTCGACGAGGAATCCGCGGGTCACAACCCTCCCATGCGGATGAGCCACCAGTCCGGGTTGTAGGCCCCGCTGGCCGTGTCGTGCTGCGTGGCCGGCCGCTGCTCTGTGGTGTCCTCCAGCCGAATGGGCTCCGGAAGCTTCGAGAACCGCAGGTTGCGTCGCACCTGAGCGGCATCGGCAGATTCGCGTTCGTGCTCCATTTTCGACAACTCCTTGCGCGGTAGAGGGCATGCGCCGAAACGGCAGTCTGCGGCCGTCGGGACGGGGGTGGAGGAGCGGATGATGGCAGCTTCGCGCACCCGAAGTAACTGGTCAGAGAGTGATGTCAAGCTGTGGGGGCCCGCATGAACGGAGCGGGGCCTGCTCATACAGCGGACCCGATCGAACCGGGTCCGGGGTGGTCAGACGGCGACCGCGTGGATGGTGACGGGTATGTTGCCGCGCACCGCCTTGGAGTACGGGCAGATCTGGTGAGCTGCCGCGGCGAGCTCCGCGGCCTGCTCCTGGCTGACGCCGCCCACCTGAAGGTTGAGGACGGCGGCCAGGGAGAAGCCCTCTTCGCCGTGCTGGAGCGTCACATCGGTGTCGATCTCCGTGCTGGCCAGCCTGATCCTGCGCTCGGCGGCGGCAAGCCGGACCGCGCCCAGGAAGCAAGCTGCCCACCCCGCTGCGAACAACTGCTCGGGATTGGTCGCCGTACCCGCGCCGCCGAGTTCCTTCGGCAGCGCCAGATCTGTGTCCAGCAGGCCGTCATCGGACTGAGCGCGACCGCCGTTGCGGCCCTCTCCGGTGACCTTGACGTGGGCGGTGTACTTGTTCGACATGAAAGGCCTTTCGGGAGGGAGAGAGGGTGCAATGTCACCTGCTCAGTTGGTGACGTCATATTGACACAACTGAGCCATCACCTGTCAAGCAGGTGATGAGGGGGAGTTGACTGGTTCGAGAACCCTGGGTTCAGGGCCGACTCTCCGGTCACGTCGGCCGGCCGCCGCAGCAGGCCCGACGCGGTCATCGGCGACAAGGCGTATGCGTCACGGGCGATCCGCCAGACGCTGCGGCGCCGGGGCATCCAGGCGGTGATCCGGAGAGGGCCGACCGGAAGGCCAACCGGATGCGGCGCGGCCGGGCCGGCGGCAGACCACCGGCCTTCGACCGCGTCCTCCACAAGGCCCGCAACGTCGTCGAAGGCTGCTTCAACCGGCTCAAGCAGTTGCGCGCCATACGGCACGCCTGATCGGACGAGCACACCATGCGCGCACGACGGACGCAGCGGACGGCACTCTCCGGCATCCTCGGTGCGATGGCGCTGGTGGCTGCCTCGCCCGCCCGGGCCCACGCAAGCGTCCGGCAACTCCTGCCCCGTAACGCCGACGGCTGGAGCAGACTTTCTCCCCTGCTACGACTACGACACCGACGGCTGTGACGCGACTGCCCCCATCGGCGCCGACGGCACCGGCAACCCCGGTCCGCCGCTGGGCGGCGATGTCAACGGCGAGTGTCACGACCGCGACAAGCTCATGAGCGGCGACCTCGGCGCGGCCCTTATCAAGATCGGGGACGTGGACTTTGCGTACACTCGCACCCAGTGCGAGCCTGCCGGGATTCCGTTCGACCCGGATGCCCTGAGAAGGAGAAGCTACGGCGGGATCGAACGACGGCACCACTGATACCATCGATACCATGTCGGACGCCAAAGCAATGAGCCTGCGCTTTCCCGATCCCACGCAGCGGGAAGCCATCGCGGCGGCCGCCAGGCAGGCGGGCGTCAGCATGCAGGAGTACATCCTCTCTGCCGCCTACGACCGTGCGACCGCCGTGGAGCAGCGGTTCCTGGCCGGCTTCAAGGCGTCCATGGCCCGCAGCGGCGCCGCCTTCGCCGCCGAACCGAGCAGCACCGATCCCAGCCCGGAGCACCGGGCGGCCGAGCGTGAGGCCAAGCGGGAAATCGACCAGCACGAGCGGGGCCACGCCGCGTGACCGACCAGCAACCGCTGCACCCGATCGACGTCACGTTCCTGCTGCACGCCGCAGAAATCCTCGACGGGGATCCCCAAGTCGACGACTACGGACCGCTCTACGCCGCCGCAGCCCGGGTGAACGCCAAGGCCATGAAGCGGGACATCTACGGATCCCTCCACCTCAAGGCCGCTGCGCTGTTGCAGACACTGGCCAGGCTGCCCTGTCTGGAACACTCCAACGAGGCTTTCGCCTGGCACGCGAGCGAGGCCTTCTTGTTCCTCAACGGACGAGAGATGGAGTACCCGCCCAAGGCAGCCCTCGCCCTTGTCCGCGACGCTGCCTCAGGCGCGCTCGGAGTCGCCGGAATCGCCCGGCAGCTACGCGACTGGACGGTCACCTGACCCCTGTGCAGACGCGACATCCGCGAAGGACGGTGCCATTCGGCTGGTCCGGAACCTTGGGCGGTCGTGTGATCAGGGGGAGGGCAGTTCGCCCCGGAGGCGCCGGCCACGTCGCTCGTGACCGGCACCTCCATAGGGACCGGGGCCGTGTCGAGGGCGTGTCAGGCGCCGAAGACCTTCAGCACCTCGGCCACGAACTCCTCGGGACGCTCCTCGGCCAGGAAGTGCCCGGCCCCCGGGAACTCGACGTACGTGACGTCGTCCACCATCGGATCCACCATGGCCTTCGAGACCGGCAGCAGATAGCCGCTGAAGTACACCAGAGGCATGGAGAGCTTCGGGTAGGTGCCGAAGTCGATGATGTCCTGGTAGAACGTGTCGAACCACTTGTTGGTGGCGATGATGGACTCGGCGGTGTCGTAGCCGGCGGCGGCCATGGAGCGGACGTCCTCGGTGAACACCTCGGGGTGGTCGCCGCCGATGTTCTTGATGTTCCAGTCGATGATCTCGCGCGCCTTGCCGGCGAACAGCTTGTGGGGAAGGTCCGGAATCTGACCCATGACCCACCAGAACGGGAAGATCACCTCTCGTGCCTCGGGGGGCTGGACCATCGAGAAGTTGTGCATGCCCGGGTTGGGGTGGACACCGTCGGCGATGATCAGCTTCTTGACCACCTCGGGGTGGTTGATGGCCAGGCTCCAGGCGACCATGCCGCCGATGTCCTCGCCCTCGACGTACGCCTGCTCGTAGCCGAGGGAGCGGATCAGCTCGTAGACGTCCTGGGCCATGTTCTTCTTGTCGTACCCGGACTCGGGCTTCGCTGAGTCCCCCATGCCGCGGATGTCCACCACGATGACGCGGAAGTGCTCGGCGAGCTTGGGCATGACCCGCTGGTAGTAGTACCAGGTGCGCGGGTAGCCGGTCATGAGAACGAGGGGCTCCCCCTCTCCGCCGATGACGTAGTGCAGCTGAGTGCCGTTGACATCGGCGTACGCGTGCTCGAAACCTTCAGGCGGGTTGGTCATGTGGTATTCATCCGTTCTGATTACTGTTCATTTCGCGCAGCGCGTCCGGCTGCGAAAGGGCACGGCTGTATGACGTGACCTGCTGCCGCAGTCGTCCGCGGCAGGTGTGTTGCCGATTCGTCCGGTGTCCATGACCTCGCTCGACCGCATGGGAACGGTGAGGAGGAACCTCCGGCTCGCGATGTGTGCGGCTAGTCCTTCTCGGGCGCTTGTACGGTGCCGAGCTTGCGGGAAAATTCCAGCATCTGCGGTGTGAAGCGCTCGGCGGTCCACAGTTCCGGCTCGTGGCCCGGCAGTGGGTCGTCACCGTACCGGAGGAAGAAGTCCTCCGGCCCTGCGGGTGTGAACAGGAAGACCATCTTGGTGTGGCGAGGGCTCCGGTTCTTGAAGCGGTGCCGTGTGCCACGAGGCACATAGATGAAGTCGCCGGCCTTCGCGGTGAGGATCGTCTCACCGTTCAGAAACTCCAGTTCACCCTCGATGAGGTAGAACGCTTCGTCGCTGTTCTCGTGCATGTGCGCGACCGGGCCGTTGCCGGGCGGGACAGTGGCGACGACGAAACTGAGTGCCCCGTGTGACTGCTCACCGCTGAGCTTGATGTTGTACTCGTCCCCGACGACCCACTTGACCGTGCCGTCGCTCTCGGGAACGTACATCGCGTCACTGCTGTACGTCTTCGATCCTGTCTCTGACAAGGGGATGGTCCTCTCTTACACGCTCCGCCTGTTGCGGACACGTATGGCGGCCGAAGTGGCGAGGTCGCGCCTGAGCCACCGGACGGATCATTGCTTGACTCGGCAAGTAATGCGCATGTCTGGCGGGTTGTCAAGTGGCTTACGGGGAGCGGTTGTGGGTGTTTCGCGAACCTTGGGGCGATTCCCGTGGGCCTGATGTGCAGCGCCGGGCGAGAGATTGATCCACCCAAGTGCTTGACTTGGCAAATATCATCCTGATTGTATGCTTGCTGAAGCAAGTAAATTGCCCTTGATCGTCTGTCCACCACCCCTCAGTCCGCACAGAGAGGCCCGTCCATGTCGCCTACGGCATCAGGAAACAGTTCGGCCCAGACCCATCTCCCCGTCCCCGCACACTGGATCGACGGGCACTCAGTTCCAGTGGAAGGACACGGGCTTGCCGTGGTCAACCCGGCCACGGGCGAGGTGATCGCTTCGGTCCCCGAGGGCACAGCGGAGGATGTCGACCGTGCGGTCGATGCGGCCGCGGCGGCCTTCGCCGACTGGTCGACGACCGACCTTGCGCATCGGATCGCTCTCATGCGCCGGGTGGCCGAGGGCCTGCAGACCCGGCAGGAGGAACTCGCCGCCGTCATCACGGCGGAGATCGGCGCGCCGATCTCGTTCTCCCGGCTGGCGCACGCGGGCTTCCCCGCCGAGGCCATAGCGGCGGCCATCACCGTGGCCGAGGAATACGTGTGGTCGGAGGAGGTGGGCAACTCCACCATCGTGCGTGAGCCGATCGGAGTCGTGGGAGCGATCACACCGTGGAACTTCCCCCTGCAGCAGGTCGTCAACAAGGTGGTCCCTGCTCTGCTGGCGGGCAACACCGTCGTTCTCAAGCCGTCCGAGGTGTCGCCGCTGTCGGCTCAGATATTCGCCGAGGTCACCGCACAAGCCGGCGTTCCGGCCGGTGTCTTCAACCTGGTGCACGGCACAGGAGCCGTCGTGGGTGAGGCGATCGCCCGCCACAGTGGCATCGCCATGGTGTCCTTCACCGGCTCCACCATGGCGGGCAAGCGCGTTGCCGCCGTCGCCGCCGACACCGTCAAGCGGGTGTCCCTGGAACTCGGAGGCAAGGCCGCGCTCGTCGTCCTGCCCGAGGCCGACCTGGACGAAGCCGTCAGCCAGGGCCTCGCCAATGCGTGGGTCAACGGCGGTCAGGCCTGCGGCGCCTGGACGCGGATGCTGGTTCCGGCCGAGGCGCACGACCGGGTGGTGGAGAAGCTGCGTGAAGCCGCCGCCGCGTACACGACGGGGGATCCCACTCGTGAGGAGACCGACCTGGGCCCCCTGGCCTCCGAAGCCCAGCGCCGACGGGTGAACGAGTACATCGAGAAGGGCATCGCCGACGGCGCCACGCTCGTGGTCGGGGGCCCGGACAGGCCGGAGGGCCTGGAAACCGGTGCCTACGTCAAGCCCACGATCTTCGCCGACGTGGATCCGGATTCCACCATCGCGCGGGAAGAGATCTTCGGGCCCGTCCTCACCGTCATCCCCTACACCGGCGACGACCAGGCCGTGGCCATCACCAACGACACCGTCTACGGCCTCAGCGCCGCGATCGCCGGCGACGGCGACCACGCACTGGCCCTGGCGCGACAGATCCGGGCCGGCCAGGTCATCATCAACGGCGGGCAGTACAACTTCATGGCTCCCTGGGGCGGGTACAAGCAGTCCGGGAACGGCCGGGAGAACGGTCGCGCCGGCTTCGAGGAATACCTCGAGACGAAGGCCATCAGCGTCTGACACTGTCACGGTCCTCCTGTCCCGCACTGCCGATCATGCGGGTACAGGAGACCGGCCGGTCTCACTCGGCTCCGCAGGTGACGCCGAGAACGCGGATGCTCCCCGCTCCACTCAGCGAAACCGAAGTGCACTCCCTCGCCGGACCTGCGCGCCGGCACCGCATCCGCGGTCGGGTGCGGAGAAATCTCGCGCAAGGCGGCACAGATCCGCGCCACCGCGCTGCCGCATCCATGAAGGGCGGCGCCCTGGGCCGGTTCCGGCACCACCGGGGTGGCTCACCGTCTCGGCAGAGAACTGTCAGCCGCTCCCCTCACCAGCTCGGAGAACGTTTCATGCCCCAGCCCACCGCACGAACCCGTCACCAGTTCGTCTTCGCCGTACTCGCCGTGGGCATCCTGGCCTTTTCCCTCCTGCAATCGCTGCTCACCCCGGTGCTGGTCACCTTGCAGGAGGAACTGCACACCAGCCGCTCCACGGTGACGTGGGTGCTGACCGCCTACCTTCTGTCCGCATCGGTCTTCACCCCGATCATGGGAAGGGTTGGCGACATCCTTGGCAAGAAGCCCGTCTTCGTGGCCGCCCTGGTGGCCCTCTCCCTAGGCGCCCTGCTGGCAGCGCTGGCCTGGAACGTCGCAGTGCTGATAGCCGCACGGGTCATCCAGGGCGTCGGGGGCGGGGTCCTCCCTCTGGCCTTCGGAGTACTCCGGGACGAGTTCCCACCGGAGAAGGTCTCCGGGGCGGTCGGGGCGATCGCCTCCCTGACGGCGGTCGGGGCCGGTACCGGGGTGGTGCTCGCGGGGCCGATCGTCAACACCCTGGACTATCACTGGCTGTTCTGGATCCCCATGGCCCTCACCGCCGTCGCCGCGGTCGCCGCCCACCTGGTGATCCCCAAATCCTCACCGCGCACCCCCGGGCGCATCAGCCCGCTACCCGCCCTGCTGCTGTCAGCATGGCTGGTGGCACTGCTCGTGGCACTCAGCAGAGCACCGAGTTGGGGCTGGGCCTCCGGGAAGACCATCGGCCTTCTCGTCTGCGCCGTCGTCGTCGCGGCGTCCTGGGTCCATGTGGAGAAGCGGTCCGCGGCTCCGCTGGTGGACATGCAGATGATGCGGCTTCCGGCGGTGTGGACCAACAATCTGGTCGGGCTGCTCATGGGCGTCAGCATGTACGCGCTCTTCGCCTTCGTGCCGCAGTTCGTCCAGACCCCCCGTTCCTCCGGCTACGGCTTCGGTGCCGGCGTCACCCAGTCGGGGCTGATCCTGCTTCCGCTCACCGTCATGATGTTCCTCAGCGGCATGGTCAGCGGCGGGATGACCGCACGGATCGGCGGCCGAGCCGTGATCGCGTGCGGTCTCCTGACCAGCCTTCTCGCTGTGGCCGTGCTCACCTTCGCGCACAGTGAGAAGTGGGAACTCTACGTCGCCACCGGGCTTTTGGGCGGAGGCTTCGGTCTCGCCTTCGCCGCGATGTCCAGCCTCATCGTCGGTGCCGTGCCGCCCGACCAGACCGGTGTCGCCAGTGGCATGAACACCAACATCCGCACCGTGGGCGGCTCCATAGGTGCCGCCCTGATGACCAGCGTCGTCACCACCGATCTCGCCCCGACGGGCCTGCCCCGGGAATCCGGCTACACCCACGGCTTCGGCATGCTCGGTGGAGCCCTCCTCATCGCGGTCCTCGCTGTCCTGCTGATGCCCCGGCCCAGCCGAAACAGTGGTACTCGTGTGTCCGCCCCCCCATTCTCGCCTCCCGTCGAAGCGGCACCGGCACCGACGACACCCGCCTCGTGAAGTCCGCCTCATGACGCAGCCGGAGACAGCACTCCAGCCGAGGAGGAAGAGACTCACCCGCCGTCAGCGGCGCGGTCCCTCACGCGGTGTCCAGTACGTCGTCCTCGTCGCGGCGGTGATCGCCTTCGCGGTCGCGGCCGACTGGGACCGGCTGCGCAACCAGCTCACCCAGCGTGCCCTCGCGGAGCACATGTTCCCGAAGTGATCACGCCGGCACCGAAGAACACCGTGCCGTGACCGAGGACCTCACGCCGCCGCAGCGGGTGCTCCGGCGCGGCAAGCCCGCCCGAGCAGGTCATCTCCCACCTCCGTCACGAACGCACCCTGGGCCTTCCTCTCCCTCCGGAAGGGGCCGGTGCTCGCGGTGCGGGCACCGGCCCCGTGGGTCATCAAAGGCCGAAGGCCCGGACGACAGTCTGCACGACGCCGCCGCCGTTGCGCTGCTTGGCCGTGACACGGACGGACACGTAGTCGGCTCGGTGCGGCGCGTTCAGGGATACGCGCCACGTGCCCTGCTTCTCCTTCAGGCCCTGGCGCTGCCAGGTGGCACCGTCGTCGTAGGAGATCTCGAGCCCGAGCGAGGACGGGGCGTCATGCGGGGCGTCGCTGCCGAGCACTACCGGCGTGATGGCGAAGCGCCCTGTCCGCTTGGCCCGCCCCTCGCTGTCCAGCACCGTTTCGTAGTCCAGCTGGACCAGCGGGACGGCCTGCACGCCCTCGGCGGCGCCGGAGGTGAAACTCCACTCGGTGCGGGTTCTGGTGGAGTAGGGGGAGATCGCGCCGTCGTGCTCGGTGTCGACGACCAGCCGGTAAGCGCGCTTCTCGGGTGCCAGGTCACCCACACTGAGCGTGGGCCAGCCTTCGACCTTGGTCAGTTGCCTGTCACCTTGGTAGAACGAGATCGCCTGGTACATGCCGGAACCGCCGCTGTGCGCGGAACCCGCGTCGCCGAATCCCTGGATGTAGGCGCTGAGTGCGTTCTCTCCCCGGAACGGGATCTCGTTGCCGATCAGGCGCGGCCGTGTGATGGGCCCGAACCAGCGGTCCTTGTGCACGCTGCCCGGCCGGTAGGTCAGCTGGTCGGTCTGGGAGTGCCCCCAGCCGTCCAGGGCGGCGGACTGCTGCCAGGTGATGCCGCTGCCCGCGGACACCCAGTCGGTGCGCCGCCCGGGGGCGACCGCCTCGACGGGCAGGGCGTTGGGTGACATGCCCTTGTACGGCGGGTAGTCGTAGACCGGGAAGTCCAGTCGCGACTCGGTGACCTGTCTTCCCGGAGGAGGTGCGAAGTCCAGGTCGATGCGGGCGAGCCTGCGGGGATCCGTCGTCGCGGACGGGTCCTCGGGCACTCGTCCGACGTGGTGGTCGACGAGGTCGTAGAGGTACTTCGGCGTGGGGTGTGCCTCGACAGCCAGCCGGATGGTGTGCTTGTGCGCGGCGGCGATCTTCTTGATCAGCTCGCTGCCCTGGTCCCTTGTCGTGGAGGCAACCGGAATCGGCCCCGCCGAGACGCCGTCGGGGCTGCCATACCAGTCGCTTCCGCGGCCGATGCCGTCGTTGACCACCAGGAGCAGCGCGGCACCGGCACCGTGCGCAGCCGCTGCCTGATCGGTGGGCGCCACCGCGTCGCTGCTGCGGACGACCACGGCTTTGCCCCGGACGGACAGGCCGGCGTATTCCGCCGGTGACCCGGTGCCGGCGAAGACGGCGTCCAGGCGCGAAGTGCCATCGGTCATCGGCCGGGATCCCGGTTGTACGACCGGGTCTTCGAGGTGGAGACCCGGGGCGTTGACCTGAAGAGGCGGCTGTTCGGCCCGGATCCTGGTGGCGAAGACGAAGCTGCCCTTCGTCACCTTGTCCCCGGTCGGCAATGCCCACAGGCTGTCGTACGTGGCGGAGGGGCGGATCCTTTCCCGCAGGGCACTGCCGTCACTGGGGGTCGGAGTGCTCGAGGTGAAGGAGCGGTACAGGTCGATCCTGCTGTGAACAACCGTCGTCGGGTGAGGCGTCGCCACCTTGACCTGCCGTGCCCGGGAGGCGTCGAGGCTCGCGTGCCGGTCGCCGGTCAGGTCCACTTCGGGAGCCGTGAGCACCGCGAGCCCGAGGGAGTGGCGTCCGTGAGTGCCTTGTACGTCCATCAGGGAGTGGACCATGTACGTACCGGGGGCCCAACGGCTGGTGTGTTTCCCGTCGGGGATCCACAGGAAGGTGGAGTGCCCGTCCGCACTCGTGATCTCGACCTCGCCGCTCACGGGACGGCCGGCGCGGTCCTTCAGGTCGATGGTGAGATTGTGCTTCTCGGATTCGACGGAGATGCCTACGGCCGTGTGCACTGCACCGGTTGCGTGCCGGGCCGTGACCTGGGCCGTGTACTGGCCTGCGGCAAGTCCTTTCGGGTCGACCACGATGCCGACCGTCGAGGTTCCGCGCGCCGGCACCGTGACATGGTCGGTCACGGTCGTGAACACCTCCGCCGGCGAGTCGCCGCCGGCAACGGAAAGACGCAACTCGACGGGACGGTCGGTGGTGTTGGTGTAGGTGATCTCGCGTTCGATCGGCTGGGGCCGCGTACTGGGCGGCCAAGGTACGAGTCCCGCGTCGACGGATCCGGTCGCGACGACCTGATCGTGGCGATAGGCGGCTGCCACGTCCAGCCGACCGGTGCCCGCCTGGTAAGGCGTGAATCTCGGGGTGGGCACGCTGGTGCTCATCAGCGTGTCCTTGATCTGCCGCCCGGTCCACTGCGGGTGCTTCTGCGCCAGCACAGCCGCCGCCCCAGCTACATGAGGCGTCGCCATCGAGGTGCCGCTGTTCGAGTGGTAGTAGCCCTCGCCCCAGCTCATGTACTGGGAGCGCGCCGCCAGCACGTCCACGCCGGGAGCGGTCAGGTCGGGCTTGAGGGCGTCGTCGTTCATACGCGGTCCGGCACTGGAGAACTCGGCGAGCCGATCGGCCGTGTCCACCGCGCCGACGGTGAGCGCGGCGTCCGCCGTTCCCGGCGCGGCGAGGCTGTGCGGGCCAGGACCGTCATTGCCCGCGGCGACGACGAAGAGCGCGCCTGTCTCCGCACTGAGCCGGTTCACGGCCTGGCTCATCGGGTCGTCCTGGGTGTGCCAACCACTGACGCCGAGGCTCATGCTGATCACCTTGGCATGCTGGGTGCGCGCCGCCCACTCCATGCCCGCGATGATTCCCGACACGGCGCCGGACCCGGAGTCGCCGAGCACCTTGGCCACCAGCAGGTCGGCGTCGGGGGCTACTCCCCGTTCCTTGCCGCCGGATGCGGCTCCCGTGCCGACGGCGGTGGATGCGGTGTGGGTGCCGTGTCCGTTGCGGTCGACGACGTCCTCACCGGGGACGAAGCTGCGCGACGCCACGATGCGGTCCGCGAGGTCTGGATGGGTGGTGTCCACCCCGCTGTCCAGGACGGCCACCCGCACCCCGGGGCCGGTGCCTCCGGCGGCCCATGCGTCGGGGGCGCCGATCTGCGCAGTGGTGTCGGCGAGGGTCGCCTGTGCCTTGCTGTCGAGCCACACTCGGTCGACGTCGGCGGTGAAGCGTGGTGGTGCGCCAGAGGTGTCGGGGACGTCAACGGTCCTGCCCGCCGACGACCGGCCCGCGTCGGGTTCGCGGCCCGTCAGAGCCGACCAGAAGGCCGCGGCCTCGGACCGGCTGGTGCGGACGGCTTCGCCGTGCACGGAAGGAAGCCTCAGCGTGGTCTCGGCGCCCGGCAGCGTGGCGTTGGGCGGGACTGGTGGCTGCGGTGTGACGCCCCGCTTCAGCGCAGGAGAGTTCTTGGTGTGCGTCAGGATCAGAGGGAGTGCCTCGGAGTGGGCGTCGTCGTAGCCCTGTGCTGCCAATTGCGTGACGTTGAAGAGCTGCTTGTCGAGCCGGCCGGTGGCGATGTAGGGCACCGCGTCGTCGGGGTAGACGTAAGTGTCGCCGTCCTCGGTGGCGATGCGCACCGACCCCTGTGCGCCGGGTGGGCGCCGGACGTCCACCGAGGGGGCCGTCCGGCGAGGCGTCTGAGACATCGTCACCTTGTCGCCCGTGATCAGCGTTACTTCGAGGGGCGCACGGTGCGGGCCGCCGGGCTCGGCCGTCGTCACCGTGTTCGGTCGGGGAGGAGGAGCAGCGTGTGCCGTCACAGGCGTGATCATGGTGGCCGCAAGGACGGCGGCGAGCGATGCGGTCGATCTTCGAGTGGAGGATATGCGCACGGGATCTCCAGAGTTGATGATTGATCAAATCCGATCACCCTGGAGCAACCGTGTAAAGCACTTGACTTGACAATTATATTGGGTAGGGTGTCGCCACGAGGAGTCCGGCCTCGGGGAATTGTGTCGTGACATCCGCTGTCCGGGGTGCGCGGAGCAGGTGTGGGCTCACCACCGTACAAGCAGTGGCCGCCTGGGGTGCGGATCGCGGCGCAGGTCAGGGACAGGTGGGGCAGTGGGATCCCTGGCTCGTATTGGCACACCGGCAGTGCGCAGCGCGACCGTTGTAGGGATGGCTGAGCTACGGTAGGCCGGTCACTTACGGATTGACGGGGCTCTGCCGGGGGATGCGACGTCCGCCTTCTCCTTGCCGGGCGCCAACGACCGTCGGCCACACAGAGCGGGGGCTTCCGGTGAGCTGGATCGACAGGATGAGAAGGCGGGTCCTACCCGTTGCGGCGGTGTGCGGGCTGGTGGCGGGTGCCATGTTCGGTGGGGCGGGTGCCGCGTCGGCGACCGACCCGGCCGACGCTCCCGCCGGCTATGCCGGTCCGTTCTCGTCGTGCAAGGGGACTGCGGTCACACGCATGCCTCTGTCGGACGGGGTGGGGTACCTCCAGGTCTGGTACGACGACGCGGGCAGCGGTACCTACTGCGCGATGACCTTCGACAACCGGTCCGGATCGCACAACATGGAGATCCGCGTACGCCGCTACGTCTGGCAGACGTCCTGGTACGACAGGGGCTACTACTCGACCTTCGCCGGAGGCGTCTACGTCTCCGGCGCCAACACCTACTGCGCTGAAGTCACCGGATGGGTGGAGGTCAACGGCACCAGGTACTCCGGGGGCGGCAGAGTCGGCTGCGACAATTGAGCGGTTCTTTCCAGCGGCGCAGTCAGTGCCCTCATAACCGGTCGGTCCCCTCCCGTAGGGCGGACAGCGGGCGTGAATCGTGAGCGACGGTGCGGCATCGACGCCGTGGGTGGTGCGGTGGTTTCGTAGCGGAACCGTTGCGTGACGTAGCGGAGGCGGCGAAGACCAGTCGGTACGCTCCCCTTTGGCCACCCGGCTCCGGAGTGGGCCGGACTGCTGCCAACCGAAAACAGGGGATGGGTCATCATGAGCAGCACACCTTCTGCCAGCCTTTTCAAGCCACTTCAGGAGGGCGACCCGGGTGATGTAGGCGGCTACCGCCTCGCGGCCGTGCTCGGCACGGGAGGCATGGGCAAGGTGTACCTCTCCTACACGCCGGGCGGCCGGCCCATCGCCCTCAAGGTGATCCGGCCCGAGTTCAGTGAGGACCCTGAATTCCGGAGACGGTTCAAGCAAGAGGTGCAAGCGGCACAGCGGGTGCAGGGACTGTACACGGCGCCGGTCATCGACTTCGACACCGACGGCGCTCAACCCTGGCTCGCCACCGCCTACGTGCCGGGCCCTTCCCTCGCGCACGCCGTGGCCCAGCACGGCGGACTGCCGCTGCGCAGTGTGCTGCTGTTGACGGTGGGGGTGGCCGAGGCGCTCACCGTAATCCACGGGGCGGGGATCGTGCACCGGGATCTGAAGCCCGCCAACGTACTTCTGGCCTCCGACGGTCCTCGCGTCATCGATTTCGGAATCGCCCGCGCGGCCGACACGACTGCGCTGACCGGCACCGGCGTCAGCGTCGGCACCCCGGCCTTCATGGCACCTGAGCAGGCGTCGGCCGGTACGGTCACCCCCGCCACCGATGTCTTCGCTCTGGGGCAGATCGCGGCTTTCGCCGCGATCGGTTCCCCCGCCTACGGCGAAGGCTCCTCGCACGCGGTGCTCTACCGGATCGTGCACGAGGACCCCGACCTGTCCCGCCTGCCGACCGAGCTGCTGCCCATGGTGACCCGCTGCCTGAGCCGTGAGCCCGCCGACCGGCCGAGTCTGACCGAGATCATCGGGCTGTGCCACGAACTGTCGCCCACCGCACTGCACCAGGGCGAGGACTGGCTGCCGCAGACGGTCGCCGACTCGATCACCGAGCGGCTCCGACTGCCCGGACCAGCCAGGACCCCGCAGCCGATGCCCACCGTCGCTCCGACACCGACCGAGGTCTCACCGTCGACTCCGCCGCCCGGCACGGTGGACCCGTACGCGCCGACCGGGTTGGCCACGCCGTCCGCGCCGGGTGCTCCGGGGCCGGTGCGCCCCCGGGCACCTGAGCCTCCTGCGCCAGGTCACCACACCGCGACGCCCGGCTACCCCGCGAACCACACGCCGCCGCCCGTCACCCACCAGCCTTCCGCTCCGCAGGTACGCCAGAAGTCCAGGCGGACAGGGCTGATCGTGGCCGCGTCGGTCGTGGGCACGCTGGTCGTCCTGGGAGTCATCGGCTCCCTGCTCTCGGACGGAGGCGGCAAGGAGGAGAACAAGGGGGCCGGCGCCCCCGCCACCAGCAGCGGCCCCACGGGTGGTGACGGAGGCGCGGGCGCGGGACAACAGAGGAAGGACCCGAAGCCCGTGTCCTACCAGGGCATCGATCTGACAGACGGTTATCAGCTTATGCTCGCCGACAACCCGCCACGCCCCGTGCAGAGCGAGGACGCGGCGTACGACGGCGGTGATCTCTACTTCAAGGTCGTCAACTTCCTGGACGAGTCATCGATCGGCACCGACAACGGCAAACTCGTCCTGCTGGACAACGCACGGAAGGGCTCGCTGGAGACCTGCCGCACGGAGACGCGCTACACCGAGAAGATCGACCTCGACCAGCTCACCCAAGGGTCGCAGATCTGCGTTCTCAGCGACGCGGGTCATGTGGCGGTGGCCACCTACCGCGGCAGGTCGAGCGAGAGCGACCCCGGCTCCTACGTCACCCTCGACCTGCAGATCTGGCGCAACGCGCAGGAGACGGACGGAAATTGAACCTGTCACCGGCGCAGTGTGGGGCCTCCGCCGGTCGGAAGACGACCAGGCGGGGCCGTGGCTGCCGGAATTCACATTGTGGTCGACTACCTGCTGTGGTCCGTCCTCGCCGGTGTCCCTCTCCCGGTAGCGGCCGACAGTAGCTCGTTCCGGACACTCGTCACCTCTCACTCATTGCGTACGTGCAGTCGGTCGATCGATTCGAAGGTCGGTTCAGTGGTGTGCGTGGCGGCCGGCGATGGCGGCGAGCCGGAGCTTCGTCCCGTCATGGCTGCCGGGCGAGGCGGCCATGATGACGGTCTTGAGATCGGAGCCGCCGTCGGTCAGGACGACGTCGCGGTTCACGGTCACCGGGCCACCGGCAGGTGGTCGATCGTCTCGTGGTCCTCGCGGTGTGCGACCACAGCTCCGGTCGCCCACAGCTCGGCGAACCTCCTGTTGCCCGCGTTCTGGTCGCGGATCAGCGCGGCCAGGCGCTTGTCGCGCGGCAAGCGGCCGGAGGCACGGCGCAGGTCCGTCGACGGCGGCATCGGTGGCGTCAGGGTCCGCTTCCGCCACAGGCCACGCCGCGAGGCGGGCGGGGCAAAAGCGAACGGCGCCGTCGGGCCCCCATCGTCGGCTTACGCCGCTCCGGCCGGCCTTCCGTGACCCGGAACGTTGCGGCAGGTAGGGCCCTCTCTGGCTGCCTTGATCCCTGCCGAGCAGGTGACGCGGACCGAGTCTGCTCTCGTCCGTCCAGGAGAGGGTTGCCCCTCGTTCTACCGGCGGTAGAATCCCCGCTATGGGCAAGCCGACGAGTATCAAGACCAGCGAAGATGTACGTGACCGGCTGCGCGTCCTTGCCGAGGAGCGCGGTACGACGATCACCGAGCTCCTGGCGGAGCTGGCTTCCCGGGAGCTCACAGAAGCGGAACGGGAGCAGCGTGCCGTCGAAGCGGCCCGCGAGCTGGGTGTCGAGTACACCGAGCAGGTCCGGCGGGCTGGTCAGGACGCCTGGGCCAAGGTCCGGGCGCACCAGGGCGGCGCCGCCGCGTGAATCTGACGGCCGTCCTCGACCACACCGCTCTGGCCGCTCTGTACAGGGCGGATTCGTTCTTCACAGGTCTCTACATCGAGGCCTCGCGCGGCACGGGGCGGGTCCTCGTCCCCTCGCTGGCCGTCGTCGCTGCCGATCGAGAGGCCGCTGGTGTGGGGAAGTACGCGGCATCCCTGCGGTTCGCGGAGAGCGTTGCGTTCACCGCTGAGCATGCCAAGGACTCCCTGAACTGGGGGGACGTGGACTGGCCGGTGGCCCACGCGGCGGCGGTCGCATGGCATGCGGCGAGAGCGGGGGAGCCGCTGATTGTCTTGTCGCTGCGCCCCCAGCTCTACACGGCTACCGGGATCACCCCGCTTGATCCCACCTGATCGACTGCCCGGAACCGGCGCGCCGGTTCCGGGCAGTCCGCCATCTTTTGCTGCCGCGGCGAGACGCCAACGGAACCGGTGCCAGGATCGTGAGACAGCGCACTGATTGTTGAGGACGATCCGGAGGCCGGCTGGCGCTGGCGGCGTCAAGCCGGCCTGTCCTCAGATCGCGAGGGCTCCGCCGTCCACGGGCAGGAGTACACCGTGGATGTGTGACGCGTCTTCACTGGCGAGGAAGATCACGGCCGCGGCGGTGTCGTGCACGCTGCCCGTGCGCCTGTCCGGGTTGCTCTCGGCGAGCTTCTCCAGCAGGGGGCGGAGTTCATCGTTCGACTCCGTGAGGGTGGGCCCGGGGGCGACGGTGTTCACCCGCACACCGTCGGCGGCCAGCTCCGCGGCCCATGACCTCGTCAGCGAATGCAGGCCGGCCTTGCTGGCGCCGTACAGCGACGTGAACTTGATTCCCTCCACGCCGCCGATCGAGCCCATGTTGATCACGGAGCCGCCGCCGTTCTCCACCATGCCGGGCACCAGGGCTGCTGTCAGGAGATACGGGGCCTTGATGTTGACCTCCAGTACCTGGTCGATCTGCTCCTCGGTCGACTCGGTCATGGGGTGGGGCGGCACGAGGTAGGCCGCATTGTTGACCAGGACGTCGATCGGTCGGCCTGCCAAGGCCGTCGCCTCCCGTGCGAGGCGGCGGATCTCGGAGCCACCCGCAGAGAGGTCTGCCTCGACGAAGTGGGCGACGCCGCCCTCCGCGACGATTCCGTCGACTACCCGGGCGCCGCGCTCCGCCCCGAGTCCGGTCACGACGACGATGGCGCCCTCACGGGCCATCGCCTCCGCGACACCGCGCCCGATTCCACTCGTCGAGCCTGTGACCAGTGCAGCGCGCCCTTTGAGACGATTCATGCCAGTACCTCCGGTTGTACGGTGATATCGATGAAGTGGAACGTTGATCTTCGCTGAACCCCATCCATAATTGCTTGCAGGAGCAAGTATATCAAGATAATTGCTTAAGCAAGTAGTCCGCCGTGGCTTGAGCGGTCGTCCGAGCGGAAGCCGGTGTGCTGCACCAAGACATCGCCATGGTCGCTGTTGCCGCCGCCATTCATACGCGATTCGTACGTGAAACGTACGGGTCTCGTACGTTTCACGGGTAGGGTGGCGGTCAGGAGGTTCCATGTCCGAGTTGTTCGACGCTGTCGACGCCCTGCTCGCGTCCCGCGCCGTGCTGCCGCCACCGGCGGAGCGCAAGCGGCTGCGCACCGCACACGGCCTGACGATTGATGAAGTGGCCACCGCGCTTAAGGTGCGCCGGGCCACGGTGTCCGGCTGGGAGAACGGCAAGACAGAGCCCCGCCCGCCTGAGCGCGATGCCTACGCCCGGCTGCTGGACAAGCTCGCGGAGCTCTACCCCACCGACGCCACTGCCGCGCCGGTTCAGGACGCGGTGGTCACGCCCACGTTCCCTGCCGCGCCTGCCCCGGCGGAAACGCGGACGCTGTCGACAGGGGCGGCGTCCGAAGCTGCGGCCAGGACTGCAACCGAGAACCTCCAGACCCCTGCCCCTGTCGCCGCTGCTCCGGCCGCCGCGACCCGCCCGGCGCGCACCACCAGGGCGTCGTCGACGTCGCGCCGCCCGGGTGGGAGGAAGGCGACCCCGGCCGGCACCCCGGCGGGCGGCACCGACCCGCGGTTCGAGAACGGCCCGCTGGCGGTCGTCGACGTCGAGGACGGGCGGGTGCTGGCGTACTGCACCGGCGGCCTGGTCCTGGACGTGCCCGCGAAGAGTATCCCGGCCCTGGTCGACTGGACGCTGCGCGAGGCCAAGCTCGGACAGCCGAAACTCGCCGGGCCTGGCAAGGACGCCGACCCACTGATCGTGCTCACCGGGGCCGCGTTGGAGCGCTACGGCCTGCCCGTCACGCTCACGGAGGAGGAGCGCCTTGCCGGGCGCCTACCGGAGGGCCACAAGGTCATCAAGCAGCTCGCGCGCGCGGAGTGGAAGCTGACCAAGCGCGGATTCGGGCCGTGGGCCAGGATCTACCGCCCCGCGACCGGCTCGGAGCGGGCCTGCGTGCAGCTGTGCATCCCCTCCTGGAACGCGCTGGACATCCGGCACTGGGGCGAGGCCGGGCAGCTCCCTCCGGCCGAACTCGCCCGCGTCCTGGGCGTGTACGCCTCCCGGGTCATGACGCCGCGCGGCTCCACGGCGGTGACCGGCTTGGAGCTGATGACCGCGCTGCACCCGCCGACCCGGGCCTCCGAACCGGACGCCGACGGCAAGCGGCACTCCGAGCACAACCCCGGCAGCCTGGGCAAGGAACCGGTCGACCCGGCGCCCTGCGAGGCCCCCGACGGCCACCCCGTCCTCAAGAACATGCCCCGTTTCCACGTACGGGGTCCGGCGGAAAAGCTGTTCGAGGAGGCGTACGACTGGGCGCGGCCGATGACCGATGCGGAGTGCACCCTGCGGCACCTGGTCGGCATCGACGTCAACATGGCCTTCGCGGCCGGCGCCAACGGTCTGAACGTCGGACTCGGTGAGGCGACGCACGTCAAGGCCCCGGCGTTCGATGCGAAGCTGCCCGGCTCGTGGCTGGTCGACCTGTCCCATGTCGACCTGTCCCACGTGAAGGTCGGCAAGGGGTGGGTGGAGCTGGACGGCAGCCTGCTGCCGAGCCCCTTCACGCCGAAGGGCGAGTGTCCTGAGGGGCCGGCCTGGTACGCGACGCCCACCGTCGCGTACGCGGTGGAGCTTGGCTACGAGGTGCGCCCGCTGGAGGCGTGGGTCCGGTACGACAGCGGCCGCTATCTGGACGGCTGGTACCAGCGGCTCCGTGACGCCTACCTTGCCACGATGGCCGACCTCGGAGTCGACGCCGACCTCACCCCGGCCGACTTCCTCGCCGCGATGGACGGCTACAAGGACCACGACCCGGACCTTGCGATCGTCGTCTCGGCGATCAAGGCGACGGTCAAGGGCGGCCTGGGCAAACTGCGCGAGCGGCCGCGCGGTGAGGGATGGAAGCCCGGGCAGCCGTGGCGCGCCTTGTCCCGCCCGACGTGGCGGCCGGACATCCGCGCCGCGGTCATCTCCCGCACCCGGATCAACCTGCACCGCAAAATCGTCAAGCACGCGGCTTTCACCGGCCAGTACCCCGTCGCGATCCTGTCCGACTGTGTTGTTTACGCCTCGTCGGGGCCGAGCCCGCTGGACTTCCTGCCCTACCGCGACGGCAAGCCGCTGCCCGGCGGTTTCAAGCTTGGCATCAACCCCGGCCTGGTCAAGCACGAGGGCACCCAGAGCGTTCTGTGGGGCGAAGAGGTCCGCGAGCGGTTCAACGCACCCGACCTCAACCTCGCCCGCTACATCAAGGACGGCACCGTCACCGACATCGACAACGGAGAGTAGGAGTAGGCGATGAGCCTGTTCGGGGACGGTCTGGAGACCGCGGTGCAGAAGGCGTTCACCCGCCCGGCACCCAAAAGCGCACCCGCCCAGATGCGCTACCTGGTCAAGAAACTCAAGAGCACCAAAGCGGTCGCCCAGATGCTGCGCATCTCCCAGCGCACCGTCGAACGCTACGTGAAAGACCAGATCAAAAGACCCCGCCCGGACCTCGCCGCGCGCCTGGAGCGCGAGGTGAAGAAGCGCTGGCAGCCGCAGATCCGGGCCAAGGCCCGGCAGAAGGCGGCCACCACCGACGGCATCGTCATCGACACCCGCGCCCGCCTCGGCTACACCGCGCCGATCGGGTCGACGGACCAGGACCGTATCCGGCACCTGACCGTTGCCCTGCCCCCGCAGTACGCCGCCCGCCTCTTCAACGCCCAGGATACCGGCGCCACCGACCAGCAGCTCCAGGAGATCGCCGCCGAAGCACTCAAGGACGTCTACTTCCAGGACAGCGGCCGCCGCGCCGGCAGCCTGGAAGAGGTCCGCTTCACGGACATCGAACACCTCGAGTTCGAGCTGTAGCAACCCCCGGAAACAGCCATCGAGACCGGCGTGACTGAGCGCGACGGTTGGCGCTTGAGCGCGGCAATTGGTGACTGAGCTCGACAGGTTGGCGGAGTTTCGGAGCTCAAGGGCAGGTGAGCTTGTGGGGAGGCGCCGACCGGGCCCCGTAGCGGAAGGAGCGTCGCGTGTTCGACAAGTTCAAAACCAGGACGGTGTGCACCAGTGAGGCATCTGTCTTCGTTCGGTACGGCGGGGAAGGCCCGCCACTCCTGCTGTTGCACGGCCACCCGCGGACGTCGGCGACCTGGCACCGGGTCGCGCCCCTCCTGGTGCGGCGCGGCTTCACCGTCGTCTGCCCCGACCTGCGCGGATACGGGCGCTCCCGCGGTCCCGAGCCCACTCCTGATCATGCCCCGCACTCCAAGCGCGCTGTGGCCAAGGACATGGTCGAGGTCATGCAGGCACTCGGACACCAGCGCTTCGGGCTCGTCGGCCACGACCGTGGAGCCGCAGTGGCACTGCGCCTGGTGCTGGACCACCCCTCCGCGGTGAACCGGGTGGCGTTCGTGGACGGCCTGCCCCTGAGCGAGCATCTGACCCGTGCGGATGCCCGGTTCGCCACCGCGTGGTGGCACTGGTTCTTCTTCGCCCAGCCGGATATTCCCGAACGCGTCATCAACGCCGATCCTGACGCCTGGTACCGCGGCGACCCCGAAGCCATGGGGCAGGAGAATTACGACGAGTGGCGGACCGCCACCCGCAATCCGGACGTCGTCCGCGCCATGCTGGAGGACTACCGCGCCGGACTCACCGTGGACTGCCAACATGAGGAGGCGGACCGCGCCCGGGGTACGCGGATCGAATGCCCCGTCCTGATCCTGTGGTCGCTACGGGACGACCTGGAGGATCTGTACGGCGACCCGCGCAGCATCTGGCGCGACTGGGCCGACGACGTTCGGGGCCACGGCATCGACGCCGGCCACCATGTGGCCGAGGAAGCCCCCGGCCCGCTCTCCGCCTCCCTGGGCGACTTCTTCAACGGCTGACGGCGGCATGCAATTGCATGACCAAAAACGGACATGGACGTATCTGTGCGACGATGTCGTGAAGCCGCCGCCCCTCAACCTGTAGAACCGGCGAAGGCAGACCGTCTCCAGGCGCTGTAGTGGGCATGGGTCTTCGGCCTCCACCAGTTCGTCTCACCCCATCCACAACCCCGAGGGCGTCCTGGAGAGTGTGGGCAGTGCGCTGATGGTTGTCCTCCGGCCCTCAGTTTCGGGTGGTGTGTTCACGGCGGCCGAGGTGCCGGGCCAGCGCCCGCCAGTTCGTCAGGTGTGCAATGCCGTGCTCACGCGGATGCGCTGCGAGGAGTGCGCTTTGCGCCGTCGTTCGTGCATCTCCAAGTACCAGTCCGGAAGCCGGCCGAGGACGGCGGCGCGTATGTGCTGTACACCCACCCGCACGGGGCTGCGCGTTCGTCCCCTGGCCGGAGGCGATATCGAGATGTCGCTAGGTGGGTGCTCGTGCATACTTCCTCACCGTGGAAATCACGACAGGCGAGCTGCGGCGCCTTCAATCTGGACCGGGAGCCGAGAATGACGACGAGCCGCGGCCGTATCTCGTGCGCTGCCACTTCACTGCCGAGGACCCGGCCCAGGTTCGGCCAGAAGTCTGACAACGACATCCAGATTGAGCCATGCCTGTCAGCGCTGTCCGCTGGTGTCCAGCCCAGTTACGGGACACCGGAACAGTCCATGATCGACGACGAGAATGGCAGCCACGCCTATTGGGTTGCAGCATGTGCTGTCCGGGTCAGGTCAGAGTGTCCGTGGTAGCGATTGGGTGGAACCAGTGGGTTGGCGGCGCTCAGCGGCCGGCCGTGTCGGCGGGCCGTGCCCGGCGGGGTCTGCCGGATGGGAATGCCGGGCGAGGGCTCCCGCCCTACGCTCGCCGTATGTCCGATTTCATCGCCGCCGGCGCCACAGCCGACGACCTTCCCGCACCGGCCGAGGGTCTGCTGCTCACGCACTTTCTCACGGTCGGTGACGTCCCTCGCTCGCGGGCGTTCTATGCCGATGTGCTGGGCGGTCAGGTGGTGCTGGAGGAGAACCCCTGCATCATCAAGGTCGCCAACAGCTGGATCATCATGAACCCAGGCGGCGGGCCCACCGATGACAAGCCCGATGTCGTCCTGCGCCCGCCGGAGGACCGCCACACCGTCTCCAGCTTCCTGAACGTACGGGTGGCGGACATCCACGGCTTCTACGCGGCAGCCCGCGCCAAGGGAGCCGAGTTCCTCACCCCGCCCATCGACCGGCGCGCCGAGCTGCGCTGCTACATGCGCGACCCGGATGGCCACCTCATCGAGGTCGGCCAGTCCACGGGCCTGCTCAAGGGCATCCTGGCACGCACCGATACCGAAGCCTGACCACTGCGCTGCTGACCGGATGCGTCAGGTGCGACCGAGCGGGTCGGTGATACCACCGGGGCACGCACGCGCCGCGATGTCCCGGCCGACGCGTGCGGCCCCAGCTGACCGGCCACCGAACAGGTGCCGCCACCACTACTTGAGGGGCCAGGTTCGGGCGTGTGTGGTCGTTGCTGGTCAAGGGTGGCGGGGTGCTGGTCAGGGGTGTGGTCGGTTCTGTGGCATTCGTGAACTTCCCGCGCGTCCTGGGGTGGTGGGGTTTCACGCTGGTGGGGTGAGCGTTGAGGCGCGGGTGGGTGGGGCGGGGTGGGTTGATGAGTTCGTGTTGGCTTTGGCGGCTCGTCCGGTAGTCGTCCGGCAACCGCACACCTATCTGCGCTTCGAGTTCGGCAAGCCCGTCATCGGTCAGCGGGACTTCCAGAGCCCACCTGGAGCCGAGCGAGCCGATCACCTTGCGACTCGTCGGTTGGGTACCCAACGCGGCCACGCGCTGGCGTAACACCGTTCCACAGCTGATCAACCATGCGTAGCCGGTACGGGGAACCAGTGACAGCGGAAGCTGTTGGGGACCACCGCACGCCGACAGGCCAGCCGCATGAATCCGAATGACGGCGCACGTGGTCCTGACCTAGCGTTCTGCCCGTGACCTCTCTCGACGACAGCACTGACGTCAGGCCCCGTGTGACGATCCGCTGCCAGGACAATGCGTCCATCGGTGTGACGTTCTGCGACCGGTTCAGCTTCGACGCAGACTCTGTGCACTATGCCGTCGAGCTGGAGGCCCCGGGTCTGACCGCTCGCGTCAACGAGGTCGTCGCCTGGAGCTGGGACAGGGATCTCGCCCCGTTCCTGGAAGGGCTCGCCGCCGACTACCGAGGATGGGACGGCGAACGGAGCTGGCAGACCAACGACCGGGACTTGGCGGTGTCGGCCGTCTTCCGCTCCGGCGGGTACGTCGGACTGACCTGGAACTTGCACCCATGGCCGAAGGCCGCGGGCCGCTGGGGCGCAGCAGTGACCACCTGGCTGGAGGCCGGCGAGCAGATGGCTTCCCTGGCTTCCGACATCCGGCAGTTCCTCGCCGGAGAGCAGCAGTGATGTCCGGCTCCGGTATCCGCATCACCTGGACTCTGGGGGCACACGGGTGGGCCGACATTACCCTTGAGGATCATCAGGCGAAGGCCGAGCTCACCGCGTCCTACATCACCAGTGCGCCCGAAGATTTCCTGACCGCGATGGTCCGGCTCGTCGCGGGTGAAAGGGAGGCCCGTGTCCAATTCGAGGCCGAGCCGACAGCCTACCGGTGGATCTTCTACCGCGAGGGCGAGGATGTCTGGAGCCGCGTGCTGGAGCTGCGCGATGGCAACGATCACGACAACAGGGGAACGGAGATTTGGTCATGCCAGCTCGGCATCGACCAGCTTTCCCGCGCGGTGATCCGCTGCTTCGACGAGGTCGCCCAGACCTTTGGCGAGAGCGGGTACCGAGGCAAGTGGGGTGAGCACTTCCCCCGAACCGAACTCGAAGCCCTCAGTCGCCTCTGGCGCACTCACCAACACCTCTGTGACACATAGTCAGGACAGCGCCCCCACTCACGTCGAGGATAAGCACACGCCTGGCCCAGGGCACCGACCGGCGGTGGACGGATTTCACCGGTACTGACGGCAAGCACCTACGGACCGGGCCACGCAGTCCGGCCAGATACCGCGAGGACTCAGCCGACATCGGCGTGGCGTCGCTGTCGTCGTCGCGGAACGTGGGCTCGGGGACCTACAGCTGGAAAACGCAATCGCTCAAGCCGTATGGAGGCCCCGTGGGATCCAGAGACGCCGACATCGATTTCACCTTCACACGACCGACCACCGCGCGCGCCCTTCTGGACGCCCTGACCAGGTTGGGGTGGTCCGCCGTGATACCAGTCGGCCACGTTGCATACATGGTCAACGACGAGGACGACTCTTACGAATGGTACGACAGCACACCCGAGCACATCGACGAGGCGCTGGCGGTGCTGGACTCGCCGGCCAACCTGCCGTACACCGTGGCCCTCAACGTCTACCACGCGGAGGCGCAGACCGGCGGCATGCTCATGTTCCACGCCGGTCGCACAGATGTATCTTTCATTCCCAGCATCGACCGTCGGCCCATTCCCTCGGCACCGGCATTCACCGACCTTGCCTGGTACCTGGACACACTCGTGCCCGCCCTCGTCACAGCGGGACTCAGGGGGTACGAGGCCCACGAGGTGCGCTACTGACGGCATCGGCTCAGCCAAAGTCAGGAGCGGTGAGCCTCGTCGAGGGAGGCGCCTCAAGTCCGGTCGAGTAGGCGATTTCGGCGATGCGTTGAAGCGCGTTCTGGTACGCGTCCGCATTGCCCGGCATCTTCTGCCAGGCGCGGATGGTGACGGTCGCGGACCGAAGGGCGCCGGGAACACTCAGGCGCCGGGTGTGGTTGTAGGAGGCGTGGTTGTGGAGGGGACAGTGTCCCCGGGCCTCACCTATTGCCCATGAGGACGATCGTTCGGCTGAAGCCTCATGGAGCCTTTCGCCGCGTAGGCGACCGCCCTTCACGACCACCCAGCTGATCGGTCCCACCCGGCAACCCGGGCGGGACCGATGCTGTCTTTGAAATCGAGATCCCCGTGCCCGAACCGCGTTTTGCCGAGCGCGTTGCATGGCTGCTGACCGCTACCTTGCCGTGGACGAGCGACACAGGTTCCTCCTGCTTGGTACGGGCACCGCCGACGCTGGCCGGACGGTGCCTGAGGTCCTGGAGGCTGCGGCCGCCGAGCTCCAGGACCAGGAGGACGCATTCCAGCGTTCCCGCATCCCTCCCCCCACCGCCAGGCCACCCGGTAAGCGCCGGCACCCGTGGGCGGGCACCTCGCTACGCCCGTCCACGGCCTCCTGCCGACACCTACCGGGCCCTTTCCGCCCCCGCTACGTCCGTACACCGGCCCCGTCACGGCCCACCCACCCCCGGCCCCGACCGACTGCTCGGTTGTTCCCGTCTCGCCCGCCGAGCCGACAGTGACGCCTCGCACTGGCAGAGTTTCCTCTGCAGAGAATGCTATGCAGAGGAGTCTCTGTAATCTACGCTGTTGGCATGTCAGACGAACTCGAACGCACATCCCAGCCCGCCAAGCCCACCCGGCGCCTTGATGCGCGCAGCCTGCGGGGGCTGGCCCATCCACTGCGGATGAACATCTTTGAACTGCTCAGTCTGGACGGCCCTGCTACCGCCACCAGGCTCGCCGAACGCCTCGGGGAGAACACCGGCACCATCAGTTGGCACTTGCGCCACCTCGCCGAGCACGGCTTCATCGTGGAGGAAACCGGACGCGGTACGAAACGCGAGCGCTGGTGGAGAAGGGTCGACGTCTCCAATGAGCTGAACACTGCCGATTTCCGCGACGATCCCGACACCCGGGGCGCGCTGTCGGTCTACCTGCACGAACTGCTGCAGCAGCACTTCAACCGGGTCGTGAACTACATCAGCGAGGACTGGGACGACACGTGGCGGAGCGCCGGCACCGTCTCGGACTGGAGTGACCTGCGGATGACCCCGAAACAGCTGGAGGCACTCAACGCGGAGCTGATGGCCGTCATCGCCCGCCATACCCCTGCGCCGGACGCCGAGCCCACTCCGGACGCGCTCCCCGTCGTCGTGCAGCTCCAGTCCTTCCCCCGCAAGGAGCGTGGCTCCGCATGAGCCACGGCATAGGCGGCGGCCTCCTGCGTCGCCACCGCGATTTCCGCCTGCTGTGGTGCGGCGAAACAGCCGGCAAGTTCGGCGCGTCCGTCACCGGGGTGGCGATGCCACTGGTCGCCGTCTCCACCTTGCACGCCAGCACGTTCGAGGTCGGCCTGCTGAACGCCGCCGCCTGGGCCCCTTGGCTGATCATCGGTCTCCCGGTCGGTGCCTGGGTGGACCGGCTGCGCCGCAGACCAATCATGCTGGCCGCCGCCGCGGTCTCCCTCTTACTCTTCGCCAGCGTCCCGGTCACCGCATGGTCCGGTCGGTTGAGCATCGGACTACTGCTGGTCGTCGCCCTGCTGACAGGCACGGCAGCAGTGTTCTTCCAAACCGCCTACACCGCCTATCTCCCCACCATTCTGGAACCCGATGACCAACCCGAAGGCAACGCCAAACTGCACGGCAGTGCATCCGCCGCGCAGATTGCCGGGCTCGGCTCCGGCGGACTGATCGCACAGTTGGCAGGTGCGGTGAACGGGATGTTCGCCAACGCCGCGACATTCCTCGTCTCCCTCCTGTGCCTCGCAGGCATCCGGCACCGCGAGCCACGCATCACCAGAACCGACCGCCCCACTTCACTGGTCAGTGAAGTCCGCGAAGGTCTGCGACTGATCGCCTACGACCCCTGGTTCCGCACGTTCACACTCTTTGGAGCCGCCTCCAACCTGGCCCTTATGGGATACCAGTCAATCCAAGTGGTCTTCCTGGTCCGGAGCGTCGGCCTGACCCCGGGGACGGTCGGCGTACTCATCGCGGCGACCAGTGCCGGAGGCGTAGCTGGGGCATTCGCCGCACGCCGGGTTGCGCACCGGATCGGCACGGCCCGCGCGACACTGCTGTTCGAACTGGGACTTCCCATGCTCGGTCTACTCATCCCGCTGACGGTCGGAGGAGCCGGGACCCTGCTCTTCGTGACAGGCGGCTTCAGCGTCGTCGCGGGCGTCGTCGCCGGCAACATCATCAAGGCGAGCTTCCAGCAACGCTACTGCCCGCCTGATCTCCTCGGTCGCCTCACCGCAAGCACAGCATTTCTCAGCTACGGAACGATCCCCATCGGAGCACTGCTCGGCGGTGTGCTCGGAACCGCACTCGGCCTCCGCACTGCCATGGCCATCACGACAGCGGGGGTCCCCCTCGCCGCACTGATCCTGCTCTTCTCCCCGATCCGGCGATCCCGGGACCTGCCGACGTCCCGCCCTGCAACGAGTAACTCCAAACTTACGCTGGATTCTGATGGCAAGTCGGCCCTACCTCGTCATTGATCACGATCGCCGGGCAATTCCTTCTTGGAACCGAGCGCCAGAACCTCCCGTCGGCGATAAGGTCGCGGACTTCCAGGGAGCGGACCGCCACCGCCGCGAAGCGCCTGACCAAGGCCGCGGCCCACAAGGTGATCGGCGCCTTGGTCTGCTCCTGACCCGGTCAGCCCACGCCGTCCTCGTCATCGTCGAGCCCAGAGGCATCCGGGTCCCGCAGAGGCCGTAGGGCGCCCGCAGCCGGGGTGGAGGCGGTGAAGCTGTAGCGGCCGAGCAGGTTCAAGCTCTTGTGCTTGAGCGGGGAGAGCCGGGCGATGTCCTCGTCCCGGATCTCGTGGCCTCGGCGCGGAGCTGGGCAACCGCGGCGTCGATGTAGCGGGTCGTCCAGAGCACGATGGCGTTGAGGACCAGGCCGAGCGCGTCGAGTTGGTCTTGTCCGAACTGGCCCAGCTCGGCGGCAGGTCCCCCTGCGAACCGTCGTTCACCACGGAAAGTAGTCGTGAAGAAGTTGGGTGGACGGGTCCCGTCGTGAGTGTCGTGCACGACGCCCGCGGGCGTCGCGGTCTTACTGGGAAAACACGTAGGTCCGGACGGGGTCGAGGTGCAGTTCGAAGGGCCCGAAACAGTCGGCCGCGAGGGTCGCGACCGGAGCGCCGCAGGGGCAGGCCCGGTTGAGTCCCTCATCGCCTGTGGGTCCGCAGCACCCACTGCTGTTCTCCCAGTTGGGCAGTGGCTGAAGGCCGGCGGCGTCATCAGGGTGCACCAGCACTGTGTGTCGGCTGCCCGCCGAGCCCCGTCGACCTCGCCGCCGCAGCTTGACACGCTAAGTACCTGAGGTGTCTTTCTCGAACTGGCAGCCGCCCTGTGCTGCTACAAACGACTCGTCCGCCTCACCACGTAGGACACAGTCTCACTCGCTTCCGTGCTCGACAACCTCAACGTCTACCGGGCGACCGCCCACTTCAACGGGCAGGGCACTATCTCGCTGGCCGGCGACCGGGCGACCGGGCGAGCGGCGAGCGCTACTGCCTGGCCCATCACGTTTCGGTCGACGAGAAGGGGCAGCGCACACTCATGATCTCCTGCATCCGCTATCTCGACGAATGCGCCAAGGGCGCCGGCGGCGAGTCGGCTGTTCGTCGAGCGGTGATGGTCGGCTGGACCGAGACGCGCCTTTCGGCCCCGTGACCCCCTGGGGGTTCTCGCACGGTTTTCGTCGAGCGGAACCTGTGGGCCGGGCTTGTGCCGGGTGCCGGCTTGCACACACCCGGCCCTCAGCTTCGGCTCGTCGTTGCGCGGCCGCGAATCAAGGACGTGAGAGCCGAGCCGGAGTGGACAGGGTTCTTCCTTGTCGTCCCTCGTCCGTCTCGGCTGATGGGCTGCACGTGTCAGCGTGTCGCGTCGGGCGCTGCTTTCGTGGCGGGCTGGTCCAGGGCTGCCACCAGGTGGCCGAGATCGCGGCGGTGAGAGCCTGCGTTCCACACAGCCCAGGTGCGCCGGACGATGGGGTGACCTACCAGTGGGAACCAGGTGACGGAGTCGGGCAGGGGCTGGGACCAGCCCGGGGGTGCCAGGGTGAAGGCGCGTCCTGCGCTGACGGAGGCGAGTTTGACCTCGGCGATCAACGGCTGCCCGTCAGGGACTTGCGGGCCTGGGTCGATTCCATGGCTGCGCAGGATGGCGGTGAGTTCGTCGTACCAGGCGGGGCTGCCGGAACGGGGGAAACCGACCCAGGAGAGTGCGTTCAGCGCGTCCAGGCGGATGCCGTCGGGGCCGGCCAGTTCTGCGGCACGTTCGGCCGCGAGCAGAACGCCTAGGCGCTCCTCCACGACCAGCACTGCGTCGAGTTCCTGCCCCTGGGGGCGTTCTCGTAGCAGGCCCAGCTCAAGGTTGCCCTGGTGGAGTTCCGTGACTTGCGCCGAGGTGGAGAGGTGCCGGGCTTGGACCTGCGTGTCGGGGTGGGCGGTGGACAGTTCGAGCAGTGCCTTGGACAGCAGGTCGGCGGGTAGTTCAAGCGGGATGCCGATCCGAAGCGTGGTCGCGCTCTCCCCGGTGCGCGCGGTCATGACCGCAAGGGCCTGGTCGTAGCGGGCCAGTACGGCACGGCATTCCGCGAGCAGCGTCAGGCCGGTGTCCGTGGCCTGCACGCCCGTGGAGGAGCGGATCAGTAGCTGCTGACCGAATTCGCGTTCCAGGGCGCTCATGGTCTGGGACAGGGCGGGCTGGCTGATGTGCAGCCGTCGTGCCGCCGCCGACAGGCCGCCTTCTTCCACCACTGTGACGAACGCACGCATCGCTCGGATTTCCATGCCCCCATCGCATCACGAGCAGCCGGCGGCGTGGTCACGCGCGTTGCGCGGCCCCATGGCGGTGTAGCTGTCCGTGAAGCGCGGTACCGCCGGTCTCGGCAGGGAGCCAAGACGGTGCGGGCGCCGCCGAAGCGGTCCGCACGAACCCGGCCAGGCTCGAGGCGCGCGGCGGCAAACCCCCGCACGACGCCATCACCGATGCTTATGACCGCCCTCGGCAAGCCCTCTGGCCAGGCGCTATGCATCCCGCTGCGGCAGGAGTTGAGTAGGGGCACAGGGCGGATCGACCGCCCGAGATCACCTCAGGAGCCATCCGTGTCTCAGCAGACCCCTTCCTACTTCACCGCGTTCAAGAACCTGGCAATGAGCCGCACGGACTCGGGTGTGCTCACGCTGCGTTTCCACACCGACGACGGTCCGGCCACCTTCACCGGTGAGATGCACACTGACTTCCCCCGTGCCCTGTTCGAGATCGGTGAGGACCGTGACAACCGGGTTCTGGTTCTGACTGGCACGGGCGACCGGTTCATGACCGACATCGACGGTGCCAGCCTGGGCGATATCACCAAGCCGGCCCAGTGGGACCGCACGCTGGCGGAGGGCCGCCGCGTGCTGCAGCGCCTGGTCGACCTGGAGATGCCCGTCATCGCCGCGGTCAACGGTCCCGCGTCCGTCCACAGCGAGTACGCCCTGCTGGCGGACGTCGTCATCGCCGCCGGCACCACCGTCTTCTCCGACTTCCCCCATCTGACCTTCGGCATCGTCCCCGGCGATGGCATCCAGATCGCCTGGGAAGAGGCCCTGGGCGTCAACCGCGCCCGCTATCTGACCCTGACGCAGGGCTCCTTCACGGCCGAGCAGGCCGAGCGCTGGGGCGCGGTAGCCGAAGTCCTGCCGCTGGAGCGGGTCCTGCCCCGCGCCCAGCAGCTCGCAGAGGATCTGGCCGCCAAGCCGCAGCTGCTCACCCGCTACCTCGCCGTCACCCTGCGCCAGCGCATCAGCCGCCGTATGGCCGAAGGGCTTCAGCTCGGCATGGCTCTCGAGGGCCTCACCGCTGCTGACCTCGCCTACCAGCAGCAGTGAGCGAGGATGTGATGGCACCCTCCCCAATCAATGGGGCCGGCAGCCTGTCGGTCTGGCTCGAAGCCCTCCACACTAGCTCCCACCGCCTGGCCGACACCGTTGCTTCCCTGTCCGAGCGGGAGCTGGAACAGCCCTCGATGGCCGACGGGTGGAGCATCGCGCAGGTGTTGTCCCATCTCGGCAGCGCCGCCGAGATCTCCACCGGCCTGCTTGAGCGTGGCATCGCGGGCGATGAGAGAGGGCCGGTACGACAGGACCTGGAGCCGGTGTGGCAGCGGTGGAACACGCTGTCGGCACCGGCACAGCGGAAGGCATGGCAGGAAGCTGATGCACGACACCTGCAGCTTCTGGACTCGCTGGACCTGTCCCAGCAGCCGCAGGTGCGTGTTCCGTACTTCGCCGGCCTGCTCGACCTCCCCGACTACGCCGGATATCGGCTCTCGGAACAATCCGTCCACGCCTGGGACATCGAAGCCGCCCTCACCCCAGAAACGACGATTCCGGCAGGAGAGGTGGAATTGTTGTGGAAGCGGCTGGACCTGATCGCCACCCGCTTCCGTGACGCCACCACCCTCACCCGGCTCGCTCCGGCACAGCTCACGATCGCCCTGACCAGCCCGACCCGGACCGTGCTGCTGGACCTCGGTGCCGAACTGCACCTGTATCCGTGTGAGCCGGCCGAACCTGCCGGTTCCGTCACGGGTGCAGCGGAGGCTGTACTGCGTCTCGTCTACGGCCGCCACCAGCCCACGGACGAAGTCCAGGTGAGCGGCGCGGTCACCCTGACCGACCTGAAGGCCCTATTCCCCGGATTCTGACCTACGCGGTCACCGGCTTCTGCCCCGCCACGGGTGCCGATACCCCCATGGCATCGGCACCCGTGGCCTTCGCCCCTCCCCTCACCGCGGAATCAACCGCCCCTGCGATGCGGGAACGAGAAAGGACCTCCTCCACCATGGCCTCTCGACGCGTGCTCATCACGGGAGCCTCACGCGGCATCGGCCTGGCGGTGGCCGAACGCCTGGCCCGTCAGGGACATCGGCCCATCGGCCTCGCACGGGCCTCGACCGACGCCTTCCCCGGGGACTTCCACGAGGTCGACTTGTCCGATCGGGCAGCCACAGACGCAGCCCTTCGGGCTATCCTCGCCCAGGGGCCCGTCGACGCCGTAGTCAACAATGTCGGCCTGGTTCGACCCGCATCCGTGCACGAAGTCCAGCTGGACGATCTGCACGCGGTCTACGACGTGACCGTCCGCGTCGCCGTCCAGGTCGTCCAGGCCACCCTGCCGGCCATGACCGCGCACGGTTGGGGCCGCATCGTGAACATCACCAGCCTGGTCACCGTGGGCAAACCGGAACGCACGGCTTACGGAGCGGCCAAAGCGGCACTGGACTTCTGCACTCGAGCCTGGGCGGGCGAGCTCGCCACGACGGGAGTGACCGTCAACGCCGTTGCCCCCGGACCGACCGAGACGGAACTGTTCCGTGCCAACAATCCTGCCGGGTCCCCCTCGAAGCAGCGTTACCTCGCGAGCACACCCTCTGGGCGGCTTGGCCGTCCGGACGACATCGCCGCGGCCGTGTGCTTCCTGCTGTCGCAGGAAGCCGCACACATCACCGGCCAGATCCTGCGCGTCGACGGCGGCGCAAGCATCGGCTGACCCACCGGCATCAGGCACCCGCCGCCGCCCGCACCCCGGACCTGCCAACCGTCACGGCTGCCGTGTGCCCGTGCGGGGCCGCCCAGCGCTCGCCGCCCCATCTCCGCGCACCCCTGAAACACCGACCCCCGTCCGGAAGGACTGACGATGACTTCCCCCCTCTTGAACGGCAGCGTAGCCCTCGTGACCGGAGCAACCAGCGGCATCGGCGCGGCGACTGCGGCGACGCTTGCCGAACACGGCGCTCACGTCCTGGTGGCGGGCCGCAACACCGCACGCGGCGAGGACACCGTGGCCGCGATCCGCGCACGTGGTGGAAGGGCGGACTTCCTCCCGGCCGACCTGAGCAACGCCGCATCCGCACAGTCACTGGCACGGCGCGCCCGCCAGGCAGGCGGAGGCCGGGTCGACATCCTCGTCAACAACGCGGGTGCATACCCGTTCCGGCCCACCCACGAGGTGACCGAGGAGGAGTTCGACGCCGTCTACGATCTCAATGTGAAGGCGAAGTTCTTCCTCGTCGCCGAGCTGGCACCGGCGATGGCCGCGCGCGGCGAGGGGGTCATCGTGAACATCAGCACACAGGTCGCGTCGTACGGTGTGCCGGGGATGTCGCTGTACGGATCCAGCAAGGCGGCGGTCAACCTGCTGACCAAAGCATGGGCCGCCGAATACGGGCCCCACGGGGTTCGCGTCAACGCCGTCGGCGTCGGCCCGACCCGCACGGAGGGCACAGTTCTCATGGGCGAGGACCTCGACGCCCTCGCCGCACAGGCACCGGTCGGCCGCCCTGCCACACCCGAGGAAATCGCCTCCGCCGTCCTCTATCTCGCAAGCGACGCCGCAAGCTTCGTACAGGGCGTACTCCTGCCCGTGGACGGCGGCCGCACCGCCGTCTGACACCCCTTCGGCGCGTGTTCCAGGCCCGTCCCAAGCCCCTTGCGGCACCGGCCCCCCGATGCCGGGGGCGGCAGGTCACATCGCCTGCCTTCGCTCCCTTTCGGCGTACGCGTCAAAGACGCCCGCGGTGGGTGACTCTGTGCGGAACGACGGCTGATGGTCGACTGGCCCGAGCCACGACCGGCCTCCCGGGCCCTGCCGGCGATCCGCCCCGCGGGCCCGTCAGCACGACCTGCTCGGGTCCGCACTCCGCCACCGGCGGGGACAGGTCCACGAACGGCATCGTGGTGGGTGCCGAGCGCAACCGGGAGAGGCAGACGTTGCGCACGATCATGCGCAACCAAGCGCCCGCGGATTCGGGTTCCCGCAGGTCGCCGATCCGCCGGAAGGCGATGAGCCAGGCGTCCTGGACGGCGTCCTCGGCATCCGGCCGGTTGCCCAGCAAGCTCAGTGCCACTGCCTGCATCCCGGCCCGGTGCCGTCCGAGTAGCGCCCCGAGCGCCGCGACGTCCCCGCTGCGCGCACCGCGCACCAGCTCACCGTCGGACGGCTCCTCGAACCCCGCACTTCTCACGGCCCCAGGGTACGTGTGCGCCCTAGGCTCCTCGGCGGAACGGATCCTGCGCGCCGCGCACGAGGGCGGCTTTGGCGGTGACAGCGAGGTCCGCACCCGGGTGGGCCGTACCTGGATCCAGACCGACACCCTCGTCGAAGGAGCTGACGGCCGCCGCATCGGCTGGGAAGTCCAGCTGTCCACCATCGATGAACGCGGCCTGCGCGGGGTACGGGCCCGCGCAGGCAAGGCTGCCAAGAACGGCATCACTCCGGCCTGGCACACCGACCGAGCCGCCTACGCCCAGCGCAACGACACCCACTGGACCCGCAGCGACCGTCTCCCCGCCCATGTCATCGCCCGTAACGGCGACCTGCGTATCGTCTCCGGCTTCCGCGTCCTCGACTTCTGGCACTGTGACACAAGCGCCCTCTACCCTTGCCCGAACGGCATCCGGCGCTGCGGCACCACCGAACTGATCACGCTGCAGCAGGCCGCCGACGCCGCCCACCACAAGCTCCAACAGCTCGACGACCACCACGAGCGGGACCTGCAACGCCAGGTATGGCGCCAGGCCGCGGAAGTAGTTCAGGCCGCAGTGACGCGTTACGCCCGCACCAAGTGCCTCAACCGGTACGAGGTCGAAGCACGCCTACGCCAGCTCGTACGCCACAGCCCGCAGTAGACCAGAACCACTGTGCAGGCCTGGCATACCGGCCTGCTGGACAATGCGATCTCGGTGGACCTTCCTACCCGGATGAAGAACTTCGCTGCGCCTGTCGGCTACGCGCGATGGGCTCCACCACGCTGTCCGAGCCGTCGCGGCTACGCCCGTCAGCACAGCAGCCGCTTCGGTACCCCGACAAGCCTCAGCCCTCAACGCTCCGGCACGGGGAACCTCTCGGGCTCATCTTAGATCACAGCCCGATTAAGATGCCTTCACTTCTCCTTCGCGCGGCGGATGTTGCTGATCACAGCACAACCGTCCAAGGGGGGCGATTGTTCAAACGAGACCCAGAGAGAGCCGCAGAGCGGGAAGCCAAGCGGGCAGAGAAGAGACAGCAGCGCGAGGAGTGGGCTGCCAAACGGAAGGCAGAGAAGGCGGCCCTCGCCGAATGGCGCCAGACTCATCCGGCGGAGAAGACCCTCAACCAGGCGTGCATGATGCACCTCTGGCCTGGGTCCAAATTCGGTCAGACTGATCTCGGACCCATCCTTGGAGGGCACGCCGAGTTCGTTGATGCCGGCGCTCACAAAGCATGGACCGCCACCCGTCTCGTCGCGGGCGTAGCCACCATGGGCGTGACCGCCGCAGCCACCGGCCGCAAGAACAAGGGCGCCGCCGTCATCAACGTCACCTTCGGCAATGGCGCGGCTCAGACATACAACGTCAAGCCTGAGAGCGCTACCCTCCGCGCGGCGAACCAGTACGTCACCGCCTTCAACGCCCTCGCGGCCCAACTCGCCGCCGAGGCAGATCATGAGGGCGGTGCCTCGACCAGCTGAGTACGGAGGCGCCTGTGTCACCGCCCAACGGGCGCCCTTACGAGCGAGGCCTTCGTCTTGAGGCGCTGATGCACCGGTGACAGTGAAGCGTCTGGGACGCCGGGACCGACTGCGGATCTGCTGGTCGTGACCTCACTACAGATCGGTGCGTTCAGTCGTCAGCAGGCCGATGAACAGCGCAGGTATGACGACCCGCCAAGGGCTTCGCCGGCGAGGTCGCGCAAATGCTGTTTCGCTGGCGCCGGCGTCCCGGGCTAGTAATCCATCGCTTACACGGGCGGCGCAGTGGCAACATGTCGCCATGAATGACGAGGCTGAGCCGGACGAGGGACCCAAGGAGGATGAGCAGGCGCGGCGGCCGGAGCCGTTCCGCTCCGCGGCGTGGGGCCAGTTCTTCCAGTTCCAGCGCGACTGGGCTAAGAGCTGGGCCAACCCGTTCAACAGGATCATCGCCGATTGGGTGGTTCTCAAGTTCAACCTGCCGAGGACCTATTTCACCAGGCCCATTGTGCCACCGGTAGTCATTCAGGCAACCAGGTTTGGTCGCTCGAAGAGAAACACAATGCATCAGCGTCGGCCGGTGTGCGAGCCTTCTTCTCCCAGACGCCGACCGAGACGATCCTGATGACCCGCGACGACGCCCTCAAGCAGCTCAGCCACATCGCGCGCGAGCGGGCCTTCGAGAGGCACGTCGGGTCAGACCGGCTCATCCAGGCAGGACTGAACGCTCTGATCGCAGGGATTGAGAGCCCTTCTCTTGCCATGCTGGCCGGCCTCCTCCGGAGCGAAGAGCCCGAAGCTCCCGCACTCTTCGACCAGGTACTGGAGGAGCTGGGCCTGCTCTTCCGCCCTCCCGCTGATCGACGGGCCGCAAAGTGGGCGATGGCCGACTGGGTCGCCGGTCAGATTGTTGACGGATCCCTGGATGCCGCCGCCGGCACCCATCTCATCTGGGCAGACATTGCCGAGGACCTCGGCTACCCCGAAGAGCTGGAACCACTGGTCCACTGCGCGCACAACCTGGACGGCTGGGAGGAGAGCTGGGGAGTCTCCTTCGAGGAACTCAGCAGGGAAGCAGTCGAAACTGCGAAGCAGTTCTTGAACAAGCGCTCGGCAGCACAAGCAGGAAGCTGAGCGTCCGGTTCTTTCCCCCTGAGGATCATCGGCCCTCTACGATCCGGTGCATTCTGGATCCCGACTTGCTGGCGGTGGTTAGATGCTGGCGAAGGCGGACAGGAGAGTGTCCGTGCGGAGCCGAAGCTCCAGCGTCTCGGCACCTGTGACGCTGACGGACACTTCCTCGCCGCAGACGGCCTGGGCGAGGGCGACGCTCAAGGTGACGCTAGTGCCGACCAGGGGGTACGAGTACCAGCCGTCGGGAGCTTCGTCGTCAGTCTCCTGAACGCCGGCTTCGATGGTTTCCCAGTCGGTGTCGTCGAAGTCGTATCCGGCGTAGTGGGACAGCAACCGAAAAAAGGAATGCAGGTTGCGGCACCAGATCCATCCGGCGATCGGCTCGGTCATGCCTCCTCCGTCCCGTGAGGACGACAGCATGACAGACGTGATCTGTCGTCAGGCTGCGGCGGCGAGTTGAACGGGATTCGTCGAACAGCTTGCGGTGCTGGAGGCAGTGGTAGACCTGGCCGATCATGCGGTTGAAGAGGTTGCGCTGGGCGGCCGCGTGCCAATCGCCGACCTCGCGGCGGCGCCGGCAGTAGGCACCAGCTCCAGGTGGGTGCGGAAGGGCTGAGATTGCCCACAGATATCCCGCGTGGTTGGCGGTCGTTCTCCACCCACCGACGGGTGATGGACGACTTCTTGCGCCAAGAACCAGATGGCCAGGGTCGCCGACCTCACCCGCCACCACTGGCAGGGACGGTGACATTCCCAGGGCGGCTACCACTCCTACGACCGCTGCATCCCGATCGTGGCGACAACCTGGACCTCGAAGACCAGCTCCGGAACTGGGCGGGGGAACTCCGCCACCGCTGACCGAACTCCCCAGCGCCCGATGTGACCGCGGCCCTGCCCAGATGCAGGTCCAGCGCCCTATTCGGGACAGGAATCGCTCGTCAGTCGTTGTTGTCTGGCAGTTCGTTCGTACCGAGCGCGTTCGGTGCGGCCTCGATGAGCTCCCGCCGCGCGCCACGGCTCCGCCGACGGAGTACGGCACCTGGCCATTCTCACGGGCGAGTCCGGCGTCCTGCGCGAGCACACCCCCGGCGAACTCACCGCCGAGCTGCTGCCGGTCGTGCGGTCCGTCCGGGAGGACCACCGGGTCTTCGAGGACCACCTGCTCCGTGTCACGGTGCAGGACCTGCCCTTCGGTCATCGGCCAGTGCATGCTGCCGCCGAGGGGCTCGGACGGTCCCGGGGCGGGCTGACCTGCAAGATCCACCTCGCCGGGGAAGGCGGATGCCGCCCGATGGCTCCCCTGATCACTCCGGGCCAGTGGGGCGACGCCCCACAGATGATCAAGGTCCTGGACCGGATCCGGGTGCCCCGCCCGCTGGGCGGACGTCCCCGGACCCGGCCCGACCATGTCAGCGGCGACAAGGCGTACAGCTCCCGCAGAAACCGCCGCTACCTGCGGCGACGCGACATCAAGCACACCATCCCGGAACCGAAGGACCAACGCGCCAACCGTCGACGCAAAGGCAGCGCGGGCGGAAGACCAACCAGCTTCGACCCTGACCGCTACAGATCTGCTGCGCCGCTACCTGCAATCCCCCGACCCCGACCGCTACATCACCCGCGAGGCGGTCGAGCACCTCGACGGCCTCACCGGCGCCGTGCCCGAGGAAGCGGCCGAGCCGGTCTGGACCGCCATCGGCAGACGGATCGCCCGCGACGGCGGCTGACGACCCGCTCCCAGGCCACACGGCCGCACGGGACGACTCCCGCCCGCATCCAACAGCGAGGGCCATCGGCAGTGCACGGCCTCAGCGGGGTTCGGTGAAGCCGGGCAGCTCCAGCGGCACGGGAGTCCACCCGCTACCGGGTGCGGCACCGCGCAGCAGGTGCCGGAAGCACTCGCCGCCGACGGGCCGTACGGTGATCTCACAGCCTTGGCCGCGCCCGGCCCCCAGCGCGGCCAGCGCCCGCCGGCCGTCCTCCTCGTCGACGGTGACGTGAGGGTGGTAGAAGTGCACCGGGCCCAGCTCCAGGTGCCTTCCGGCGAGGGTGAGAGCGAACGCGGCGACACTGCCCCGCACGGCGTGGGGCTCGCCGCTGAGCAGGGACCGCAGCGTGGGGGAGTCCTGCCCGTTCAGGGTGAAGCGGGCTCGGGTCAGGAACGGGGAAGCCACGCAGTACCCCTGGACGAGCAGGCGCGCCATGCGCAGGGCGATCCGGTCGGCCGGGGTGAGCTCGTCCGGAACGGGAAAGTACTGCTCGCAGTGGCGCTGCACCGCCTCCAGATCCTCGATGTAGCCGCGCAGCCGGGCCGCCTCCTGACGCGCGGCCTCGGGGCGCGGCGGCAGTTCGCCGCCGCCGATGACCTCGGCGCTCGCCCGGACCTCGAAGGCACCGCCGGCCGCGATGCGCTCATAGATCCGCAGCAGACGCAGCCCGGCCGCGGGCTCCAGCTTCTCCAGCGAAAACGCGAACCGCAGCGAAGCCGAAGCACCGGACGCCGCAGGGATCATCAATTCCAGGCTGCCACCCGCCAGATCCACCCTGACGGACCGCCCGACACTGCCGCGCCCCACATGGGCCAGCGTCCCCGGGTAGCAGGCGGTGACGTGCTCGCCGTCGAAAAAGGCCACCTCCACCGCCGTCTCGGCCAGGGGAACCTTGTCCGCCGGTTGCCACCGCACCTCGACGTCCCGGTGTTCCCCGGACAGCCACTCCGGCCCGCTGACCGTCAGGCTCTCCACCGCCCCGCGCGGCAGCACCACTTCCTCCGGCAGCCCGAAACCCAGGCTGCGCCGCACGGCCTGGGCCAGGTCGGGCGGCAGGGGGCCGTTGCCCGTCAGGGTGATTTCCACGGGGGAGACCTCGTGCGCCCGCGGGTGCTTTGCCCGCAGCGTGTGCACCACCGTCTCGCCCTGGCGGGCGAAGTCCACCGTCCAGTGGTCGTCCAGCCCGTCGGCCTGCCGCCCCAGCGCCGTCACGCGGGCACTCACATCCCGCACCCCGTCCATGAGCAGCGCCCGCTCCTGCCCGTAGACCTTCGCCGCCTCGAACAGCTGGTTCCGGGTGAAGGAGGCCTCCGGGTCGGCGTGGGTGGCCAGCAGCCCGTCCAGCTTGGCCCGGTCCCACACCCCGACCCGTACCGCCTGCCCGGCCGCCAGCGAGGTGACGAACTCCCGCTCCGCCCGTGGTCAGGGTGCACGGCATCACCAAGATCCACTCCCATGGCCGGTGCTGCATGGCCCGCGTGAACGACTGCCTGATCGACTTGCGCCGCCCTTTGTACGCCGTGGTCGGGAAACCGTCCAGGTAGTACTTCAACTGGAAGATCCGCACCCTCGATCCGTGGGTGACCTTGATGTCGATGCCGTCGTCCCCGCCGCGCCCGTTCACCGCCTCCACACGCGCCGTCGCGTCGTACACGCGGTGCACCAGCGCTTCCACGATCCGGTCGAACCCCGGCTGCCCGACCCGCTCCCACTCCACCGCCACAACCGGCCCCCTGCCCTCGCCGACACCCCAAGCGATGATTGCACCCGGCACTGACACCCCGCCGGCGCTACGCCTCGCACCCATGCCAGGCTGAACCGCTCAGGCCAGGCGGCACCGCCACACCCCCGGGCCGGGCGAAGCGCCGGTTCACAGCGTCGGCTTCTGGTGCCGGGTGAGGAGTTCGGTGAAAAAGTCCTCCAGAAGCTGCTTCCCACCGGGCGCGGTAAGTTCCCATCCGCCGAAGCGGTAGATCTCGTATCCGGCCAACCTCAGCCGGCGGTCCTCGGCGACCATCTCCGCATACAGCTGCGGCGCGGCGGTATGAGTGACCTGCCCTAGCTCGTTGGGCGGGTTGGGACGGCCGTAGTGCTGCACTCCGTCGACCTCGATGACGATGCGGGAGCGGTCCGGGGCCAGGAGAAGGAAGTCCATCCGCTGCCGGTAAAGCGCCCCGGACTGCTTGCCACTCCTGCGGGTGTAGGGGTCGTAGTGGAGGTACACCTGCGGGATGAGCGCGGGCAGGTCGAAGCCGCCTTCTTCGGCGTAGCGAGCACAGTAGGTGATCATGAGGAGTTGTTCTGGCGGCGAGTCCAGCGACCGGTAAAGGCGCCGGTAGAGGGCGTCGGCGGCGCTCTTCTCGTCGGCGTCGGGCTGGTGGTTGTTGGTCCACCAGGCGACCATCTGCCGCCAGGTGAGCCCGTGCGGCGGCAGGGGGTCGGTGAAGACCAGGCAGGTGTCGGCGTGGCGGACGATCTCCACGTCGTTGTTCACCGCGTCGCGCAGCACGATCTGCGGTTTCGCGCCGGCGGCGGCGAAGATGAGGTTCTTGAAGGTGCCCGACGGCCCTTTGAAGAAGCGGCGTTCGTACTCCAGCTCCTGGAGGTCCTCCAGCGCGTCGCGGGTCGGGCCGAGGATCTGCTCGATGCAGTCCCGGCGGGCCTTCCAGCTGCCGCTCATGTTGTTGTCGCGCCAGTAGGTGCCGAAGCCGCGCGGCCCGTCGAAGGTCCGAAACGGTCAGGTGGGCGGTTTCAGGGCGAGGCGTTCCAGGACGGCGCGGTGGGCCTTGATAACGACGGGAACGTTCTCGTCATCAAGGTGCCTGCCCTTGCCGTCGGTGCCGTGGGAGACGAAGTCGTGGTGCAGAAGCCGGGTCAGCGCGATGGCGACGTCCAGGTCGGTGCGGCTGGCCGGAGGGCCGAACCGCAGTGACTCGATCAGCTCGATATCGCACCCACGGCTCGGCCCAGCCGTCCCCGCTGCTGAAGAACGCCTCAACCTCCACGCACCCACCCCCTGCGACCTGTAGAGAGCCCCGGCCCCTGCAGCAGCCAGTTCACCAGATGCCACTGACACGCCGTCACCCCATACAGGACCCTCCGTGACCCGGCCGACGCCATCCCCTGCCGCCGCGGGGTTCACATAACTGCTCGTTTCAGAATGAGTTGAGCCCCAGGTCTTGCGCTCGGTGATCATGGGCGGCAAGGTCGCCGCGTGCATGCTGATCTTGTTCCTGACACCCTGTGGGAGCGGGTGGCCCCGCTGTTGCCGCCCGCTCCCGAACGGCGCCGACGGTGTCCCGGGCGGTTGCGTGTTCCCGACCGGGCGGCTCTCACCGGCGTCATGTACGTGCTGCGGACTGGTGTCGCGTGGCGCGATGTCCCCGCGGAGACGGTGGGTTGTTCCGGAGTGACGGCCTGGCGTCGGCTGAGGGACTGGACCGAGGCTGGCGTCTGGCCACGTCTGCACGCCGCCCTGCTCACAGAACTGCGCCGCGCGGGCTCGTTGGACCTGGACGACTGCTCCGTGGACGGATCGCACGTCCGTGCTCTCAAAGGGGGGACCATGGGCCGTCGCCGGTCGACCGGGGTCGGCCGGGCTCCAAGCACCATGTGCTCGTTGATCGCCGCGGCACTCCGCTCGTCGTCTCGCTGACCGGCGGGAATCGGCACGATGTCACCCAGTTGCTCCCTCTACTCGACGCTGTCCCCCACATACGAGGAATGCGAGGCCGGCCTCGGAGCAAGCCCAAACGGTTGTTTGCCGACCGCGGCTACGACTTCGACAAGTACCGTCGCCTGCTGTGGAAGCGCGGCATCAAGCCCCTCATAGCACGACGCGGCGTCGCCCACGGTTCAGGGCTGGGCAAGACGCGCTGGGTGGTCGAGCGCACTTTCGCCTGGCTCCATCAGTTCAAGCGGCTGCGAACCCGCTACGAGCGTCGCGCCGACTTGCATCTAGGGCTTCTGCAACTTGCGTGCTGTGTCATCTGCCTGCGCCGATTGTCCAAGAGCCGGCCCAGTGATTCGGCTGTCGGGCCCTGGCGGCAGTGATGCACTGGCCGACTGTCACACTCGCCGGATGAGCTTGGAGAGTGCGCACGGTCGTGCCGTTGATCCGGAGGAACTGCTGCTACGGACAGACTGGAGTTCGGTGGAACATTGCTGTCCGAACGTTGCTCCAGCGACGCCCGTGATCTTGCGACAACTACTCGACGCCGACGCACGCAACCAGGGCGCTGCCCTCCGCGACCTGCAACAGGCCATCACCCATCAGAACACCTTCTACAGTGCCACGGCCCCTGCAGCGTCATTTGTCGCGGCGATCCTCGGGCACCCGCGGACTCTTGCCATCGTCACTGACAAGAGGCGGGGAGAAGCATCACATTCCACTGAGGAGCCTGGATTCTTTCTTCGCGTCGGCCTTCTGGACTGGCTCGGCAGCACCGCCGAAGACGCCAACGAAGAGTCACCTGACGGATATGCCGTCGACATCGAAGCGTTCCGCGTCCTTCGGCCCACCCTCTTTGATGCCATCCACCCCTTCCTTGCGGACCGCGAACCGGAGATCCGCAGGGCCGCCCTGGCCAGTGCACTTCCGTTGCTTACGTCACCAGTCCTAGCTCACCACGTCGAAGCTCTACGCAAGGATGCCCGGGCTCTTGCTGCCGACGACTCCCCGTACCGGCGGCGGGCGATCGAAACACTCGCTCGCTGGGGGGAAGACGTCACTCTCTTCCAGCAAGGCACGGACATGCAGGTGCATGCAGAGGGCTACGCGGACGACCCGCCATTTTGAAACAACCTTTAAGCGCAGATGGCCCGCGCGGTCCCTTCCCCTATTCCGGCGGGCCGGTGGTGGCCTGCCAGAAGGCCTCGGGAGGCCACCAGCGGTCCGCGACGTCGGCAACGGTCACGAGGTGCCCATGGGTTCGGCTGCCGAAGGAGACCAGCGACGTCATCGCCCGCCGCTGGCACTTCGACTTCACCGTCCACTCCGAACGCATCGCCCAGGCGATGGACCTGATCTCCTTCGACCCCCGTGAGGCAGCCACATCGCGCTCCCGCCGCATGGGCCCGGCCGCCGCCCGCTCCTACCGCGAGGAGTACGGCCATCTCGACGTCCCCGCCGACCACATCACCCCCACTGGCTATAAGCTCGGCACCTTCATCACCACCATGCGCGACGCCCGGACCGGCGGCCGCCTCGAAGCCGACTGGATCGCCAAACTCGATGCCCTCGGCATGATCTGGGACAAGCACGACGCCGCTTGGCGTGTGCCCGCCTCGCCGCGGCCGCCGACTACCACCGTGCCCAGGGCCACCACGCCGGCAAGAACACCCTCGCCCCCGCCCGCGCCGACGCCCTGACCGCCCTCACCGCCGACTGGCGCCTGCCCCACGGCGCGGACTGGCACCGCAAATACCACCTGCTGCGTGCCCACCTCGCCACCGGCGCTCACCTCGCCACCGGCGCTCACCTCGCCACCGGCGCCCACCTCGCCACCGGCGCCGACCCCGCCGCCCTGACCCGCGATACCCTCCTGGCCGGGGTGAAGATCGGCTCCTGGCAGACTCTGGCTCCCGGCCAGCAGCAGATGATGGCCACCCTCGGCTTGACCGCCGACACCACTCCGCTCGCCCCCGCGCGCCGCTCCCGTCGCAGCTTCGAGGAGACCGTCCAGCTCCTGGAGCTTTTCCTGCACCGCGAGGGCCGCGTTCCCGCCGCCCGGGAGACGGTCCGCGTCGACGGCGACACCATCAAGATCGGCGCCTGGCTGGCCAAGACCCGCCACCGGCACCGCTCCGGCCAGCTCCCCGACCCTCACGTCCGCAGGTCGCCGCCCTCTTCGACGGGGACTGGACGGCCGAGGACGCCGTGCCGGCCGCTCTGGTGTAGGCCCTGCCCGGCTGATGCAGCCGCAGGAAAGCCCGAGAGCCGGAGACGAGTCGGCGGCGTTATGACACACCGACCGATGCGGCGGCTTTCATGTGGGGGTAGCGAAACCTGCGGACCCCTCGTATGAGTCAGCCAGGTCGAGGACCGAGATGGAGCGCAGCCAGCCGCGGCAGACGCCGGCGCATCTGCTGGGCATCTCCAAAGTCGAACGACTCACCCATACCCACGCCGTCCTCCCCCTGGGGCGTGGCGTGAGCCCGGGTATAGGCCTCCCGGGCCTCCCAAAAGGCGTCCGAGTCACCGGTCAGTCGCTCATACGCCGCGCACGATACGAAGTTGAAGCCTTCATCGAAGATGACGTCCTGGTCCCCGGCGGCCGCCGCGATACGCACGGCAGGATGCTCGGCGAGTGTGTCAGGGCAGGTAGCTGCCCGTTCGTACCAATCACGTCCGAGCGCCACCAGGCCCGCCGTGAAATCGCTGAACCGGTCATCGGAGCAGCCCCCACCGATGAGGTAGGCGGCCGCCCATACGTCCCAGCGGTAGACCGCATTGCGCAGACAGGAGAAGCGGTCGTCGAAGGCGAGGATCTCTTCTGCGGGCAGGGCCGACAGATGGTCGAGGACGGCCACATGGAGCGGCTTGTCACTGTCCTCAGCGGTGTCGAGCACACGCCAGAACGCTTCGGTGTCCATGGCGGGCAGTCTGCCAGGGCGCTATGACAACCTCCTCCGCACGGGGGGAGGAGGACAAAACCCAAGCTCAGCTTGTCGTTTAACCGAAGGTGTTCGGCGGGGACGCGGCAACGGTCACCTGGGCGGTCCAGGACCCGGGCTCCTGGGACGGATCCCAGGCTTTGAGGAAGGACCAGGAACCTGGACGGTGTCAGTCACTCCTCCAACCGGCGTTGCCCCATCGACGCTGGCCGTCGCAGTCGGCACGCTGGTTCCCGACCAGATCACCACCCTGCGTCTCCGTCTCCGCATGCCCGACGGCCTGCACGTATTGAGTGGTCCCGTCGCGCCCTGCGGGCCTTCGCGGGTGGACACGATCCCCAGGGCGACTCCCATGCCATCGCGACAGCCCGCTTCCTGCGCACATGGACATAGAGAGCACACACTGTCTCGACACAGCTGCTGTGCGCTGCTGGATCGCCTTCCAAGCCGGCACTGCTCTGACAAATGATCCCGCCGGGGCCATTGCCAGACTCCGCGCCTTGCGGGGGCTGGCGCGTGAACTAGACGACCCTGAGGCGGTCGAAGCTCTCACCGGTGCTATCCGGCCCTGTTCTCGTATAGCTACGGCGAACGGACATGTAGTGCCGATAGTGATGGTTCCGGCTTGGACAACCACTCTTAGAGGGCGTCTGATCTATGTAGCTGATAGTTAGGGATGGTTTTGTGACTGCTGGCGTTGGCGGTCGTTGGGCGGGGTGTGAGTTCGTCGTCCGTACCGCAGTGATGTCTCCGACGCCCGCTGGGCCTTGATCGAACCCGTTTTCGCCGCCTGGAGAGCCAGGAGAACCGGTCCCGGCACGGCGGCCCGTGTGCACGAGCTGCGGGAGATCGTCAACGCGATCCTCTACGTCACCGCACCGGCATCCCGTGGGAATACCTGCCCCACGACTTCCCGCCGTACAAGACCGTCTACGACTACTACGCCAAGTGGGAAGCCGACGGCACCACCCAGCAGGTCCACGACCTGTTACGCGACAAGACCCGTCGATCCCACGGCCGCAGCGCTCAGCCGACCGCGGCCGTGATCGACGCGCAGAGCGTGAAGACCTCGGCAAACGTCACCGAGACCAGCCAGGGCATCGACGCCGGCAAGAAGATAAAAGGACGCAAGCGGCACGTCATCACCGACACCCTCGGCCTGGTCCTGGCCGTGCTGGTCACCGCCGCGAATGTGCACGACACCGTCGGCGGCAAGCTCCTGCTCGACGACCTGGCCGCCGCCCATCCCTCCGTGGCGAAGGTCTGGGCCGACGGTGGCTACCAAAGCAGCATCTTCAACCACGGCGCCGGCCTGGGGATCGACGTCGAGGTGGTGCAGCGGCCACGGACGAAGGGGTTCGAACCGTTGCCGAAGCGATGGGTGATCGAGCGGACCTTCGGCTGGCTGATGCAGCACCGCCGCCTGGCACGGGACTACGAAGCCCTCCCGCAGAGGTCCCGGGCGATGATCCACTGGGCGATGGCTAACAAAATGTCCCGCGAACTGACCGGAGAATCCGCACCAACGTGGCGAATCGAAACGGACATCCCACCCACATCCGCGTGAACATTGATCAGATGCTCTCTTACAAGTAATCTCATTTGGCTGGGTAGGCTGCTGCCGTGGCGGGGATCGTTGAGCGGCTGGTGCCGGATGAGCTGTGGGAGCTGTTCCAGCGAGTGGTGCCGGAGGCGCCGTCGCGGCCGCAAGGTGGCGGCCGGCGTCGTCATGGCGACCGTGAGGTGCTGGCCGCGATTGTGTTCGTGGCGACCTCGGGCTGCACCTGGCAGCAGCTGCCGACGGCCTCATTCGGCCCGTCCGGCGCGACGGCCCACCGCCGCTTCACGGAATGGACCAAGGCCCGGGTGTGGGCCAAGCTCCACCGCCTGGTCCTCGACGAACTCGGCTCCCGCGGCGACCTGGACTGGTCGCGGTGCGCGATCGACTCGGTCAACATGCGGGCTCTGAAAAGGGGGACCTGACGGGTCCGAATCCTGTCGACCGGGGCAAGTACGGCTCGAAGATCCATCTGATCACCGAGCGGACCGGTCTGCCCCTGTCCGTCGGGATCTCGGGCGCCAACGTCCACGACAGCCAGGCCCTGGTCCCGCTCGTGAAGGGCATACCCCCGATCCGCTCCCGCCGCGGCCCCCGTCGGCGAAGGCCTGCCAAACTCCACGGCGACAAGGGATACGACTACCGCCACCTGCGGCAATGGCTGGCACAGCGGGGCATTCAGCACCGCATCGCGCGCAAGGGCATCGATAACTCACAGCGACTCGGTAGACATCGCTGGACCATCGAACGGACCATGGCCTGGCTCGCCGGCTGCCGCCGACTCCACCGCCGCTACGAACGCAAAGCCGAGCACTTCCTCGCCCGCACACTCATCTGCTACCGCCGACTCGCCAAATGAGATGACCTGTTAGGTGATGTCCCGCAACGACGACCAGCAGCCACCGCATGCCGGCGACGCATGGGTCGACGACATGCGAGCCGACTTCAAGTCGCTGAACAGCAACAAGATGAGGCGGCTACGGGACGCGCTGCGCAGCTCAGAGAAGCAGCAGAAGGTCGATCTGGTCGTCATCGACGCACGCCAGAGCGGTACGAGCGAGAAGGACGCCAGAGAAGGGTTCAGGCAGTTCAACAAGCTGGACGAGTGATGCAGCGGGTCATCATCTTCGGCCGCGATTATATCGTGGACGAAAACGTGGGCTGACCTCAGGCTTGGTATCAAACAGCGGGAGGCGGGCGCCCGGCGTGAAACTGGCCGGGCGCCCGCCTCTCTCCTCTGCAACGCAAGGAAGAACGCGTGGGAAAATTCGAGGAACACGGAACCGGTTACAAGGCCGATATCGACATCCGGGTCGGCCCGGCGCATTCCGCTTGGAACTGCCGGGCGTTCGCAGCGACACTGCGCGCTGATGTGGAGCGCGTCCTGGGCATATCCTTCTCGGTGACCGACGACGGACGGGATCCCACCGGGGGCTACCGCTTCTGGTTCGAGAACGACGACATGAGTGTGCATGTGATTGTGGACGATCCCGAAGAGGGGTGGCCCCTGGACAAGGTCCCCGCGGCTGCCTTGCCGATCTCCCGGTCCGAGCAGGTGGCGACCTGGGAACTCGCCGAAAAGCTGTACGACGGACTGAACGCCCTGGACACGTACCTGCTGATCGCGTTGGATCAGTTCGGCACGCCCGTCGCCGCTAATTTCGGCATCGGCGATGACTGGTGAGTCGCCTTTCACGCGGAGCCGGATGGACGGCTGCCGTCGCCGGGCTGGTGCTTGTCGCCGGCTGCGGAGACGCCGTTGAACACCCCGCCCGATCCGCCGCCGTGCCCTCGACGCAGGCGCCCTTCGGGCAGGACACCGTACGACAGGAGATGGACCGGCCGGGCAGCTCGACAGCAGCCCGGCCAGCATCCGCACTGCCGTGGAGGGCTCGCTCAAGCGGCTGGGCACCGACTACATCGACCTGTACTACCAGCACCGGGTCGACCCGAACACGCCCATCGAGGACACGGTGGGGACGCTGGCAGAACTGGTCCAAGAGGGCAAGGTCCGCCACATCGGCCTGTCCGAGGCCGGGCCGGAAACGATCCGCCGCGCCCACGCCGTCCACCCCATCGCTGCCGTCCAGTCGGAGTACTCCCTGTGGGCCCGGGAACATGCTGAGGCGCGGGTGCTGCCGCTGCTGCGGGAACTGAACATCGGGTTCGTGCCCTACTCGCCCCTGGGACGCGGTTTCCTCACCGGACAGATCCGCTCCACGAGCGGCTTCGACGACACCGACCTGCGCAAGAACAACCCCCGCTTCACCGGCGAGAACTTCCAGCACAACCTGCGCATCGCCGACAAGATCGAAGCCCTCGCAGCCGAGGCGGGTGCCACCCCGGCGCAGATCGCCCTGGCCTGGCTGCTGGCCCAGGGCAACGATATCGCCCCCATCCCCGGCACCAAGCGCGTGGCACGCGTCGAGGAGAATACCGCCGCTGACGCCGTGGAGCTGACCTCAGACCAGCTCAAGAAGCTCAACGATCTCCCCCCAGCCGTCGGCGAGACCCACGACGAAGCGGGCCTGCGCACCCTGGAGCGTTGACCTCGGCCCGGACATGAATACAGGCCACACGCTCGCGAACCACAGGAGCACCGGGCCGTCGACTCCCGATGTCGCTTCGAGGGCCTGGTGCCAGCTGCTCGGGTCGCTGAGACCCGTCCCGCAACTGCTGGTCAGACCTGCGCGGCCGGCCGACCACTCTCGCGACCGCTGGAATCTTGTCCAACAGAGGCAGCAGCTGCGTGACGTCGCCCGCGGTTTCCGCCGGTCAGCGACACCGCGAGCGGGAGCCCTCGGCCGTCGGTCATGGTGTGGTGTTTGCTGCCCGGCCGTGCGCGGTCGACCGGGCTGGGACCGCCTATGGGCCCTGCCATGCAGCCCGGACGTGGGAGGAATCGATCACCGCCCGGGACCAGTCCAGCTGGTTCTTCGACCGCAGCTTGTTCAGCAACAGCTGGTGCAGCAGGTCCCAGACGCCGACCTCGTTCCAGGCCGCCAGCCGGCGCCAGCACGTCATGCCCGAGCCGCACCCGAGTTCCTACGGAGGTACTCCCACTGGAGCCGTTATGCAGGACGAACAGGATCCCGCATAGGTGCTGTTCTGCCGGTCCGGCACCCGTGGCCGTCCTCCCACCTGCCTCGGCGGCGGCTCGGGCAGCAACGCTTCGATGGGCGGCCACAGTTCGTCCGACACGATCCACGGCCGAGATTGACGCTTCCCCACGCCTGAGTACTATCCGCCGCGGTCGACGGCCTTCCTCGGCCCGGTCGTCCCAGCCGACGGCGACCGTTTGCGGCTGGAATCCTCTTCCGCCTGCTGCGGAATCCACGCACGCCTCGACGTCCTCGCCCCGGTCGCCTCGACGGTGACGACACCACCAATGGCGACACCAGCCAACCACCGCGCCTGGCGCTCGCCAGGTGGGGGCGGGGCGGGGGCCTGCCGGAGTCAAGGACTTTCATCCTCCCGTTCGGTGGGGGAGGCCTGCTCTCCGTTCAATCGAGTACCCGCAGTGCTTGGTCGACCGCGGTGCGCAGCCCTTGCGTGTCGTGCCCTTGAAGGCTTCGTCCACGCGGCAACGCGTTTCCGGGTCGGACGTGCCCAACTCGGTGGCGGTATGGATGACGAAGCAGCCAGGCAGGCCGGGTCGCCCGCACGACTGCCGCAGCCGCCGGCCACCGAACCCTTGCATGGGGGCCCGGACGGATCACGGGACATGCCGCTCTATGCCGTCCCCGGCGTTGCGGCCGAGTCCCACAGGGGTCGGGTGCCGAGTCCGGCGACGTCCAGGGCGAGCTCGGCGTACATCGCGTTGGCCCAGGAGAACCATGGGCGGGTGAACCGGTGGGGGTCGTCCTTGTGGAACGACTCGTGCATGGCGCCCGTACCGGCGTCGGTGGACAGCAGCGTGTGCAGCGCCGTTATGCGCTCTGACATGTTGTTGCTGGTCAGTCCTTGTACGGCGATGCCGATGGGCCAGATGTGCCCGTCGGGCGTGTGCGGGCTGCCGATGCCTTCGGCCGCTTCTCCTCGGTACCAGGTGGGATTGGCCGGCGAAAGGGCGAAACGTCTGGTGGCGAGGTAGAGCGGGTCGGTCGAGGCGACGTTGGCGACGAGGGGGAGGGAGAGCAGTCCGGGCATGTTGGCGTCGTCCATCAGCAGCGCGTTGCCCTTGCCGTCCACTTCGTATGCGTAGATCGAGCCGAACTCGGGGTGCTGCACGGTGCCGTGCTTCACGGTGGCCGCTCGCAGTTCCGCGGCCAACTGGGCGGCCTCCTGGGCGAGTTCCGCGTCGTGGACGTGGTGCGCCAGTTCCGCCGTGCCGTCGAGGGCGGCGGCAGCGCACAGGTTCGCGGGGATGTTGTAGCCGTAGCGGCATGCGTCGTCGCTGGGCCGGAACCCGCTCCAGGTCATCCCGGTCCGGCCGACGGGGGTTCCTCGTCCTTCGTTCGGGAGGGTGTCGCTCGGCGGGCCACCGTGGCGTACGAAGCGGTAGGCGGACAGGTCCTCGTGGTCCTGCTCCGTGCGCCATACCGCGATGGCCGTGCGTGCTGTGTGAAGTGCCTGCGGCAGGTGGTCGGTTCGTCCGCTGGCCGCCCAGAAGCGATGAGCGAGCAGGAGGGGGAAGGCGAGGGAGTCGACCTCGTACTTCTCCTCCCACACCCAAGGGTCCTCGCACAGGTCGTCGGGGGCATGAGCCTGCCCGGACGGTTCCGCGTTGAAGGCGTTGGCGTAGGGATCGTGTGCGATCTGCTGGAACTGGCGGCGCAGCACAGCGAGCACCAGGTCCTGCAGGCCGATGTCGTCCTGAAGCAGCGCCAGGTAGGGCATCATCTGCGTCGAGGAGTCGCGCAGCCACATGGCGGGGATGTCTCCGGTCACGACGAAGGCGGAGCCGTCGGGCATCGGCCGGATGGTGCGGGCCAAGGTGTCGTCCAGGCAGCGCACCAGGGTCCGGCCGAAGCGTGGGTCGCCGAGGTCATCGAGTCGGTGGACCGCCCGTTGGACGATCGGGTTGTCCTCGACGGTGGTGGGGAAGTCCGGATGGCGCACGGGGGAGTCCTTCAAAGTTCGACTGGCTATTCGTCGCCAGGCAGGCAGGCAGCCAGCCAGGCAAGAAGCAGGCAGGGACGGCACGGCGCACCTTCGTTGCGGGACCCGGCGTCCTCGCCAAAGCGGGATGGGGCAACCTGCCGGCCGTGGCGTTCGGTGAAGTGTCAGGCGTCGGTGGGCGGGTGACCCGGTGCGTCCCCGGAGTGCGATCCGTACCGGATGACGCGAGTGGGGACGGTGACGCGGCGGGAGGCCGGCGGGGCAGCGTCGCGGTGTTCGAGGCGGTCGATCAGCAGACGGGTGGCCTGGCGGCCGATCTCGTCGGCGTCGTAGGAGACGAGCGTCAGGGGCAGGCCGAGGACGTCGGACAGGTCGAAGTCGTCGAAACCGGCGAGGGGAAGGGTGGTCCCCGCCTTGTACAGGGCGCGGATCGCGCCCTGGCTGATGCGGTTGTTGGTGCAGAACAGTGCGGCGGGCCGGTCCGCCTGCTCAAGCAGTTCGAAAGTTGCCCGCTCTGCCGTCGCGGAATCGACCAGGCCCTGGCGGATCAGGGCGTTGTCAGGTTCGATGCCGACTTCCTCGTGTGCTGCCCAGAAACCGCGCAGACGTTCGGCTCCCGTGTAGAGGGCGGGCGGGTTGCCGAGGAAGGCGATGCGGGTGTGTCCCTCGGCCAGGAGGCAGGCGGTGGCCTCGCGGGCCCCGTGGAAGTCCTCGACCAGTACGCAGTCGGTGTCGAGCCCGGCGGGAGGCCGTGCGGCCAGGACGACGGGGACGTGCCGCATGGCGGCGGCCAGGTGCTGTTGACGGCTGCCCGCCGGGACGACGATCAGACCTTCGACCTGGTGGTCGACGAGTCCGTCGATGAGTTCCGGCTCGCGTTCGGCCTGCTCGGCGGAGTTGCTGAGCAGCATGCGGAAGCCGTACTCCGTCGCGACCTCCTGGACCCCCAGTGCCAGGCGGGAGTAGAAGGGGTTGGCGAGGTTGGTGACGACCAGGCCGATCATCCCGCTGCCGCCGAGGCGGAGACTGCGCGCCGTCTGATTGCGGCGGTAGCCCAGCTTGTCGACCGCCGCGAAGACGCGTTCACGGGTCGCTTCGGACACTCCGGGGTCGTTCTTCAGGACGCGTGAGACGGTCATGGCGCTGACCTGTGCGAGCTTGCCGACGTCATGCATGGTCGGCCCGCTGCCCCGGCGAGCGGTCATGCCCGTGCCCCTTCCTGTGCCTGCCTGCGCTGCCGCCCCGGTCTTCATGGGGCGTCCGGTGTGTCCTGTGCCCAGTGAGCGGCTCCGATCAGGGGAGCCTCCGCAGGCTGCAGGGCCGGTAGTACCGGCACATCCGACCTGGCGGTCGACGCCAGACCTGTGGTGAGCGCAGGGTGGACCAGTTGCCACGACTGGGCCATGGAGCCACCGATGACCACTGCGGCGGCTTCGAAGCGGTCGATCCATGGGCCCAGGGCCCGGCCGAGTGCGTCGAAAGCGTAGCGGAAGGCTTCTGTCGCGGCGGCGTCGCCCGTCCTGGCACGTGCGGCGATGTCATGGACGTCCAGGTGGGGGAGGGGCTGGTCACGTGCCGCGGCGCGGAGAGTGGCGTAAAGGGTGCGGATTCCGCGGCGTGAGACCGTGTCCTCCAGCGGCCGGCCGTGCACGGTCAGGCGGTGCAGGTGTCCGCTGGGCGGCACCGAGGGGCCCGTGTGGACCGGGCGGCCGGCGGAGAGGAACGAGGAGCCCACGCCGGTGCCCAACGTCAGGCCGACGACCCGCCGGTGACCGGCCGCGGCGCCCGCGCGGTACTCGCCGATGGCGAAGGCGTCGGCGTCGTTGAGGAAGCGCAGCCGTTCGGCGCGGCCGTCCAGGCGCTTGCGCAGTCCGGCTCCGACGTCGACGCCGGACAGCGACTCGAACTTCCCCATTCCGGTGAAGCGGCCGACCCCCGTGGCGTAGTCGAAGGGGCCCGGCATGGCCACGCCCCAGGACAGGCTGTGCCCGGGCGGCAGTGCCGAGGCGGCCAGAGCCATGGCGTCGAGGATGTCGTCGGCTGCGGCGTCCGACCGCAGTGGTCTGCGGGCCACGGTGGCCGGGAGGGGAACGCTCGTCGACGGGTCCACGAGGGCGGCCGTCACGTGCGTGCCGCCGACGTCGAGAACGGGGATCGGCACGGGTGATCGAGCGGTGGTCGCGGTCACGGCTCGACCACCAGCGCCTTGACGATCCGCACCTCGTCGTCGCCCAGCGCGCGGAGGCGATAGGGGCCGACCGAGGCGGGAACCGTGATGGTCTCGGCGAAGGCCAGGGAGTGGGTGCGGCCGTCATGGGTCTCAATGACGGCGCCCTCGCCCGCGGCGATGTTGAGGATGTGGAAGCGGCCCGCGGTGTCGTCGGGGGCTGTGGCGTTCTGCGCCACGACGAGGCGGTGCACCGCGTAGAACATCTCGGGGAGTTCGCCGATCACCTCTTCGTGCCATCCCTCGCCGGCGCGCAGCGTGCGCGGGTGCTGGATCAGGTCCTTCCGTACGTCCTCTCCGCGCCGGGCCGTGTCCAGGTTGGCGAAGCCGTGTTCGTAGGGCAAGGGGCGTGACGCGCCGGAGGAGTCCTTGCGCAGCCAGTCGTAGAAGCGCAGGGAGTACAGGTAGGGGGTCGCGCTCACTTCAAGGACAAGGTTTCCGGCCCCCGAGGCGTGCGGTGTTCCCGCCGGGATCATGAAAAGCTGGCCTACCGTCGCCGGGTGTGCCTGGACGTGGTCCTGCACCGGCATCGGAGTGCCCTTGGCGATGGCGTCCCTGACCTGGCGCCGCATGGTGTCGATGTCGGCGTCCTCGGTGAGGCCGAGCAGTACCTCGGCGCCGTCCTCGCTCGCGGTGACGTAGTACGTCTCGTGCTGGGTGTACGGCCAGCCGAAGACGTCCCGCATGTACTGCTCCCGGGGGTGCAGGTGCAGGGACAGGTTGCCGCCGCCCATCGTGTCGAGGTAGTCGAACCGGATGGGGAAGGAAGTGCCGAACCTGCGGTGCACGTCGTCACCGAGCATGGCCTCGGGATGCTCGACGCACAGCAGCTGGAACGGGATCTCGACCTGTGCTCCGCCTTTCTCGCCGACCAGGACCCCCGCTTCGGGAGCGATCAGCTCGTATCCGAGAGCCGTGTTGCCGGCCTGTGGGGTGAAGCCCAGTTCGCTCGCCGCCCACTGGCCGCCCCACGGAGTGGAGTTGAAGTACGGCCGGGTGCGTACCGGACCGTGTGCGAGGTGCGCCAGGGTGCTGCGCAGGACGGTGCCGTCCAGGGAGGTCGGGGAGGCCGGGTCCTGGGTGTCGATCCACCGGTCGACCCGTCCGGCGATCGCGTCGCGGTGCCGGTCCAGTACGGGCCAGTCGGTGTAGAACAGGCGCACCAGATCGCCGGGCTCACCGGGCTGTGCCAGATTGACGCCGACCGGGAGGTGGCCGTTCGATACGGCGGCTTCGGCGTACCGCTTCGGCAGGTCGGCGTACCACAGCACATCCGGCTCGCACAGCGACGCTCCTGGCCCGTACACCACCACGACCCCATCCTGCGCGGGCCGCTCGGGCTGCGGAAGGGTGTCGAACAGGTCCCTGACGTTCGCCTGGGACAGGGGGGTGAAGAAGGGGTCGTCGGCAGGGACGGGCCGGGCGGCCATCCGGTCCCGGGCAGTCGGTGCGTAGTGGGCGCGGACGTCGAGCAGCTTCACCTCACGGTCTGCGGAACGTATGGCTTCCGTCAGACCTTCGGTCAGCGTCTTCCAGTCCAGTGCTGCGGGACCGTCGACCGCCAGGACGAGTGGGCCCGACGGTAGGGAAGCCGCCGGCGGCGCCCAGCCTGTGAGCACCTTCCCGTCGGCGGGCGGGTAGCTGGGGCAGGGGTCGTACGAACGAGGCGCGGGCACATCTGCTCCTTACTCGGCTCACGGTGCGTTAACGATAACATCATGAGCTTGAGTCGTCGATGGTTGCCTCGTTGGGATCTTCAAGGGGCTTCAAATGCTCTGAACAGGGGCTTTATTCATTCTTGCCTGAGGGTTGGGATTCTTTTCCCGTTGACCCTTGCTAGTTCCGAAATGGTGTCGTTAACCTCCACGCAACACACACCGCGACGGCTCCAGGTTCTCCCGGCGCCAGGTGTGCCTTGTACGCACATCCGGCCATGCACGGTGGCCCGATTCCGTGAAGGTGATCAATGTCAGCATCGGGCAGGACCAGCAGCGCGGCCACACCGCTTGCTCGGCGCGGCCTCCTCGCCGGTGCGGTCGCCGGCGCGGCCGCTCTGGCAGCGGGTGGCTGCGCCCGCGGAGCGAGCACGTCGGCGCAGCCGGGAACCACCAGCATCTCCAACGACAACGCCACCTGGGACGAGGGCTACCGCTCGGCCGGCCAGGAGCTCGAAAAGATCACCGGGTACGCGCTGCGGCCGCTGTCGAACCCCTCGGTGACGTCGTACCAGCAGGTCGTGCAGATGACCCTGCAGACCTCGAAGGCATCCGACCTTGTCAAGTGGGCGTCCGGCTACCAGCTCAAGCGCCTGGCGCGTGCGGGCGGGCTCACCGACCTGACCCGCGTCTGGCAGCGGTACGCGGACAGAGGATGGGTGCGCCGCACGTCGAGGGAGGCCCTCTCCTACCGCGGCACGACCTACGGCATCCCGCTGTACGAGTCGTACTACGTGCTCTTCTACAGCAAGCCCGTGTTCGGGAAGCTGGGCCTGTCCGCTCCGGGCAGCTGGGACGAGCTGCTGCACTGCGCCGAGGTCCTCAAACGCAACAAGATCACGCCCTTCCTGGCGAGCCAGGTGGGCGGCTGGCCCGCGATCGAGTGGTTCCAGGAGCTCGTCAGCAAGGTCGACCCCGGCTTCTACCAGCAGTTGGTGGCCGGCGAAGCCTCCTACACCGACGATCCCGCCCGCCAGGCCATGGACATCTGGCAGGACTTCATCCGCAAGGGCTGGATGACCGCACCCGACTTCGACCAGGCCCGCGGCCCCGGTGCGCTGAAGGAGGGCACGGTGGGCATGTTCCTGCACGGCACCTGGCAGGCGTCCGGCATGGCGGCGGCGGGGATGGAACCGGGCACCGACTACGGCGCCTTCATCCTTCCCACGGTGCGTCCCTCCACGGCCAAGAGCGTGATCGCCGAGTCAGGCGTCTTCGTCGTACCCAGCCGCGCCTCTTCGCACCGGGCCGCGATGGCGAACGTCGGGTCCTGGCTCGACCCGTCCGTCCAGCGGGTGTGGAGCGACTTCCTGCAGGACAGCTCCGCCAACCCGAAGGTGCGCTCCGCCAACCCGGTGGTGGCCGGACTCCAGCGGGACATCGCCCGCAGCCGCCGACTGGCGCTGGTGCGCTACTGGGAGGCCAGCCCGCCCAGCCTCATCCAGGGCAACACCAACGACCTCGGCGGATTCATGGCCGGGCAGGCCTCCGCGGCCACCACGCTGCGCCGGATGCAGGAGCGCGCACACGACGAATGGGCCGCCTGGAAGCGAGACGAAGCATGAGCACACCCACGACCGACCGACACGCGCCGGCCACGGTCGGCGGGCAGACGGCGCCCCCGCACCCGAGGCGGCGCCCCGCTCTCGTCCCCACCCGGAGCACCACACGTGAGCGCCTGCTGGCCGGCGGATTCATGGCTCCGGCCGTCATCCTGGTCGCGCTGTTCCTGCTGGCCCCGTTCGTGTGGACCACCTACCGCAGCTTCTTCAGCGACACCCGCACCTCACCGTTCAGCTGGTTCGACAACTACACGCTGTTCGCGTCCGACCCGGCACTGTCCCGCTCCATCCAGAACACCCTGATGTGGGTGGTGGGCACGGTCGTGCTCCCCTTCGTGCTGGGACTCGCCATCGCCTGCATGACGAACGCCGGCCGCTTCTCGCGCCTGGCCCGCCTGTGCGTCGTGCTGCCCTACGCGCTGTCGGGATCCGCGGTGGCCGTCGTATGGAACTTCATGCTCACCACGGACGGCGCCGTCAACCAGGTCCTGACCGGCCTCGGGCTCGACTCACTGGCCCAGGGATGGCTGCTGACCTGGCCCGGCAACACGATCGTGATGATCCTCGCCAACGCCTGGCAGGCCACCGGCGTGGCCGTGATCCTCTTCCTGGTCGGACTGCAGTCCATCCCACCCGAGACCCTGGAGGCCGGCGCCCTGGACGGCGCTGGCGCCTGGCAGCAGTTCCGCCACATCGTCCTGCCCCAGCTACGCCCGGTGTTGATCATCGTGATCGGGATGAGCCTGGTCAACGGGCTGAAGTCGTTCGACCTGATCTGGGTGCTCACCCAGGGCGGCCCCGGGCGGGCCACCGAGACCCTCGCTGTGTCCATGTACAACGAGACCTTCCTGGAACTGCGGCCCGGAGCCGGAGCGGCGATCGCGGTCGTCCTCACCGTGATCGTGCTGGCGGCCTCCTGGCTCTACCTGCGCCGTCAGCTCGACGTGAAAGGCGTGTGACCATGTCCCTCGGCCGAGTTCTGCGCAACGCCGCCATCGTGACACTGGCCGTGCTGTGGCTGATCCCCACCTGGCTCCTTCTCGTCAACGCGGCAGTGCCCGCGGAGAGTTACTCCGGCAGCCCGCACTGGCTGCCCCAGGACTTCGGGTTGTTCGACAACATGTCCCAGGCCTGGGACAAGGCCAACCTGGGCCCCTCGCTGGGCAACAGCCTCCTGTACTCCGTGGTCAGCGCGGGGGCCGCCGCGGTGATCGCCGGCCTCGCCGCCTTCGCCACGATCATCATGCCGGTCAAACGGCAGGCCCTGTGGTTCTGGGTCATCTACGCCGGCACGCTGCTGCCCCTGCAGGTCTTCATCCGCCCGCTGTTCCTGTCCTACGCGCGCACCTCGCTGTACGACACCCAGGTCGGGCTCGTACTGATCTACACGGCGGTCGCCATCCCGTTCGCCTTCTTCGTCATGCGCAACTACGCGCTGACGCTGCCGCGGGAGATCGTCGAGGCCGCACGCATGGACGGTGCGTCGTGGTGGCGGGTGTTCTGGCAGATCCACGTCCCGCTGACCAGGTCCGCCATGATCGCTGTGTTCGTGTTCCAGTTCGTGGCCGTCTGGAACGACCTGCTGTTCGGCATCACCATGGTCACGAGCCGCAACATCCGGCCCGTGATGGCCGCGCTCGCCGACCTTCAGGGCAACTACTCCAACGTCGGACCGCCCATCGTGCTGGCCGGGGCCCTGCTGGTCTCGCTGCCCACCGTGGTGCTGTTCTTCTCCGCCCAGCGCTTCTTCGTCAGCAGCCTCAAGATCCACCGCTGAGCCTCGACATCCATGGCTGACCCGGCACGCCTTCCGCACCCCCCTCGTCGCGAAGGAAAACCATCCATGCTGCGCACGCTGCTCACCCGCGCCACCGCTCCCGTCGTCTGCGCCGGCCTGCTCTGGACCGCCGCCCCCGCGCACGCCCAGACCCCCGAACGCGGCGCCCGCCCGATCTCCTCCTCGGAGTGGGCCGACCGCGCCACCAGCACCTACCGGACCCTGCAGCAGTACTTCTACGAGGGCCCCGAGGCCCACGGCCTGTACCTGGAACACACCCCTAGGCAGACCACCGACCCCGAGCACTCCTACCTGTGGCCCTTCCGCGAGGCCGCTCAGGCAGCCGTCGACATGCAGGAACTGCCGCGCACCGGGGCGTCCTACCGGCGCGACGCGGCCGAGCGGTTCGACACGGCCGAGCTCTACTTCGGCGGGGGAGAGCGCCCCGGCTACGAGTCCTATCTGCCCGCTCCCTTGGGCACGGGCGGCGACATCTACTACGACGACAACGCCGTGGTGGCCCTGACCCAGCTCGACCAGTACGAGGAGACCGGCGACGCACGGTACCTGGAGCGGGCCGAACGGGTCGTACCCGTCGTCTCCCGCGCATGGGACGACGACACCGCCAAGGCGTGCCCGGGCGGCATGGACTGGTACGACTCACCGAACAACACCATCCGGGCCACCAACGTCACCGCCCTCTCCGCCCAACTCGCCGCCCGGCTCTACGAGCACACCCGCGACCGCGCCTACCTCGCCAAGGCCGAGCAGTGGTACGGCTGGGTGTACTCCTGCATGCGCAAGGCGCCCGGCCTGTACATCAACGACCGCGGTGACGACGGCAGCGTCAACGAGACCCTGTGGACCTACAACTCCGGAGCCATGATCGGCACCGCCACCGCCCTCTACCGCGGCACCGGTGACGCCGCGTACCTGAAGAAGGCCGTGGACGACGCACGCGGCTCCCTGGCGTACTGGACCGAGGGAAGCCGACTGCACGACCAGCCCGCCGTCTTCAACGCCTTTTACTTCAAAGACCTGCTCGACCTGGACGACGTCCGCCCCGACCCCGCTTACCTGAAGGCCATGAGTGGCTACGCGGACAGCACGTACCGGTCCAACCGGGACACCTCCACCGGCCTGTTCCGCTTCCAGCCCTCCAACGGAGGCGACTACGACCCGGATGCGCCGGCCGCGACACTCAACCAGTCGGCCATGGTCCAGATCTTCGCCACCCTCGCCGACGCCACCCGCCAGGGTCGCCGCAACTCCTGACGCCGCACACCGTACCCCCGACGCAAAGGACCCCACGCACCATGCCCAAGCCACCGCTGACCCGACCGTCCTGGTGGGACGCCGACATCGCGCGCGACATCCTCAAGGAGCGCGTGGCCACCCTCGCCGGCCTCGGCGGTCTGCAGGTGCGGCTGTCGGGAGAGCCTCTGCTGCGCCACGACGGCGCGCGCGGCCTGCTGCAGTCCATCCGGCTGCGCGTGAGCGGTCCCAAGAGCGCTCCCGCCCACCCGCGCGTCACCAGGGCCCGCGTCACCACCGTCGGGGGCACCCCCGTCCCGTGCCAGATCCTGCCTGGACCAGGGGGCGACACCCGCCTCCTGGTTCCGGAGGTGGAAGCCCCGACCCCGTTGCTCATCGAGCTGCCGGACCTCGAAGAAGGCACACCCATCCCCTTCGAGGCGCGCCCGCAGCGCCACTGGACCCTGCACCTCGTGCAGCACTCCCATCTCGACATCGGCTACACCGACCCGCAAGGCAGGGTCATGGCCGAGAGCCGCGCCTACCTCGACTCACTCCTCGAACTGTGCGACGACACCGACGACTGGCCGGAGCCCGCTCGGTTCCGATGGGCGGTCGAAGGGTTCCACTCCTTCCAGGACTGGCAGGCCAACCGTCCCCGCCGACAAGTCGAGAAACTCCTCGACCGGGTCCGCGAGGGGCGCGTCGAACTCACCGCCATGCCCTTCAACCTCCACACCGAGACCTGCTCCACCGACGAGCTCCACGAACTCCTGCGCCCAGTCACCGAGTTGCGAGACCGCCACGGCATCGACATCACCACCGCCATGCAGACGGACGTGCCCGGCCAGGTGGTCGGCCTCCCCGACGTCCTCACGGACAACGGCATCCGCTACCTGTCCGTCGCGCACAACTGGGCCGGCCGCGCCGTGCCCCATCTCGTCGGCGGAGAGCACCTGCCCCGCCTCTTCCGCTGGCAGACCCCGAGCGGCAACAGCGTCCTCGTCTGGAGGACGGACACCCCGCACGGCCTGGCCTACATGGAGGGATCGATCCTCGGCTTCGACGAGTCCTACGACCACGTCGACGACCTCCTGCCCGCCTACCTCAGCGCCCTGGCCCAGTTCCCCTACCCCCACCAGGGGCGCGGGATCCCAGGCTTCCCCGCCATCGACCTTCCCGGCACGGCCGACCCGTATCCGTGGGACGTGCTGCACCTTCGAGTGCTGGGCAAGTTCGCGGACAACGGCCCGCCGCGCCGCATCATCTCCGACACCGTCCGCCGCTGGAACGAGCAGTGGGCCTACCCGCAGCTGCGCACCTCCCGCAACCAGGACTTCTTCGAGGACGCCGAGAAGCGTGTGGGGGACCGTCTGGAGACCTACCGGGGTGACTGGAGCGACTGGTGGGTCGACGGAGTCGGCGCCGGCGCCGTCCCGCTGGCCGCCACCCGACGCGGACAGGCGGCCCTCGCCGAGGCCCAGACCATCGCCGGGTACGCCCATCTGATGGGCGTACCCGGCAGCACGGCCGTCACCCACGGCGCACCGGGCGTCTACCGGTCCGCCTCCCTGTTCAACGAGCACACCTGGGGCGCGGGCGACCCCTGGACCCACGGCGACCACGGTCACGGATCCGGCGACAAGCAGTGGCACTGGAAGTACTCCCAGGCCATGCGCGCCCACGACGACGCCGAGACACTCCTCGACGCCGCCTCCGCACTCCTCGGTGAGGCGTTCACCCCCGCAGCCGACGCGGCGGCCTCCTTCTACACCGTGAACACCTGCAGTTGGCCCCGGACGGAGACCGCCCGGCTCTTCCTGCCCGAGAGCACCGTCGCACTGGACGACGCAGTCCAGGTCCTCGACGCGCGCACCGGCGCACCCCTGCCCTTCGTGGAGGAGGCCCAGAGCAACGACCGTCACCGCGCGGCCGGACGGTTCCTGCACGTGCCCGTCGCGGACGTACCAGCCTGTGGAGCCGTACGCCTGGACATCGTCCCGGCCGTCGAGCACGCGGCTGCGGTCGACGAAGACCCCGGCCTGCCCGGCGACCCCACCGTCCTGGAGAACGACCACCTGCGCGTGACCGTCGACCTGCGCGAGGCGTCCATCTCCTCGATCGTCGACAAGGCCACCGGCCGGGAGATGGTGCGCCAGGACGCCACGGTCGGCTTCAACGGCTACGTGTACGACGAGTACGCCACAGCCGGAGCGTTCAACCACCAGTCCAGCAAGACCGTGGCCGACGACTCGATGCACCTGCTCGCCTCCCGCAGTACCGCACCCCCCGCGGCACTCGTCGACCGCCGCACGGACGCCACCGGGCAGACCATCGTCTACGAATGCGCCCCGGCCGGTACCCGTCGGCTGCGGGTACGGGTCCACCTCCCGCACCACGCCGCACGCATCGACATAGAGAACCGCATCGACAAGGACGCCACCCTCACGAAGGAGAGCGCCTTCTTCGCCTTCCCCTTCGCCCTCGACAACCCCGTCGTCCACACGGAGGCCACAGGCGGCGTCCTGGGCACCGACCGTGAGACCGTGCCAGGCTCCGCGACCCACATGCGTGCCATCCGCCGCTGGATCAGCCTGAGCGACGGCCGCCGCCACGCCGCACTCGCGACAGCCGACGCCCCGCTCGTCCAGCTCGGCGGGATCGCGATCCCCTACGTGCCCTACCCCCAGTCACTGCCCCAGGAGGAGCCGGCCACCGTCTTCTCCTGGGTGCACAACAACATCTGGGACACCAACTTTCCCGCCCAGCAGGCGTTCGACCACGTCTTCCGCTACAGCATCGGCTTCGGCACCACCGGCGAGGTCCCCACGGCCGACGCGGACGAACTCGCCATGCGCGTCGCGGCCGTCAGCAGCCACCCCCTGGTCCCGGTCCGTGCCCGGGCCGAAGACTCGTCCGAACCACCGGCCCGGACACAGTTCCTGACCCTGGACGACTCCCGCGTACGCCTCGTCGGCATCACCGTCCCTGGTGACGGCAGCCTCCTGGTGCGCGTGCAGTCGCTGGCCGACACCCCCGTCACCTGCCGCCTGCGCACCCCCTTCGCCGTCACGTGCGCCGAACGCACCAACTACCTGGGCCTGGAGCCGCGCAACATCAGCCCGGACCCGGACCGCGCCATCCCGATCGACGTACCGCCGCTCGGAACGGCAGCCGTGGTCCTTCACCTCGACGCCGCCACAGCGCATGGGGCGGAGGTGCAGCCGAGCCCGACGGACGACAGACGATGATCAGGAGCGGGTCAGACGAAGCGAGGTCGGCGTCTGTCCTACCTCCGACAGACGGAGTGTCCTGGAAGAGACGGGCGCCAGGACGAAGCCGCGTCCTCACCGTCCCAACCGACCGTTTTCACGTCGATGGGACGTCCGGGAGGTAGCGGGCACGAAGACGTGTGAAGGCAGTGGGAGCGGGGCGGCATGGGAGCAATTCCTTGGTCCGCTGAGCGCACTCGACGGCACTCGCCTCGCTGGTGTCGCACTCCAGGTCGTAATCGCCGTGACTGTGCACCAGTCCATACTGGTGCACAGCAAGGCCGGCAGGGCGGTCGCCGCGGGCTTGCTCATGACGGGCCAGTTCCTCCAGTCCATCCATACAGTCCGGTTCTGACACCGCGAAATTCCAAGCCTGCTACGAACCATGTCCTGAGCCGAGGCACGATGGTTGCCGCATGAGCAGGCTTGTTGTCACCGTGGCCGTGGTTGGTGGGCGTTGTGGCCAGTCGAGCGGTGTCGCGGGTTGAGGCGGCAGGGGACTGTCGGTGGCTGGTGGCAGGATCACCGGCATGGTTTTCGTACGTACTACTCCCCCGCGGCCCGTCCAGGTGACCGCGGTCTTCCCCGAGCTGGCCCCGTTGGCGCGTCCTGCCATTCGGTTGCATCCACGTCCGGGCTCGCCTTCGGTCAGGGACAGCTCGGTCGGCGGGCCGTTGCTGTGGCCGGCAGGGGAGCCGTGGCCGCACTGCGAGGACGTGCATCTGCACGTGGACACTGGATTCCGTGAGTCACTGACCGAAGTGCGGCTCCAGAGACGGCTGCAGTCCGGGTGGCGCCCTGGTGACCGGCCTCCCGCGTACACGGCCGAGGAGGCAGCGCTCAAAGAACGCGCTGCCGCACAGCTCGCTGAACGGCTCGACGCCGGCCCTCCCTGGCCCGCCGAATGCCCGGTCCCGCTGTTGCCCGTGGCTCAGCTGTTCCTGCGTGACATACCCCTGTTGCGGCCGCCCGGGCAGGCCGATCTGCTTCAGGTTCTGTGGTGCCCGTACGAACACGAACCGGACTGCAAGCCGGCGACTGCGGTGTTCTGGCGGTCGGCCGCGGAGGTCGGCGACATCCTCGCCATACCGCCGGAACCATACGAGGCGGACTATCCGGGTTATGTGCCAGAGCCGTGCGTGCTGGCGCCAGAAACGATCACCGAGTACCCCAACAGCCTGGACCTGAGCCCGGAGCTGCAGCGGATGCTGGAGGACTGGAACAGGTGGCAGGCGGCCGGTGCCTGCGTGGACAGCTCCTACGCGCAGTATCCGCGCGAGTTCTACTCCCTTCATCTGGGCAACGCACCAGGCTGGAAGGTCGGCGGCTGGCCCCCTTGGGGCCGCACCGACCCCTACCCCCGTCACTGCGCTGCGTGCGGGGAGCAGATGGTCCCACTGCTGACGATTGCTTCCCGGGAGTGGGACGGCGGTGAAGGTCGCAGCTGGGCACCGCAGGAAGAGCAGGCTACCGCCCTAGACGGCTCTCGTGGCCGGGGCCAGTACCCCTCGCAGCCGACGAGGGTAGAAGTAGGCAGCACGGACAACATGCAGATCTACGTCTGCCCGACCGCCCCCGAACATCCACACACAGACCTGATCCAATGAACTGTCGGCCTGTCGCACACCCTCCTGGAATGCTGCCGAGTCAGGGCGTGTGACGAACCGCTTGCCTCACCGGTGACAACCAGACTGCTTCGGCCGGTCGAAACCGCAGGTCGACGGAGGCCGAGGGTTGCAAGCGACCCGCCACCGCCCGCGCCAGGGACCGGCGCTGGTCAAGCCTGCAACTCGTGGGCAAGTCCTGCGTACTGGGCTTGCCCACACCCCGACCATGAGGACCAGGGCCCCGACCACCCCCCGACGGTGCGAGGCGGTCAGCTTCCCCAGCTACGAAGGACGGATGCCCATGCTCCTGGCCGTTGTCGGTGGCGGGTCAGGCACGGCCGGTGCGGCTTGGACCCGGCGGAACCGGGCCCGGTGCTTCGCCAAGGAGCCGTCCCTGGCCGTCCTGGACGACCTGCCCGAGCACGCGCGCGAGATGGTGCGCGACGCCCTGGACATAGCCGGCCGCGACCCGTGGTCGTCCGCCAGACGCCTGTACGACATCGACATCATTTCGCTTGGCTGACCCATCTCCGAGCGAAAGTGGGGCGGGTACGCAACTCGCCGCAGTGCCGGCCGAGTAGGGACAGCACAGCGCGGTGAGGGAGTGCCGACTCTCGAGCAAACATGGATTGACGGCCTTTGAGGAATTCCGCCCGACGTTCTCTCGCGCTGCGATGTCGGCTTCATGTCAGCGAGGGCGTGTCAGTCGGGGTTGAGCGGGAGAGCTGTGTCCTTGCTGGTCGTCGGATCGGGGCCGGGTGTGGCACTGATACGGCGGTGGTACTTCGCGGCCGGTCAGCTGCCCTAGGGTGGGATACCCGCAGCTGGCTCAGTGCCACACGAAGACGGCACATCGCACTCGATTCTCCGCCCAGACACGACAGACAGGTTCGGTTCACCTCTTTTCGTTAGCCGTTGTCACTGCCCCAGGGCGGCCAGGTCGATGGCGTCGGCCATGGCCCGGTATCCGGCGGGGTTGGGGTGGATGTTGTCGCCTATGTGCAGGTCTTCCCTGATGCTGCCGGTGCCGTCGGGGTCCAGGGCGCACGCGAAGTCGACGACGGTGTCGTACTCGCCGCTGGTTCTCATCCACTGATTGACCCGGGCGCGGATCACCTCGCCCGCGGCGGACCAGCCGGCCGCGCCCCGGTAGGGGGTGAGTGTGGCGCCGACGGCCCTGACTTGGCGGGCGTGGGCGGCGCGGATGAGTCTGCGGTGCCCGTCGATCAGCTGCTGCGCAGTGACCGGCGTGGCCTCATGGCCGGTGCCGGGCACCGGGTCGTCGGTCTGCTGGATGTCGTTGACGCCCATCAGGACGATCACCGTGCCGATGTGGGGTTGGTCGAGGACGTCCCGCGTGAAACGCGCGATACCGGCGTCACCGCCGAGGGCCGAGTCGGTCAGCAGCTTGTTGGAGCCGATGCCGGCGTTCAGGACCGGGCGGGGTCGGCCGGCGGCGAGGAAGCGTTCGGCGAGGACGTCGGGGTAGCGGTCGTCGCCGTCGATGGTCGCACCGTACCCGTCGGTGAGGGAGTCGCCGAAGGTGACAACCGCGCGGGGCAGGCGGTGCTTGCCAGAGGTCTCGACGCCTTCGAGGTAGTACCAGGATCCGTAGGCGGGCTGGACCGTGTCGGTGTAGGCGGTGGCAGACGGGTCTCTGTGGTGGTCACCGGCTGCTCGGTAGGTGGTGGTCAGGGACATCTGGTGGTAGGTGGCCGGGCCGGTGGGTTCTTTGAAGTAGAGGCTGATGGTGAGGTGTTCGAGCGGTTCGGTGGGCAGGGTGACCGGGTCGCTGACGGCGTGTCCCTTTGCGAGGATGGTGGTGGAGGGGGAACCGGCGAAGCGCAGTGTGCGCATGGTGTCCGGGTGTACGGCTGCGCAGGCGGCGGTGCGGCCGATGGTGGCGCCGGTGAGGTGCAGGGGTGTGCGGCCGTAGGCGTTGGACAGCCGAATCCTGACCTGGCTGCCACCGCAGTGGAGGCGGACGACCTGCCGGAGGGACTGGTCGGTGAAGCCCTGCTCGGCCCACGTCTCGAACCACGGCGCGGCGGAGGGCCGCATGACCGGCGTGGTCCACGCGCCGTGCCAGACGGCGGGGCCGGACGCCGGGAACACGGCCTCGGCGGCAGGGGCGGGCGTGGCGTGTGTGAGCACAGGCGGGCTGGACTGGGGTGAACTCATGTCTGGACGCTCTTCTTTCCGGGCTGGCCAGGGGAGGTGGGGCAGAGGCGGGGGCGGGCCCGGCGGCGATCGGCCTTGGCGCCGTGCCGGGCCCGCGAGGGCTGGGCCCAGGGCTAGTCGGTGGTGGACGTGCGCCACTGCTCGGCCATGGAGACCCCGGGCAGTGGCTTGCCGATCAGGGCGAGGGGGATGAAGAAGTTGACCTGCCCGATCACCATGGCGAGGGTGGCCAGCGCGGTGGCGTCGTAGTGCTCGGCCGCCCGCGCGTACAGGGCGTCCGGGACCCGCTGGCCGTGCCCGCCGGGCGTGAGGACGGCTTCCACCAGCTCCAGTGCCACCCGCTCGGCCGGGGTGAAGTACGGGGCGTCCTTCCAGGAGGCGACGGAGGTGATCTTCTCCTCCGGTACTCCCGCCCGGCGCGCATTGGCGGTGTGCATCACCGTCAGGTAGGTGTTCTCGACGAGCTGCCCGGCGCGCAGGTGGACCAGGGTGACGGTGCTCCGGGGGACCGCCCCGTTACCGATGATTTTGAACAGGGCGGTGCTTACGTCGCCGAGTTCGGGGACCAGCTGCTGTGGGTCGGAGAACCGGGAGGTGAGGGTGGCGAGGCCGTTGGTCATCGTGTCCATGGAGAGTGTCCCTTCGTCGGCGCGGGCTGTTCGCCCGCCGGCTTGATCGGCTCGTTCACTGCACTGACGACGCACGTGCGGCGAAGGTGACCGGCCAGCGCAAGATTCTTCGGCCGGTTTCGAGGCCGGTTGTGGCGTGCGCGTGAACGACAAAGGCCCCCGCCGCGAGGACGCACGGTCATCGGGGCGGGGGCCGGCAGCCGAAGGAGGTCAGTCCTCGGCGGACGCGAGGTCGAGCCGGGCCAACCGTACGGGGTCGGACAAAATGTCGATCGCGGCGATCCTGCCACCGGTAACGGTGAAGCTCATGACGGACAGCGGCTGCCCGTCCAGGGTGTTCACCAGGCCGGCGAAGCCGTTGACCAGGGCCGGGCGGGTGGTGGCGGCGGTGGCCATCCGCCGGAAGGTGTCGAGCTGCCCGGCCACCGCAGCGGCACCTCGGATTGTCCGCAGCCCACCGGTGAGTGTTCCGCCGTCCGCGCGCAGCACCACGTCCGGGTCGAGAAGAGCCAGCAGCGCGTCGAAGTCGCCGCCGCGGGCGGCGGTCAGGAACGCGTCCACCACACGCCGCCCGGTGGACCGGTCCGGATCCGGCGGCGGCGTCGCGCCGCGGACCCGCAGCCGGGCCCGACTGGCCAGCTTCTTGGCCGTCGCGGGTGTGCGGTCGACGATCGGCGCGATCTCCTCGAACGACAGCCCGAACAGGTCGTGCAGCACGAACGCCAACCGCTCCGCCGGACTGAGCGACTCCAGCACCACCAGCAGAGCCAGCCCCAGTGAGTCCGCCAGCAACGCCTGCTGCTCAGGGTCGCCCCCACCCACACCGTCGCGGCTGATCACCGGATCGGGCAGCCGCTGCTCCAACGGCTCCTCGCTGCGCCGCTTCCGCGCACGGAGCATGTCCAGACACACACGACCGACCACAGTCGTCAGCCAACCGCCCAGATTGTCGATCCGGCGGTCATCGGAACCCGACAACCGCAGCCATGTCTCCTGGATCGCATCGTCCGCCTCAGCCAGGGAACCAAGCATGCGATACGCCACCGCACGAAGATGTGGCCGGTGCTCTTCGAACCGCACGGCCAGAAATTCAGGTGGATTCACGATCACAAGCCCTTCTTCGACGGCATCGATTCCCTGACGTACCGCACCCCCGAAAGGTGACGCTGCACCCACCGGTCTCGTTGCCCGGCAACACCGGAGGAAGCAGAGGGTCTACTCCTGTCTACTCCTGGCGACAGGCAGCACGATGCCTGGACCGCGAACCGTGTGCCGTAGTAACGGTGCTGCCGGTGCTTGCAGGTCAGGGGGCGAAGGCTCTGAGGGTCGCGTCGACGAGCGAGTCAGCGTATGCGGGGGTCAGCGGGCCGCTGCGGTGCAGCCACCGCTGGAAGAGTGGCGCGTAGAGCAGTTCGAGGACGAGGTCGAGGTCGGCCTGGGGGTCGAGCTGGCCGGCTTTCTGGGCGCTGCGCAGGCGCTTCTTCTTCGCCTCGTCCAGCGGCTGAGCCAGTTTCTCGCGGCACTCGGCCGCCAGTGTGGGGTCGTTGGTGAGCTCGGTGCTGACAGCGCGGATCAGCTTGTCGAAGGACGGGTCGGCGAACTCCTCGACCGTGGCGCGCATGACGAGCACCAGGTCGGCTCGGAGGTCACCGGTGTCGGGCAGGGTGACCGACTGCCCGTCGGCGTCCTCACTGAGGGCGAGAAGTCCAGGTCACCTCGATGGGTAGCGGCGGCGGCATGGCCACCGTCGGCTACCACGGTGCGGGCAAGGCAGCACTGGACTCCGTGAGCGAGGCCCTTGCGATGGAGGTCGAAGGGTTCGGCATCAAGGTCACCGTCGTGCAGATGGGCGGCTACAACACCGGCTTGTTCACCGCCGGCACCACGAACACCGAATCCCTGGCGCACTATCAGCCCCTGCGCACCGAGATGGAGGCGATGTGGGGCGATGCCGTCGCGCCGGAGCCGGACACCGCGGCCCCGGTGATCATGAAGCTGGCCACACTGCCGGATCCTCCCCGGCGGCTGATTGTCGGCAGCCAGTCCTTCGATCACGTCTTGGAGATGGACCGAGCCCAAGCGGATCTGTACCGGTCCTGGGAGCACCTCAGCCGTATCGCCCCGGCTGACCCTGCCGCCGCTACGGCATGAGTGTCGTCGGCTGTCATGGACGAGAGCATGAGACCACGCGGTGCAGGGTCGCGTCCGTCGGACGCAGGCGGTAACTGCCCTGCGGCCTGACGGATGTGGCAGGGTCCCGCCGTCACATCCGAGGGAATCCGACCTCCGGACGGTCGGCCGCGGGGCCATCGAGCAGAGGGCGTGCCATACCGCGCAGGTGCGTGTCGAAGAAGGCAGCCGTGTAGTCCCGTGTGAGCTGCCACGAGCGCTCGCCCGAGAGCGTCGCCGCGGGATCGGAGAGGCCCAGCCGGTCGGCCAGGACCGGCAGATCCGTGAAAGTGAAGTGCTCGGCCCCGGCAACCGTCAGCCAGCGCTTCCACCCATCCAGGCGGGTCCAGGCGCCTTGCCAGTCGCTGTCCGGGGCGGCAGGTCCGTGGGTGGCGGAGGTGCCCATCATCATGAACGGCTGCCCTTCCATGCCCGCCCCGGCGAGCGGGGTGAAGAAGTTCCCGTCCAGGTTCACACCGGCGCGCACACGCGGATCGCGCTGCATGACCGCGGCGGCGGCCGCACCCCCGATGGAGTGTCCTGCCACCCCGATCCGCCGGGGATCGATCAATTGGGCAAAGGGGGTACCGCTGTGTCGGTGGATCGTGCCGGACGATGCCCGCAGCGTTGTCAATCGGTCGATGACGAAGGACAGGTCATGGGCCCGGCCGACGGCCACCCGCGCCCGCTCCTGGTCGGTGGCGACCCGCTCACACGCGAGACAGGTGAGCACACGTCCACCAGGGAAGGCCGTGCCGACGGACTCGTAAGCGTGGTCCACGGCGGCGACGACGTACCCGCGGCTCGCCAAGTCGTCCGCCAGGGTGGTGAGCGTGCTGCGCGGCATCGCGAAGCCCGGCGAGAGCAGCACCATCGGGAAACGGCCGTACGCGGGAGGGGCGTCCACCCGCGCGTGGGTCCGTACACCGCTGACAGCCTCGGCAGGCACGACACCGGCCAGGCCCCTCGCCTCCAGCAGCAGCCGGGCCTCCTCCTGCGTCATGTAGGGCGCGGCAGCGCCCGTTCGGGCACGGGCGGGATAGTGAACCGACACCATCAGCTCCCTGTGGGCCGAGGGCACCCATGGGTCGCGGCGCTGAGGATCGGACAGGTGCAGGATCTGTGCCCCGACCGCATACCGGCCCGCAGGCCGCGGCAGCTCGATCCCCGCTTCCGAGGTGTTCCGGACGGAGGAGATAGGCACGGGGGCGGCCGAGGCGATGCCCGGGCCGCCGGGCACCAGGGCGAACGACAGGCCGAGCAGGGCAAAAGCGGTGGCACCGCGTCGTAGGTTCATGACACCGAACCGTAGGCGGCCACGTACCTCAACTCGTCATTCACAAGCGGTAGTTGCATGTACAGCTACAGAAGGGGGCGGATCCGCCCCAGGTCGCATGCCCGGGCCATACGCCCTGTGCGGGGGCAGGGCAGCTCGGACAAACCGGACTCCATCGCGCACCACCACGTGTTCAAACCGCGCCACAACGTTCAGCCTCGTCGCCGTAGGCGTTACAGGTCCTGCGGGTCTGCTCGATACCGGCTTCCGAACGGCCGGGTCTACGGCGCGAACACGACGACCCCAACCCCGCCCGCTCCCACAACGGACCTACGCCGAACTGGTCGGCGGGCCGCTGGACGGCCTGGTGCTGGACATCCGCAGGTGGCGGACCGAGGAAGTCGACGACGGTGTGGCCCTGTCCACCGAACTCGGACGGTGGCCCGGCGTCCGCGCCCCGTACGATCCGCGCCGCGGCGAATCCCGCACGCCCGGCCCGGGTGTGAGCTGCCGCTTCTACTACTTCGGCGACACGCCCTGACCACTAGCCCGACCACGGGCCCGACCGTGGCACCGGCTGCCTCGACCGCAGGGCCGACCACGGCAGGTCAGGCCGGTGGGCAGCGATTGCCCTGGCGGAGCAGCGGGAGGCGGAGCGGCAGCGGGGTATCCAGGACCGGCCCCGCCCGCCCGACTGCCTGCTCGAGCAGGGTCTGAACCTGGACAGCCCGCCTGTCCAGGTCCACTGCGGCGACTGCTGGAACAAGGGCAAGCGCACCCGCGGCATCAGCCTGGAGAAGCCCGGCGGGCTCTCACGGAGGGAGCCAAAACGTATGGCGTCTGCCGGCCCGACAGTGCCCTCGGCTTCCTGGAGAGCTGGTCCTTGAGTGGCGTGGTCTACCGGCCCGCGACGAGTAGGCTGATCGTTCGTGATCGGACCGGGGAGGTCGGCGTGGACTATGGAGACAAGCTCTTCTGGCTCTCGGTTGTGATTCAACGCAAGTACGCGCAGATCTGCGCCGAGTTCGAATTGACCCCCTCGCAGGCCACGCTGCTCTGCGCCGTCAGGAACGAGCCGCGGCAGATGGCTGACCTCGCCGCGTCGTTGGGTATGACGAAGAACGCCTTGAGCCAGTTGGTCGATCGCACCGTGCGGCGCGAGTTGGTCGACCGGGCAAGCTCGGCGCAGGACCGACGGGTCGTCATGCTCAGTGCGACGCCCACGGGGAAGGTGCTCGCCGAGGCCGTTTACGCCGAGGTCGCCAAGCGCCTGCCCGAGATCGTGAGGAACCTCGACGCCGACGACCAGCGCGACTTCGAGCGCCTGGCCACCGCCATCGTGGACACCTCGGACCTCTCTTCACCCACCTCGAACCAACCCATCACACCGTGAGGTCCCGCTGCACCCGCACCTTTGACGACGTTCATGCCGTGAACTAATTTTGTTCATGCCATGAACTAGTGAAGGGTGGCAGCGATGCGCACACAGGCGACCGGCACGATCGCAGTCTTCGGCGCGACGGGGCAACAGGGCGGGGCGGTGGTCGACGCGCTGCTGGACCACAAGGCGCCGGTGCGGGCTTTGATTCGCAACCCGCAGTCCGACCGGGCTCAGGCGCTGGCCGCCCGCGGCGTCGAGCTGGCGGCCATCCGGGCCGACGACCCGGCGTCGCTGACCGCCGCGCTGGCGACGGTCGAGGGGTTCTACTTCATGACCCCGGAAGCGAACAGCCTCGAAGAGGTCGAGGCGGAGATCCGCGTCGGTACCGCGCTCGTCGACGCGGCGGTCGAGGCGGGCGTCCCACACGTCGTGTTCAACTCGGTCTTCGGAGCGGACCGGGAGTCGGGGGTGCCGCACCACGACTCGAAGCACTCGATCGAGGAGCACCTGAGGAAGTCCGGCCTCAGGGCCACGATGGTTCGCGCGACAGCCTTCATGGAGAACTTCACGAGCGTGATGGCACCGAGCCTGGAGCATGGGGAGATCGTGCTGAGGCTGCCGCTGCCGGAGGACGTCGCCCTGAAGATGATCTCGGTCAGGGACATCGGCCGGGTCGCCGCCGCGCTCCTGCTCGACACCGCGGAGGCGCCCGGCGGAGCCGTCGAGCTCGTCGGCGACGAGCTGACGGGCCCCCAGATCGCCGCGGCGTTCGGCGCGCGCGCCGGGCTCCCGGCACGGTACGAGGCCCTCCCGCTGAGCGTGCTTCCCAACGACCTCGACAAGGCGATGTTCCGCGAGTTCGCGAAGGCGCCGGAATACCCTTCGGACCTCGCGGTGGTGCGCTCGATCGAGCCGGCCACCCTGGACCTGGTCGAGTGGATCCGCGCTACCGGCTGGACCGCGCCCACAAACGTGGCTGGTTCCTGAGCCCTCCGGCCGCGATGAACGCCCCGCGATCGTGCCCACGGTCCCGGCGCTCTGGGCACGGCAACGCATCCGCCCACGGTTGAAGTAGTCACGAAGCTCCCGGGGGCGTGCCCGAGGCGACACCGGCACACTGGTTGTCGAGAGGCCGCCGGTCGACGGCAAGGTGAAGATCCACGTCCAGGAGGCCCCGGGACGCCAACCAAAACACCTCACCGACTATGCCCGCGAGGCCGCCGCCGCGCCGGCGTCTGAACCCGTACAGCGGATGGCCGGAACAGGCTTGACCGTGCCGGCCATCCGCAACGGTGCTCGGCGTCCCGTGCTTTTCCGCTGTTGCGGTTGCTGCAGCCCAGACAGCATGACGGACATCGCCGCCGAAGCCATCACCTTGGAAAGGCAGGCTGAAAAGGCTCACTGTGCCCGTTCGCCGGCTCGCGGCGAGGCAGCGGCGGACGACGTACGGGGTGATTCTTCGATGAGTTGGTCGATGCGCCAGATGTCGGCCAGGGACGTGATCCGCTGCGCCGTGGCCACCGCCACCGCATGGCCGACGTTGTTTGCGGGTCGGTCGTGGGTGCTCGGGTTTGTTGATTGATGCGCAGACTGATCGTCGACAGGAGTGGCTGTTCGGTTGATGGCGGAGGTCGCGGGTATGGTCGGCACATGGGCTTGGACGAGCTTCTGGAGCTGGAGCATCGCGGTTGGCAATCCCTGTGCGAGGGAACCGGCGGGGATTTCTATGGTCAGTTGATGACAGAGAATGGCGTCATGGTGCTCGCGCACGGCCAGGTGTTCCGCCGGCAGGACGTCATCGATTCGCTCAGCGAAGCGCCGCCCTGGCGAACCTACGAGATCACTGAGGAGCGGATGATTCCCCTAAGCGAATCATCTGCTGCCCTGGTCTATCTTGGGCGAGCCTATCGGGAAGGCGCGGAGCCGGCGTTCACGGCACTGATGTCGAGTGTTTATGCGCGACGAGGGACTGAGTGGGCGCTGGCCGTATACCAACAGACTCCCGTGCCCGAGTAGCTGACTCATAGGCCTCCGTCAGGTCTTCGAACTCGGCCAACTGGTCGTCGAACGCCCTCGCCAGCTGAGGCTCTACCACCTTGCTGATCTCGGCCTCGGTCACGTTCTCACTGGTCTTCGGTGCATCCTCCATGATCGGGAGCTGCACCGAACGATGCACAGTCCCGGTCAGCGCGGCGAGCGTGCAGGACTCCATCGCCGGCCAGACCCTCCTCGAGAGGGTCGTCGTCGACCATCCCACCGTGGTGCAAGACCTGGGTCGACGGTGGCTACCGCCAACATCTCCGTGAGCACGCCCCCACCCTCGGCATCGATAAGCACATAACCACCCCGGACGGTGCGTTCGTACCGTATGGCCCCTACGGCTCACGGCGCGGCACCGCCTACGAGTTCGGCTCGGACAGTGCTGATCCACGCCAGTTCCGTCACCTGGGCCAGTCCGGGCAAATCATCCCGGACTGGACGGGACGGGAAACCGCGGACTACACGGATCAGGGGGTCGCGACCCGCGAGGAAGGGCTGCCGTCGCTCTTCCTGCGCCGGTGACGTACCCGATCGTCGCCCTCACGCCCGGCGTTCGCCTCGGCGGGTGACTCGGGGTGGTCCGATGCGGCCCGGGGCCCGGCATGACCACATGCCGGGCCCCGGGCCCGTCAGCCGTACGGTCAGGACCAGTCGGTGCCGTGAGAAACACGTTGTACGGAACATGATCGACGGTGAGAGTTTTCCCGTCCCGAGTTACCGTCGATGTGGCGATGCCCCACGGCGCTGGAAGACAGGAGCCCGCCCGGAGGGCACATGTCTCGTGACCGTGTGACGCGCGCCACAGGAACCGGTGCTGCCGCGTGGACAACTCTGGGGCGTGGACTACTCACTGCACACCCGGATACGGGCAGGCGACCCGGAGGCGTTCCGCGAACTCTTCCGTGACCACGCCCGACTGGTCCACCGGCACGCGGTACGCGTGACCGGGGACTGGACCGTCGCCGAAGACATCGTCTCGCTGACCTTCTTGGAGGCGTGGCGGCTGCGCGCCAGGCTGCGGGACGAAGGCGACAGCGCGCGCCCCTGGCTGATGGGCATCGCCGTGAACGTACTGCGCAACACCACCCGCGCTGCGCGCCGCCACCAGCGAGCCCTGGAGCGCCTGCCGGCCAAGGAAGGGGTTCCGGACTTCGCGGACGAAGTCGTCGGCCGCATGGCCGATGCCGACCAGCTGGCCGCCGCCCAACAGGGCCTGAAGAAGCTGAACCGGAGCGAGCGCGAGGTCTTCACCCTCGCCGTGTGGTCCGGGCTCAGCTATGCGGAGACGGCGGCCGTCCTCGGCGTCCCGGTCGGCACCGTGCGCTCCCGCCTGTCCCGCGCCCGCAAACGCCTGAGCAAGCTGGCCGTCGAAGAACTGAGGAAGAGCAGGGAACCGCTACCGCACAACGGACAAGTACAGGGCGGCCGCACTTCCGCGGTCCGGTCACACGAGTCGTACGAGGAGGGGTCCGAATGACCCGCAGGACGTCGCGGCGACAGGAGCCGCTGGACGACGCGGAACTGTCCCGTCTGCTGCCGGCACCGGGAGACCCACAGCTGTCGCCCGCCCGTCACCTGCTTCTCGAGGAACACCTGATGAACGAGATACAGCGCACCGCACCTGCCCCTGCGCCGCTCCGCCGCATCGCACGCCGTGCCTTGCTGATCGGTGTCCCGGTCACCGCCGCCGCCCTGGTCGGCGCATTCGCCTTCACCACGCTGACCGGTTCCGGGGGCAGTGCTACGACCGCGGCCACTCCGCACCCGGTCGAAGCGCCAGTCGTCCGCATCGAGACCGGCAGCACCGCCCGGCTCGCCTCCACCGTCGAGCGCATCGCCGCCGCCGCCTCGACCGGCAAGACGCCCGAACCCGGCCCCGGCCAGTACATCTACACCAAGAGCAAGGTCTCCTACCTCTCCGTCTCGCACACCGACTCGGACAAGTCCCGGACCTGGGTCCAGCCGCTGCACATCCGCGAGACGTGGAACTCCCCCGACGGCAAGCAGGGGTGGCTGGACGAGCCCGGCTACCAGCCCGAGGGCGGTGTCTCCCTCGACAGTGACGTGGAGAGCACCCTGAACGGCCCCTCCTACCACTACCTCAAGACGCTGCCCACCGACCCGGACGCCCTGCTGAAGAAGATCTACAAGGAGACCGAGGGCCAGGGGAACTCCCCGGACCAGGAAGCCTTCGCCACTGTCGGCGACCTGCTCAAGGAGCAGCTCGCACCGGCCGAACTGAATGCGGCGCTGTACCGGGCCGCGGCCAAGATCCCCGGCGTCGTGGTGGTGGACCGTGCCCAGGACGCCGCCGGACGTGAGGGCATCGCCCTGGCCCACGTCGACCGGCGGAGCGGCGATCGCACCGAGTGGATCTTCGACCGCAGGACGTACACCTATCTCGGCAGCCGGGCCGTGCAGGTCGTACAGACCGACGACGTCGAGCCCGGCACAGTCCTCGAACGCACCGCCGTGCTGGAGCGGGCCGTCGTCGACGCCCAGAAGCAGCGCCCGGGCACGCGAGGGACCGATGTGTGAGAGGTGATCACTCCCGGGGATCCCGCCGGGTCGGGTGGAGGCAGAGCCCCACGCCAAAACGGTGATCTGCCATGCCAACTGAGCCGAGAGGCTCTCGCCGCCGTCCCGCGCGACTGCGCGACGCACGGAACCTCCCGGCTGCTTCGCGCTCGCGTACGAGCCGAGCGCTGGCGAAGCCCCGACCCGTCGGTGGACCAGCCGTCCGGACGGGTGCCGGCCGAGCGGCTCAGAGCCGTGGCCGCGCTGCTGCTGTCGGCCGGCCTGAGCGTCGGCGTCCTGACCGGCTGTTCCTCCGGTCAGGAGGGTGACCAGGCATACGGCTCGTCCCGAGTGACGGCGCAGCAGATGGTGCATCTCCTGGAGCCCTCGCTGCCCGAAGGAAAGGCGGCCGAGAGGCGGGGCAACGGAGTGTCACAGGGCGACAAGCCCGACCGGCTGCCCGCCGCCGAGCTGCTCTTCGGTGACGGGGCGCGGGCGGTCAAGGGATCCGTACAGCTCGCCTGGTATCCCGTTCCGGTCCCCGCGCAGTTGTCCGAGTGTCCCGACACGGCCTCCCACCCCTACAGCCGCTGCACACAGCGTGTGCTGCCGGACGGAGCCAGGCTGGTCCTCGACACATCACCGCATGCGGAGGACAAGCCGGCCGGCGGCGAGCGCTACACCGCGCTGCCGACGTACCAGGACGGCAAGCAGGTCTCCGTTTCCGCGGTCGGCGCCCCGATCGGTCCGGCCCCGGCCGGCAGGGCCCGCTCGTCCTGTCTCTCGGCCAGGTCGAGCAGCGGAACCTGCGGAGGGGCCACCGGACTTGAGGGCGTCGTCGGCCTTCTTGGCGAGGGCACTACCTGAGCCCGACCAAGGCCCAGGCCACACGCCAACGTCAGAGATCTCCGCCGAAACCGGAACGGTTCGGCCAGACGGCATGCCGTCAGCCGTGTCATCGGGAACCGGTCGAGCGTTCGGGCTTCGGCAGCGGGGCGTTCGCGTGGACGGCTCAGCGGCGTGCGTACGCCAACGACCAGGGTCGGCAGTGACTCTGGTGGCCGTCACCGCCCGCTCGAACCGGTCCAAGGCCGACCAGGACCGGCCCAGTGGCTGCCACGGCGGCCGAGGCGCACTGCCGGTACGTCACTGAATGGGTCGCCACAAAGCTTCGCTGGAGCCTGACGGCCGACGAGGCGGAGGTACAGCCATGGAGGAGACGGCGGCCGGCAGGGGTGGCGGGGAGGACTCGCGTGCTTCTTGCCAGTGGGGCCCCCGACACAGCCGCGGCCGCCACGGCGGCCGCCCCCCAGCTTCGACCGCGCCTTTCCCGGCAGCGAGAACCGTCACGGCCGTGCGATCGTCACGTTCCACTCGTCGGTGCCGGTGACCTCGTGCTCCTCACGGGCTCCGGCGTCCTGCGTTCGTCGTGTGCACCGCAGGGGGAGCCGGCCACGTGCAAGGGGTCCGGCGGTAGTCCGCCCTCGCCCCGGATCCCACGCGAGACCGGAGTCGGCGCCGACGCCGCGGCAGCAAACGGCAGTTCGTCCCCATCCCCACCTACCGCCAGGGAGCCGACCGCACCGGGACCGGCAGGCGGATCCGGACCGCCGGGCGGTCCCCGAGCCCGTTGCCGCGGATGTTTGCGAGTGTGACGTGGGCGGGACCCCTTCGTTCGCTTGCAGACGGCTGGGGAGGCGCGCGCCGATGGCTCAACCGGGCGGTCTCAGGCCTCTTTCACCGGATGTCCACTCATGATCGAAACGCGGTTGAAAGCGTTGATGCTGATCGCGACCCACAGGACGGCCGAGATCTGCTCGTCGGTGAGCGCGTCGCGTGCGGCGGCCGACGCGGCGCCCCGTGCGGAGCCGTTCAGATTCGTCGTCGCCTCGGCCAGCGCCAAAGCGGCGCGTTCCGCGGGAGTGAAGACGTCCGTCTCACTCCAGGCCGCCAGCAGTCCGAGACGCTGCGCCGTTTCCCCGGCTTCGAGCGCCGCGTGCGTGTGTGTGCGAAGGCAGTAGGCGCAGCCGTTGATCTGGGAGACGCGGAGGTTGACCAGTTCGACCAGGGTCACCGGCAGCCCGGCGTGGGAGGCCGCCGCGCCGGCGGCTTGTGCGGTCCGTGCGAGGGCACGGAACACGTCGGGGTCGAACTTGTCGATGAACACGCGTTTGTCGCGGCTCGGCGTCGAGGCGGTGGTCAACGGGTGCTCCTTGAAGTCAATAGAATATTGAAAGTTCAACTATATGCTGGAGGGTAAGGCATGAATGATGCCGAGTTCAACCCCGTCGCCGGACACCGCACGCAGGGACCGGAAGGGTCCGCGTCGGCCTCCCGCGCGATGTGCCACTCGGTGGTCCGCGGGTCACGCGCGTGCGCCGCACCCTTCCCCAGCGGGCCCCCAGCTTCGTGGGCGCCTGGTGCTTCGTCGATCACTACGGTCCCGACGACGTCGTCCTGCGCGGGGGGATGGACGTCCCACCGCATCCCCACACAGCACTGCAGACGGCCACCTGGCTGTTCGAGGGGGAGATGGAGCACCGGGACAGCCTCGGCACCCATGCCTACGTACGCCCTGGCGAGCTCAACCTGATGACGGGGGGACGCGGGATCAGCCATTCCGAGGTGTCCACCGCCCGCACGACCACCCTGCACGGAGTGCAGTTGTGGGTGGCCTTGCCGGGGGAGCACCGTGAGACGGCAAGAGACTTCCAGCGGTACGCGCCGCCGCCGATCCGGAAGGACGGAGCAGGGATCTGAGTGTGCCCGGCTCACTGTTCACGGACCCCGGCTACGATCACGACATCCACCGCGCCCAGGTCCGCGCCCGCGGCATCGTGCCTGCCATCGCCAGACGCGGAACCCGGCACGGCACTGGGCACTTACCGCTGGGCCGTCGAACGCGGCTTCGCGTGGCTGCGCGGCTTCGGACGCCTGCGGACCCGCTGGGAAGGCGAGCCGACATCCACAAAACTTCCTCGAAGAGCACAAGGCGTCCTGCACGCCGCCCGCCCTGCGGCCACACCTACGATCGCGGGACCAGCGGCTTAGCGATCTCCTACAGGCTCACCGGAACGATCCAAGCCGGCGGCAGCGCTTCGACCGGAACCCCTCCAGCCAGGAGGCAGCGCCCGCGACCCGTAGGGAGCACGCGCTGCGCCGTGGTGCGTTTCAGATCTGGTTAGCGCCTCCGTCGACGTGGAATTCCACGCCAACGATGTAGCTGCTCTGCTCCGAGGCCAGGAAGGCGACGAGGGCGGCCGCTTCCTCCGGTCTCCCGAAGCGGCCCTTGGGCACGGTCGCGGCGACGGTCTCCTTGACAGCCCGGACGGTCTCCTCGTCGCCGAAGGCAGCCATGCCGCCGGGAGTCTCGATCCATGCCGGCGAGACCACGTTGACGCGGATGTCACGGTCTTTGAGCTCGACGGACCACGCCCGCGCGAAGGCCCGCACAGCCGCCTTCGACGCCGAGTACGCGCCGAAGCCGGCCACGCCACGGGTCGAAGCAGTCGAACCGACCAGGATGACCGAAGCCCCATCCTTGAGCAGCGGCAGCGCCTTCTTCACGGTGAACACCGTGCCGCGGACGTTGACGTCGAAGATCTGGTCGAAGTGTTCCTCGGTGGTCTCCTCCAGCGTCACAAAGGAACCGACCCCCGCGTTCGCCACCAGTACGTCCACACCCGTACCCCTCGCCTGGACCGCCTCGTAGAGCCGGTCCAGGTCCTCCGGCTTGGAGATGTCCCCGACGACCGCGGTGGCCCGGTCCGCACCGATCGTTTCGACGGCGGCCCTCAGTTCGGCCTCACGCCGACCGGTGATGAACACATACGCGCCCTCATCGGCCAGCCGCACAGCGGTGGCCAGACCGATACCGGTGCTGCCCCCGGTGATGACCGCCGTCTTGCGCTCCTGCTGTCCCATGTCCTGTCTCCTCCACTCGCGGGCCAGTCCTTGCGAAATCCACACTGCGCGAAATCGGGGATACAATCCATGACGTAAAGTCGCGGTTTCTTTACGTATCGTCCAGGAGGGTTAGTGCTCGGGTTTCGGGATCCAGTGGCTGACGCGATCGGCCTTCTGCGGCCCCGCACGGTGATCGGTCCCAGTCTTCGTGCCACGGGGGACTGGGCTTTGCGTTTCGCCCCGTTCCCGCATGTGCGGATCGGGGGTCTCGTACGCGGTGCGTGCTGGTTGGTCATCGAAGGGCATGAGCCCGTATTTCTGCGAGAAGGTGACACCTTCATGCTCGGCAACCCTCCGCCCTACGTGCTGGCCAGTACGCTCGACACAGGCCCGCGTCCCGCGGAATCGGCGTGGGCGAGCGCCGAGGACGGGCTCGTGCGAATAGGCCCGGAGTCGGAACAGGACCTCTACCTCTGCCTCGGCGACATCGCGTTCGACGACAGGAACGCGGCTCTCCTGACCGATCTTCTGCCGGCGCTCGTAACCGTTCGTGCGACCGATCCTCATGGCAAACCGCTCGGGCAGCTGGTCGACCTCCTGGTCACCGAGATCGGGGTCCGCGCCCCAGGCGGTCCGCTCGTGGAGAACCACCTTGCACAGATCCTGCTCGTGCACATGTTGCGGGCTCATGCCGCTGAGACCGACCGGCCCACCGGCTGGCTCAGCGCCCTGAACGAGGACGGGATCGGTGCCGCCCTGCGCGCCATGCACGCAGACGTGGCCCGCTCCTGGAAACTGAAGGAGCTCGCCGACATCAGCCACATGTCACGTTCCGCATTCGCCGCCTCCTTCAAGAACCACGTCGGCGTCCCGCCCCTGGAATACCTCATCCAATGGCGCATGAGCCTGGCGCGCGACGCGCTCGCCCGCGACAGTCTCTCGATCTCGGAGCTCGCTCAGGCCACCGGCTACCTTTCCGAAAGCGCGTTCAGTACGGCATTCCGCCGCGTAGTCGGCTCATCACCTACACAGTTCCGAAACCAAACACGACAGCCGCAGCACTCAGCCGGGAACGACGACTGAAGAAGCTGGCTCGTCATCGTTCACGCCGCCCACTATCACCATGACACCAGCACACAGCCCGACGAACCGCGCACTCACGCCAGCCTTCCGTCAGGTCACAACGGTTCAGAAGCACGGGCCTCCCTGGTCGGCCGAGGGCGGCGGTGGCTCAGCGCCAGTCGTCGATCACATACGCGTCGGGGTGGCTGTATCCGGGTTCGTTAGGCCTGTGCATGGTCACGCCCTGCAGCCGAGTGCGTAAACCGCGGTCGATCATGCGCCGATATGTATCCGGGCGGCCCAGGTTCGTTCCGGCATCCAACTCGCCCAGTCCGCGCTCGGCGGCCAACTGCTCGCACGCGTCGAGCAGTCGCTCGAATCGGTTGGCGGCCTCTGGGCCAGGGCGCACGGCGCCGAACTTGACGTAGCACACGTCCGCGCCGGCCTCTGACCCGGCTCCGCAGTGGCAGACGGCCAGGCCGTCCAACTCGGAGCCAGCGCCATGGAGCAGAATGGTGTCACCGACTCCCTGGGCGAGCGCGGTCACGATCTCGCGTTCCAGGTTCAGGCCTTTGTACACGGCTTCCGTCAGTGAGTGACAGAGGTTCAGCGCGGCGGGTCGCTCGGCGGCGGGCAGTTCGCCGTAGAGGGCTCTGCCGGGGACTGTGGCACTGGTCGTGACCTGCTTCTTCATGATGGCTGTGAGGAATCGAGGCCAGAAACCGTACCGGCGGTAGAGCTCAAGATGCTTGGCACTGTGGGAGAAGGTGAACAGACCGAGGTGGGAGTTCCCCCAAGCGTCGAAGCGGTCCATGACCGGCTCCATCAAACGCCGGCCGATACCCTGGTCCCACAGATCCGGATGCACGGTCAGGGGGCCGAAATAACCGATGCTGCCCCAATTGGTGGCGAAGTTCGATCCGACGAGCTCGCCCCCGACTGTCGCCGCGAACGCCGACCGCGGATCTGCCGCCCAGCGGGTGTGGACGTAGTCGACGGTCTCGAAAGGCTCACGGACCCCGAGGAACGTCCCAAAGGCCATCCTGCAGATCTCGTCGGCCCGATCCAAGTCTGACTCCTCCAGCGGGCGGACTGACACCGGAGCCACTCCACCCTTGCGCTCCGCTGCTGGTGAGATCATCACCTTCTCCTTCCCACCCCCCTCCATCGCACCACGGCGGCGCCTGGCGAGCTAGGCGAACGGTCCGGCGATCTCCCCGAGGATCGAGGACCAGGCCAGTCCGCCTTTCCGTTATGCGGAAACCGGGGCAGGCAGCCGGCGCCAGCGATCTCGTGGCCCGTCTGGATCCACTTCGGGCGGCCTCACACGGTACGCGGCCTGAATAGGCTGCTACGCATGCAAGGACTCAGGGCAGCCACCGGCTCGGCATGGGCTTGAGCTGCTTGTTTCCTCTCCTGAACGGCTGTGCGCCGCAGCTGGAGAACGCAATACTGCGGGTCGCGGGGCGAGCCGGGCGTAGGCGGTGAGCGATGTGCAGGGGGTGGATGCTGGCGCCATGACCGGGAGATATCACTGAGAGGGGCCCATCACTCGATCGCGGAACTGCTGGAAAGCGTGCCAGCCCGACGTCTGCCCCGGAGTGATCAGGCCCCCTTCGGCGCAGTCGAGCGCCTTGCACCGCAGAGCCTCGGCAAGACCGAGGACGGGCGTCAGCACATCGTCGCCAGAGCCCCGGATGTGGAGCATGACGGATTCCACCGGGTCCTCTGAGCCGATGTTGAGCTCGATGGACCACGTGGGGCTGGAAATCTCACCCCACTCGGGGTCCGAGAGATCAACATCGGGAACTGCCTGGGTGACAGCCGCGAGTATGTCGCCTCGCCTGCCGAGCGGGGCCGGGATGTAGCCGGCGGGGATCTCCTGCACCGAGGTGACGTCGTCGGGCAGGCGTATGAGGATCACGTCCCAGCTCAAGGGGGGCCTTTCGGATAGGACTTGAGTAGCGGTTACGGTGAGTCAGCTCAGGCTGGTGCGTGTCGTTGTCACGGGATGTTGCGCCCGCTGTCAGTACGCATACAGCGCGGTCAAGGCGGGGAGCCTGCGAGCCATCTCTTCACGATCGTCAAAATCGAAGTCCCAGGCAGGGTCCAGACACGGGTACCGGATGGTGAAGGCGTCGGCGGGAAGTCCCTTGCCAGTGGCCTTCTCGTGGGCGTTCCAGGCGATGCTCAGTATGTCTTCGCAGTCGAGGGCGATACCCTCATCCGCGGCAGTGAGGACGCCAGGGAGTTCGGCAAGGTTGTCGGGGTCCGCGAGGACGCGCTCGAATGTTGTGCGCCCTTGTGCGATCAGCCAGCCGCGGAAGTAGTCGAAGCCATCGTCCGAGCAGCCGCCGTTGACGACATAGGCGGCGGCCCACAGCGGGTTCCGGTAGGAGTCGGCCATGAGATCCCACAGGGTTTGCTGTGCCGCGGTGATCTCCTTGGGCTGAGCAGCGAGCAAGCAACGCGGAGGCATGGCCGGCGATAACGGAACCTTCCCTGGTGTCAGGTACGCGTTCACGAGCTTTCTCGATCAGCGCCCAGAACCGCTCCTTGTCCATGACCGCGAGCATGCCACTACGTACTGACATCGGTCTGAGGCCGTGCCTGTCGGAGGGCACGGCTACCGTGCCGGCATGTCGAACTCATATACGACGTTGTGGACCAACGACTTGTGCCGAGAACTTGAGCGGTCCGGCTATGCCGGTCGGCGGCTGACGATGCTGTTCGGGGGGCCGCACCAGTCGCTGCCGAGCTTCCAGCGCGCGGGGGTGCAGCCTGGCGACCACATCTACCCCGTGCGAGCCCACCGCGCCCGTCTCCATGTGCTGGGGGTGCTGGAGGTAGCTCGCATCGTCCCCTACGAGAACGCCGGCTCGGCGCTTCCCGATGATGACTACGTGAAGTTGCTGGACTGGCGCCCGCTCAAGACCGGATGCGTCACCGAAGTGCTCATCGGGCCGCCAGGTGCCCCGCTCAGGTTCGACACGGTCGTCCCTGGGGGCCTCTTGGAACGGCTGACGTACACATCCCGCCGGGGCGAGCGACTGCTCAAGCACGTCGAGGATGGGCGCCTGATCCGTTCAACGAGCCTCCAGGGCATCTACCGCCTCGCCGCCGACTCGGCCGAAGAGCTTGACCGGCTGATTCGCCACGACGCCCCGAGCGGAGGAGCCGATGAAGTTTGACGAGATCAAGGCGTCCTTCTGGAGCAGAGATACTTACGGTGTCCAGCCTGCCTTGACGCAAGCAACCGTCGCCGACGCGGAGAAAGTCCTCGGGCTGCGACTCCCCGAATCGCTGCTCGGCCTTCTGTATGTGCAAAACGGCGGCGGCGTGACGGCCGACCGTGACGCCTTTCCGACCAGTCAGCCAACCTCGTGGAGCGAGGACCACATCCCGTTCACCGAGTTGATGGGGATCGGCACTGGCGAGCACGGCTTGTCGCTGTTGGACACGCCGTACCTGGTGGAGGAGTGGAAACTGCCGTCTCCAGTCGTGCTGCTGTCCGGTGACGGTCACTACTGGATCGGTCTCGACTACCGGTCCTGCAGCGCGTTGGGTGAGCCGTCGGTGACCTGGTTCGACACCGACTCCGGCGCAGATCTGCCGCTCGCGGCCGACTTCCGGGCATTCGTGGAGGGTCTTCAGCCTCTCAGCAGGTTCGAATGACGTGCGGACCGTGCGCGGTTCAGCCCGGTCTCCTTCGCGACCTCCGACAGGCTCATCGCCCCGGACTCGAACAGCCCGCGAAAACGTCGAAGCCTCATCCATCGCTGCGGGTCCAAGACCACGGTCAGCCGCCCTCCGCCACCCGTTACAGGCCGGCAGCGGACTGCTCACGTTCAGTCCTCGGTACGTCCGGAGGCTGGCACGTTCATCCGTAGGGCACGTTCACATGTACGCCGACGCCACCTCGCCGGACGCATCCGCCGCGATATGGGCAAAGGGCCCAGCGCCGTCACCACCATCATCGACTCCCAGTCGGTGAAGGCGGCCCTCCACGGTCGGCAAGGACTCCCGCGGCTACGACGCAGGCGAGAAGGTCAACGGCCGCAAGCGCCACCTCGTCGTCGACACCCGTGGCTTGCCGCTGAGGTCATGGTCACCCCGGCCGACCTGCACGACTCTGCCACCGCGAAGGAAGCCCCGTTTCGCCTCCGCCTCATGCACCCGGAGATCACCATCGTCCGGGCCGACTCCGCCTGCGCAGGCATGCTCGTCACCTGGGCCAAGAAGCACCTGAACGTGACGATCAAGACCGTCTCCCGGCCGAATGACACCTCCGGCTTCCTCATCCTGCCCCGCCGCTGGGTCGTCGAGCGGTCCCTTGCGGGTGCTGTCGTGCCCCGATCGCGGAGATCCGCTACCGCAGAGGTGTGTTGTGGCTCGAGCATGCTGCGGTAGCGGATCGGCCGAGATATGCCGGCCCGTAGCCGATCTTCCGACGTCAGGGCTGCTCGGTGAGGCTGAAGCTTTGAGTTCGGGAGCCGTCGCAGGGGCGTTGCGTGAGCTGGATGCCATCGGCGGCGGTATCGGCTGCGCTGAGGCATTGTCCGCTGTGCCGGGCGGTGAAGTGGTACGTTCCGTCGGGTTCTGCGACAGGTTGCCACTGCTGGTTGGTGCCCCCGGCGTACGACCACAGTTGCAAGGGCGCGTTGCCGGCCGTGGAGCGGTCGGTTACGTCGACGACCTGCTGCGGGTTACCGCGCGCCGCAATACGCGCATATCCGCCGTCGGTGGAGCGGAACTGGAACTGCTGCGCTGCGGTGCCGTTGCACCTGTACTGCTGGATTGGCGTCCCGTTGACCGTGCTTGCCGCGCGGGCGTCCACGCAGGCTCCGTTGGACTGGCTGGACAGGGAATACCACGCAGTCCCGGAGATCCCGTCCGCCGGTGGCTGGACTGTGTTTCCGCCGAGCCATTTCAGGCCGTCGAGCAGCCACCGGTTCTGGACAGAACTGGCGAACGTGGATGAAAGGGCCGTGTTGGTCTCGTAGTTCATCGCGTTGTGCCCGAAGTTCGCATACAGCATCTTGTACTGGCTGTTGGTCCACACGATGGGGTAGTAGCCGTCGTACCAGGTCTGGTTGGGGTCGGTTCCCAGGGGGAAGCTGCTGGGATCGACGGAGGCGAGGATGTCGATATCGGGGTTGCCGCGGAGGTCGTTGGACCAGCTGTACCATTCGCTGACCGACGAGGTGAAGCCGGCGGGAAGGTTTGTGGTCGACGGATGGCTGGGATTCTCGACGCGTAGCTGAGCAGTGGTCGGCCCCCAGGTGTTGGACCTGAAGTTGCCGCTGCCCAGGAACTGGTTGTAGTACCACGGCCAGTTCTGGGCCTGTGTCGTGAACGCGGACACATGGAAGCCGAGCCAAGCACCACCGCCTCGCATGTACCGTTCGAAGCCGGCGCGCTGAGCAGGGGTCGTCGGGGCGTCGTCCAAGAATACGACGACGTCGTATGCGTCTGCGCCACCGTTGGCGAGCAGATTCCAGTCGGTGGTGGAGGTGTACGTGAATCCGTTGTCTGCTCCAGCACGCGGGAACCAGGCGTTGGCCTCGCGGACGAAGTTGATGTGAGCTGCATCCCAGGTTCCGTTGTAGAACGCGAGCACCTTGAACGGTGCGGCTGCAGCGGGGCGTGCAGCGGCCGCGGGGGATGCTGGGGCCAGCCCGAGGAGGGCGGCCAAGAGGAAGAGGACGGACATCAGCGACCAGGACACGCGGGGCAGAGGTACGTCTGTCGAGGGCATGCGGCCTCCTGCTTGGCGGTTTTTCGAAGCGGACAGCGCGGCGTGGCGGACACGTCAGCCCCGGTACTGCGCCAAGATGCGGGTGAAGTCCCAGGGCTGCTGCCCGACTCCCGAGCACGTGTCGGCTCCACCGCCGGCACACGGGCGGTCGCGATTGACGGACCAGAACGTCAGACGTGCAAGGTGGTGCTGCTGGGCGTAGGCGAGAATGGTCCGGAAGTCGTCGACCGTGATTGTCTCCCCGACGTCGGTGACGCCGTTCATTGAGGAAATCCCCATGTGCCGGTAAGCCTGGTCGTCGCTGTAGCCGTAGGCGTTCTTCACCGCGGCCTTGAGGCCTTCGGCGGCGCGAGTGGTGAGGGCGCCCATGTTCTGGCCGTTGCCGCCGAAGTTGAACGGCATGATGGTCCAACTGTCCACGGTGAGGCCTGCTGCTGCGGCCCGGTCTATCAGGCTGGTGTCGGGACCGCTCTGCCCGGTGCCGAAGGTGACGTACACCTTGATGCCGGGATTGCTGGCCTTCACGGTCTTCAGCGCATCCACCGTGCGCTGCTGGACGACGGGACTGTCGTAGGCGGCGGCCTCGATGTCGATGTCGATGGCCTTCAGGCCGTACGTGTTGATGACTTTCTGGTAGGCGGCGGCCAGTTCCCCGGCGCTGGAACAGGAGCTCTCAAGCTTGTTGCCGCTCCACCCGCCAAAGGAGGGGATGACGTCACCGCCATTGCTTCGCACAGTACTGATGGTCTGTTGGTCAACTCCTCCGGTCAGTGCACGGCTCCCGTCCCACTGAGGGTTGCAGTACCCGTTGCTGAGGATGAACGCGAGCGTGTACCACTTGACCCCGGTCGCGTTGGTCACGGTGGTCGGACTCGGGGGACTGCCCCACCCGTTGTACAGGTACGGTGCCACGGCCATCGGGGCCCCGTCGCCCGGAGGAACGCCGTCGGCAGCCGGTGCGCTCCACTTCTGGTTGCCGGCTCCGGTGCAGCTCCACAGCTGCAGCCGAGTGCCGTTTGCCGAGGAGCTCCCGGTGACGTCAGCGCACTTGTCGGCCGCAGGGTTGACGATGTCTCGGGCCGTGGTCACTTTCCATCGCTGATTCGCCGCACCTGTGCAGTCCCAGATTTGGAGTTTGGCACCGTTGGCGACGGACCCGTCGACGACATCCAGGCACTTCCCCAGTGCCCGAATGGTGCCGTCGGAGCCGACCGTCCACTGTTGCGCTGCGGTGCCGTTGCAGTCGTAGAGCTGCACAGCAGTGCCGTTGCTGCTGTTCGCTCCGGCGACATCCATACATTTACCGGACAGGCCGGTGATCTGCCCGGTGGCGGCAGAAGCCGGTGAAACCGTCAGTGCACCTGCGGCGATGGCAAGTACGGTCGCAGCGATAGCAGTAGCAGGCAGGCTGAGGCTGGAGAAGGGTCTGGTCATCAAGGCACGGCCTTTCGCACGGGGCGGTCGGGGTGGGGGGTCCGAGCAACGCGACGTTCACATGGATGAACTCTGGGCGCATTCTGGAATGACCTTGTGATGCGTGAACCTAAAGGTCCGGACCAGAAGCGTCAAGATGTCAGGAGCAAGGAACTAGGGTCCGTCTTCAAACGGATCTTGCCCAGAGCAGGAACGACGTGAGTGTGACCGCCGCTTCGTAGGAAGTGGCGGTCTTGTCGTATCTGGTGGCGATGCCGCGGAAGCCCTTGAGCCGGTTGAAGCAGCGTTCGATCACGTTGCGCCGCCGGTAGGTCTCCCGGTCGAAACCTGGCGGCCTGCCGCCGCAGCGGCCGCGTTTGTGTCGGTGCCGTCGCTGGTCGGCCTTCTCGGGATGACGTGCGCAATGCCGCGTTGTCGCAGGTAGGCGCGGAAGCCGCGGGAGCTGTAAGCCTTGTCTGCGATGACCTGGTCGGGCCTGCAGCGTGGCCGGCCCGGGCCGGTCCGGGGAACGCGGATCCGTTCCAGCAGCGGGCGTGCGCAGACACTGTCGTGGCGTTGGCCGGGCGTCACCAGGATCGCGAGCGGGCGGCCCTTGCCGTCGCAGGCGAGGTGGATTTTGGTGGTCAGTCCCCCTCGGGATCGACCGAGGGCGTGATCGCCCGGTTCGTCCTGCCGGTGCCGCCCCTTTTCGGCCCGTGGCGGCGGCGTGCTGGTGAGCGCGGACGATGGTGGAGTCGATCTGGACCAGCCAGTCGATGTCGCCGGCCGCGTCGGCGTGGGCCTGGATCTGCTGCAGGGCTTGGGTGAACACCCGAGGGCGTAGCGGCGGAAACGGGTGTAGACGGTCTTCCACGGCCCGTAGCGTTCCGGCAGGTCACGCCAGGAGATCCCGGTACGGATCTTGTAAACCATCCCGTTGATGACCTGACGGTCCTCCACGCGAGGCCGCCCTGTCGCGGCCCGGGGTATCAGCGGAGCGAGTAACTCCCACTCCTGGTCAGTGAGTTCATGACGACGTACCACGACACCATGATCTACCACCTGAATGATCTTTGAAGACGGACCCTAGTAGTGCTTCGTTACGTTGAGTGATCTCGGCTGGTGGTGGGCATCTTCCCGGTATAAGGCTGGGGGAGGTGGAACGGCTCCGGGGTGAGTTGGCGGGGTTCGTTGCCGATGTGTTCGCCTCGCTGCCGCGGCGGGATCAGCGGCGATGGGGTGCGTGTTACGTGGTCTGATGCTGGACGGGCGGCGGAAGTCGATCCAGCCGATGGCCGAGCGGCTGCCGGACGGGAACATGCAGGCCCTGCAGCAGTTCGTGAACCAGTCGCCGTGGGATCCGCTGCCGGTGCGGCGGCGGATCGCCGAGCGACTGTCCGAGGTGATCACACCTGAGGTGTGGGTGGTGGACGATGTGTCGTTTCCAAGTGCGGCACCGCGTCGGTGGGGGTGGCTCGGCAGTACTGCGGGGCGGTCGGCAAACGGGCGAACTGCCAGGTCGCGGTCAGCGTCCATGCCGCCACCGACACCGCCTCCTGCCCGTTGAACTGGCAGTTGTATCTGCCGGGCGAGTGGACGGATGCACCGGAGCGGTGCCGCAGGGCAGGGGTGCCCGACGAGGTGGTGCACCAGGAGAAGTGGCGCCTGGCATTCGGTCTGCTCGACACGCTCGGCGAGTGGCAGCTGAAGGCGCCGGTCATGGTCGCCGACGCCGGCTATGGCGTCAGCACCCCCTTCCGGCTCGGTCTTCAACAGCGCGGGCTGGCCTATGTGCTGGCGCTGACCGGGAAGGAAGTCGCCCATCCGGAGCATGCCGAGCCGTACCAGCCCGCTTACGGCGGGCTCGGTCCGCCGACGCTGCCCCGGTATCGCATTCCACCGCGAGCCGTCTCCGTCCTCGCGGCCGAGGCCGGTGCCGGCCGGTTCACCGAGGTGGCCTGGCGCCAGGGCCGCAAAGGCGCGATGACTCACGGTTCACGGTCCTGACCGTCCGGCCTGCGGGCAAGCAGCCCGTGGGCGCAGCTCAGGAGGCGGGCGGCGGCCGCAACCGGTGGGACGGCGTCCTGCCCACCCAGACACTCCTGGTCGAATGGCCGGACGGCCAGGACGCTCCGACGGGCTACTGGATATCGAACCTGCCTGCCACCACCCCGGTCGCCGACCTGGTGCGGTGGGCGAAGATGCGCTGGCGGATCGAGCACGACTACCGCGAACGCAAGCACGGCCTGGGACTGGACCATTTCGAGGGCCGCACCTGGCGCGGCTGGCACCACCACGTCACCCTCGTCACCGCCGCCCAGGCATTCCTCACCCTCGGGCGGCTCGACCCAAAAGCCCGCACACCAGCCTGACCCTCTACCAGGTCCTCCACCTCCTCCAGGACCTACTGAGGTGCTGGGCCGGTGCCTGCACCACCTGCGGCCGCCCCCTGCACAGCCCACGAACCCGCCACAGACAACCCAGAACATAACGAAGCACTACTAGTCGATCCCCCCCGGCAGGTCGGCGTCGGCCTGGACCGTCTGCAGGAGCCGGTCCCAGGTGCCGTCCGTCTGGTGCATCGTGATGCTGCAACCGCCTGACGCCACCGGAAACCGGTGGTTATGCTGCAACTATGTCTGTCACCACGATGACCCTGCGCGTTCCCGATGACCTTGCACCTTCGATCCGGGCAGCCGCATCCGAGGCCGGCCTGAGCGTGAACGCGTACGTCGTGCGCGCCGCCCGCCGCGCCGCCACTCTCGATGCTGCGAAGCAGCTCGCCACGCTCGGCCTTGGCGATGACCTGGCGGGCGAGGGCGACACCCTGTGAACCGTGGAGAAATCTGGTCGCTCCCCGACGGCCGCAACGTCCTGATCATCAGCCTGACCGGCCTTGAAGAGGCGTACGGCGCTGTCCTCGTGATCGTGCTGCACGACAGCGGCCGCTACCCCGACACCGCCATGTCCGTCGTCATCGGCGACCCACTCCCGTGCACCGCCGTTGCCGTCAACATCGCACAACTGCGCGTCGACCGGTTCGACGGCGGCAAACTCATCGGCCCCGTCGACGCCGCGGCCATGACCCGCGTCGACGCCGCCCTGCGCGCCGTCCAGGACCTGTAACCACTTCCGCAGCCCGGCCTGCTCCCGCACGGACCGGGCCTTTCAGTTGCCGCCAAGTGCAAGCTGCTCGGCCAGTCGACGGTTCATCGGCGCACTGCATGGCCAGTGGGGGGCTGTGGGCGCGCACCAGAGGGGTTCGATGCGCCATGCTCTACGCCTACACGCTGCTCCAACCTGACATTGCCGCCCGCGTCCGCGCTGTCTTCCCGATCCTGGGCACCCCGGCCGGCCTCGCCGCAGAAACGACCGTGTGCGCCCAAATGCTGCAGGCCGTGAGCCGCGGAGACAACCTCGTCCTCGAAGGCCCGCTCCAGGACTGGTCCGAGAACCTCCGCAGCCGCTGACTGGTGCGACCCGTCCAGCCTCCTGCGCTGGCTGAGGTCGGTTTTGCGGGCAGCCATGAAACGGCGGGATCTCTCATTGCCGCAGCCCAATTCAAGCGCACGTGAGGCTGTCGGGGATGTTGGTCATACCGCCTCGGGTGATCACGTAGATTCCCGAATCCGGTGCCGTTTCGACCGAGTCGAGCTCGAGCAGTTCGATGTCTACGTAGGGCGGCCAGCTCGTGGATGCCTCTGACCACCACAGGCCGTCCAGTTTGACCCCCGTCAGATTCGCCTGGCGCAGGTCTGCGCCGATGAAGTCGTCCAGGAGGCTCAGCAGTGTCTCGTAGTCCGGATGGAGGCTCTCGCTGAGACCGAGACGGGCGATGACCTCTGAGGTCAGGGCGCGCAGGAGGTCCTGAGCTCGCGCGAGGGCACCGTCCAGGGCAAGGGCGTAATGCGCGTGACCGTGTCCTTCGACGTACTCAAGCACGCACAGCAGGTCATGCGCACACAGGGCGGCCCGGGCAGGCAGTTCCTCGACATTGCGGTCGACAAGGAGCGCACGAGTGCAGTTGACAGCCATCATCCGGTCGGTGTCGAACTGGTGATTCGGGCCGCTGCTCCGCGGCTCACGGTACCTGAGCCAAGACCCCGGCCCCTGGCTTGAAGCGGTGCCCGTGGAGACCCGCCTGGCTGTGCGGACGTGCGGACGTCTCCCCTTCGCGCATGCCCTGCACCTGTCGCATGCGGCGGTCCGCTCTCTCATGCGCGCCCGAGACCAGGCACAACAGGAGGAATTCGGCTGGCAAGAACGCGGGTGTGTCCACGCTCCCAGCCAGAATGGCCGCCAGCCCTCCCGACAGATCCAGGATGCCGTCCAGTCCAGATTTCTGCCAGCTCCGTGTCGAACTGCGTGTTCTGCTTCGCCCATCACTGCTCGAACACGTCCGTCATCGCTCTTCGCGCTGAGCTCTCTGGTCGCTGGCGCCCATATTGGCCCCCGGCTGGCAAGGCAGCCCCAACCTCAGCGCCGACCCCCACGTCGCCGAAGCCAATCTGCCGATCTCGCTCGTCGACGCACTCGACGACACCTCCCGAGATGCCCAGCTCTACGAGGCCGACTGCCCGCCTTGATCGTGCTCGCGCCGGAGAGTCACGGAGACAGTGTCCGCGGCGCAGGCCTGGGGCCAGGAGTTCCCAAGGATCGGTGTCAATTTGGTACTGATCGTGCTCTGCGTGGCTGTCGCCTGGGGCAGGTTCGACCCGCACACCCTCTGATCTGCCTTAGCCGGCACGCATATTTCCCTGCTTCGAGTCAGGCGGGGCGCCGTGTGCGGCAGCCTCACAGGTCAAGCGTGATCTCCTGCTCTGGCTTCGAGCAGCAGATCAGGGCGGTGCTGGACGGGGGCTCCTCTACGGGGTCAGGTGAATAGGAGACGTGGCCGTCGATCAACGCCGTCTCGCAGGTGCGGCACACTCCGGTGCGGCAGGACCAGCGCACCGGCACATCGCAGGCTTCGGCAAGTTCGAGCAGGCTGCCGTAGCGGTCGCTCCAGGCAGCGGCCAGCCCGCTGCGGGCGAAACGCACGGCGGGACCCGTGCCCGGAGGTCCCGGGGGAGGGTGCGGTGCACGGCGTTCGGACGGGACAAGGCCAGGGTTGAGGGCAGGGCCGGATCCGAAGATCTCTGTATGGATGTTCTGAGGCGTCACGCCCTGCCGCAGCAAGCCATCGGTGACCTCGCTCAGAAAGCCGGCCGGGCCGCACAGGTAGGCGTCGGTGTCGGCGGGCAGGCCGAGTCCTGCGACAGCGTCGGCGGTCAGGCGGCCGCGAGCGGTGTAGTCACACCCGAGAATGTCCCCGGATTCCGGGCGGCTGTAGTAGATGCGGCTGTGACTGTGCCGGAGCTGAGCAAGTAGTTCTCCCGCCTCTCGGGCGAAGACGTGCAGACGGTGGTTACGGGCGCCGTGAAGCCACCAGACAGGGCGGGGCGAGCCGGCGTCGGCCAGTGCACGGAGCATGGCGAGCAGCGGTGTTGCCCCCACTCCTGCGGAGGCAAGGACGACGGTCCCGGCCCCGGGCTGCAGAGTGAATACTCCGCGGGGGGCGGCCGCCTCGATGCTGTCGCCGACCTGGACATCGGTGTGCAGCCACGTGCTGGCCAGCCCACGGTCCTCCCGCTTGACGCTGATGCGATAGCAGTCTGCGCCGGGTTGCCCGGACAGCGAGTAGGAACGCACCATCGGTTGAGCGCCGATACCAGGAGTGATGCGCACAGTGAGGTACTGGCCCGGAGGCGCAATGGGCAGTGCCGCATCGTCCTGGCTGGCCAGCCACAGGGAGCGGATACTCGACGTCTCCTCGTCGATGCGGTGCACCCTCAGCGGCCGAAAGCCTTCCCAGGCGGGCTGCGGAGCTGCAACCTGGTTCAGGCCCGCGTTCGCCTCCCGTGCCCCGTCGCCGGACTCGGCCTGGTGCAGCATGGCACGGAAGGAGTGCTGCCAGCCTGGGCTGAGAGCCGGGATGCGCAGGGCCTGCTCCAGACGGTCCGGGAGATGCGGTGGGCGGTAGAGCAGGGCGTCGACCTCCGCGACGGTCATCCGCTCCGGACCGTCAGAGATCTTGACGATGTCCTGGCCAGCCTGCACCTCACCCTCGATGAGCACCCGGAGGTAGAAGCCCGGCCGCTCATGACTTACGAGCAACGCGGGCATGCGGGGCTCGCCCAGACGGATGCCAACGCGGTAGCAGGTCACCCGCGGTTGGGTGACCTCGAAGACCGCGGTCCCGATCCGGTAGCGGTCTCCGATGCAGACCTCGTCGTCCGCCAACCCGTCGACGGTGAAGTTCTCTCCGAAGTGTCCGTAGGCGAGGTCGTCACGGTCCAGGAATTCCTGCCAGTAGCGGTAGGAGGCGAGCTGGTAGACCAAGACGGCGCGCACTTCACCGCCGTGGCCGGCGAGATCCCCCTGACCGTCGCCGTCGATATTGAGCCGCCGTACCGTTCGGGGACCGGTCACTGGCGTTTTCCAGACCCCCGTGTGCACTGTTTGGTCGCGCCAGGTGACGTCCTTGGGCAGGCCTACATTGACCGACAGCAGCTTTGCCATGGTTCATCACCTCCGGCGGCAGACACGCTCCCGGCTCGCGAGTGGTCCGCTCCTGTGGTGTCAGGGGCCGGTCCGGTCGGGACCCGGACCGGCCTGGCGCGTGTGTCAGTTCGCGAACGCCGTCCGCAGGGTGCGGATAGCCTGTTCGATCGCAGCGTTTGCGCCGTTCGTCACACAGACGGGACTGAGCATCATGAGGTCGTGGATGACGGCCTTGTAGCGGATGCTCGTCGTGGGAGCGCCCGCTTGGACCGGGCGACGGGCGTACGCCTCACCTTCGTCACGCAGCACGTCGTTCTCATCCACGATCACCAGAGCCGGCGGCAGCCCGGTGAGCTCGTCCGCTCCGGCCCGCAGCGGAGAGGCGGTGCTATGCGCCCGCTTCGACCTCGAGCTTGTCAATGGAGGCAGCCTGGATGTCGTCGAGTACCTTGCGGCTCCCTCCGGACCCAGCTCGTAGAGGAACGGGGGATTCGCCGTAGCGTCGGCCATTTCCTGCGCAGCAAATTCGAGATTCGGATTGCTCATGATGTTCATCCCTGTTTCCGACGGAATGCCATGTGATCGCTGTGGGCGCACGCGCGGCCTGGAGGCAGCCCGACGACCGGGCGGGCGACGCTCATGCCAACGTCGGCCGACTCCGAGCGCAGGAAGGGCGCACTACGTGGTGCCGAACACACACGCACGGTGGCCTCTCTTGTAATGACCGCACCGGGACGGCGCACCGCACTGTTCCAGACCGTCCGCTGCGTTGGACTGCCAAACATCTAAAGCGTGCACTACTAGACAAACTGGTGGATCGTTGTCCACCGACGGCTCGGTGCACGCACCTCGCCGGTCCTCGGCCCCCGAGTGGCCGCCCGTCCGATGGCGAAACCTGTACGGATACAGCCAAGGAGACCAGCAGCCGGGCAAAGACGTCCCCTGTCTGCTGTCCCCGCATAGAACCAGCGCAAACGTTGCCCGTACCTCCTGGCCGTGGGGGCCTCCGGTGCGGGTGTGCTTCTTAGCCGTCTGGCGTCCCCCTGCCGCGCTTACAACGTACGGTGGAGGAGAGCGCTGACGAAATCAGCGGCCGTCCTGCCGGTGATCAAGGTGAATGCCGACCGTCAACCGGAGCTGGCGGTGCGGCACGCCGCCACCGTTCCCATCCTTGTCCGTCTCCGTGAAGACCGGCCCCGCACACCGCATCGCGGCTCGGTGTCCAAGAAACTGATATCGCGGGAACTAGGCGCCCATCCCTCTTCCTCAGGTACAGCCCGACCGCCTACATCTCCGCGGCCCGATCACCGTTGATGCGGCATGGCTGGGAGCAGCCGCCGAGAACGGGGCCCAGCGTCACTGCCTTACCTGGGCGGTTCGGTCCCGGCCCAACGTTTCATGACCGTGTCCGCAGCGGGTCCGGGCCGTACAGGCTCTGTCCCATGGAACCCTCGCCTCACGCGCCATCGTGCGCACGCCTCACGCCGCTTAGAGGAGGACCCCATGACAGCAACGGTGAACCCGGACCGCACGCAGTGGGACGTGATTGTGCTCGGCGGTGCGGCCGCAGGCGAGAACGCCGCCCAGTACGCGAGCCAGTTCTCCGGCTTGTCCTCCGTCCTCGTTGAGAGCGACCTGCTCGGTGGCGAATGCTCGTACTGGGCGTGTATGCCCAGCAAGGCGCTGCTCCGGCCGGTCGAGGTGGTGGACGCGGCCTGCCATCTGCCCGGATTGTCGGCAGGGCTCGATGTCGATGACGTACTGGCCCGGCGTGACAGGGTTGTCCGTCACCTCAACGACACATCCCAGGTGAACTGGGCTGTGAGTGCCGGTATCGATGTGGTCCGCGGTTACGGCCGGCTGGCTGGGGAGCGCACCATCAGGGTGTCCCTGCCTAACGGCTCGACCAGAACCTTGACGGCCAGGCATGCCGTGGTGATCGATACCGGTTCGTGCCCGGCGGTGCCGGACATTCCGGGACTGCGCTCCGCTCTGCCTTGGACATCGAGGGATGTGACCACCATGCGAGAGGTACCTCGCCGAGTCGCTATCCTGGGCGGCGGTGTGGTCGCCTGCGAGGCGGCGACCTGGCTGCGCGGTCTGGGCGCAGCCGAGGTCACCCTTGTCCACCGCGGCGAGCAGTTGCTGGGCCGGTACGAGCCGTTCGTGGGAGCGCTGGTAAGCGAGGAGCTGCAGGAACGAGGGGTGCAGTTGCGCCCCAGGCGCACGATGGCCGAAGTCCGGCGGCCCGACGCCCATGGCACGGGTCGAGGCTGCATACACGGCGGTGAGGCCGATGTGACTCTCGACGACGGCACGGTGATCCTGGCAGACGAGGTCGTCGTGGCCGCCGGGCGTACACCGAATACGGATGACATCGGCCTGGACACCATCGGTCTCGCTGCCGGTGGCTATCTCGCGGTCGACGACCACCAGTGCGTAAGGGGTGCGGCCGACAACTGGTTGTATGCCATTGGAGACGTGTGCGGCCGCGCCCTGCTGACGCACATGGGCAAGTATCAGGCCCGGACCGCGGGGGAAGTCATTGCTGTCCGCGCAAGGAACCTGGGTGATCTGCCGTCCGCCGCGACTGGGCATGCCGGGACTCCTCAGGTCGTCTTCACCACTCCTGAGGTCGGCAGCGCAGGCGCAACCGAGCAGCAGGCCCGTGACAGTGGTATCGACGTCGAAGTGGTCGAGTATGACCTCAGCGCACTTGCCGGCACCTACCTCCTGCGTCCGGACTACCGAGGCCGCGCCAAACTTGTCATCGACCGCGCCACCGACACCGTGGTGGGGGCGACCTTCGTGGGCGCCGGTATCGCAGAGCTCGTCCATTCGGCGACCACGGCCATTGTCGGGCGTATCCCCCTGTCGACCCTCTGGCACGTGGTGCCCAGCTACCCCACGGTCAGCGAAGTCTGGCTCCGCCTCCTGGAAACCCTGCGCCTCCAGCGCCATGCGGAGCATTCCCGGTGAGACCCCGCCGTTGCGTCGGTGCTGTACGCATGGCGGCTCAAAGGTACACGCCCATCGGATGCACCGCGCTGACCTTTAGACAAGCCCGACCTGGATTTCCCGGGTAAGCATCGAGTCCTCCCGGCGCGACCACACGGTGCCGGTACCCCCAGGATCCTCCTCACCCCAGCTGGCCGCCAGGACGTTCGGAAGAACCCCACCGTGTGCCATCCCGTAGCTGTCGGCCCTCATCCCAGAGGCAACGGTGTGAACCGGGTCGGCCCAAGGTCTGTCGACGCGTACACACCACTGCCCGCCACCTCAAACTGAGCGATTCCGGAACCTACAGAAAGCGCGGCATATCCAGGCCCGCGCGCCCTGGCTCCATCCAATCCGGTGGCAGAACCGCAACAAACTCATCGGCCACCCGGCGTCACTCGTTCGGGATCCACTACACCGGCGCTGACTCCGTGCTGGGATGCGCATCCAACCCGTCACGTCGTCCACGCCGCCGGGCCCCGATCCCCGAGCCGTCCGTAGCGGGCTCAGGTGGTCGCGGAGAAGCGCTCAGGAGCAAGGTGCGCGAGCAACGATGTGACCACTAGATCCGTGGAAGCCACCATGTCAACGTCGTCCGGAGCAAGCAGCCATTGGATCTGGAGACCGTCCATGACGGCGATGATGGCGTTCGCCGCGATCTGTGCGGCTGCCCTGTTCTCCTCGCCGAGCCTGCAGGCTTCGATCACGGCGTCAGTAACAAAGGCGCGCAGGCCGGCGTACCGGTCTCGGAAGTATGCCTGGGCCGGGTGGGCGTCGGTGACAGACTCGGCGGAGAGCACTGTGTAGAGCCTGACGATACCCTCGCGTTTGGCGTTCCGGCGGGCGGTGGCGACGAGATGACGGAGAAACTCGATGCCCTGTGGGCGCTCGGTGCCGAGCTGCTCTATGTCCGCCTCGTCACGGAGTTCTAGGACACTGGTGAGCAGCAACGCCTTCGATCGGAAGTAGTGCAGTACACCGGCCTGGGTCAGTCCCACACGGTCGGCGATCTCCGCCAGGGAAGCGTTGTTGTAGCCGCGAGCGGCGAAAGTATCCGTGGCGATATGCAGGATGTCCTGCTGCCGCCTCCGTGCTTTGACGCTGCGCGGGGCGCGTGCTCTGGCCCTGGCACCGCGGACAGGTTTGCCTACTGACTGGTCACTCACTCGCGACAGCCTACGCCGCGCCATCACGACCAGTGATGATCTTCTCGTTTCTCGGACGCATTGGTGCAGACCACTTACTAAGTACTTAGTAGGTGTGCTTTCATGTCGCCCACTCGTCGTTGCACCCATAAGGAGTTCCATGTCTTCTGCCTTAGCAACAGACCTCCACACTCTTGACGTTGGGCTGTGTGGCCAGCCCTCAGCGGGGTGCGGAGCGCACGGGACAGGGCCCCTCATCAAGTTGGGTGGCGGCTCGCAGGAGAAGCCGTGCAAGTACGGCTGCATCATCGGCCGCCGATGCGCCGTGTCCTTGAGCGGGCACGCCGAATGGCTTCGCGTCCCCAGGGCCGGTCCGCTTGCTCAGCAGCGCAGCCGGAGCCTTCCTCACTCGCGCCGAGCAGGTCCCGCTGATCTTCTTGCACCGCTGCGTCGACTTAATTGAGCGTGTGATGCCGCAGCGTTGCACGCGCACCAGAAGCGGTAGGCAGCGAGACAGAATTGCTGTCCCCCCCTTCGGCTGCGCCTCTGACCCTGCCCGCGCCCCCCGAGTGCATCACCCTTCGAGCCCGGTCGCCTCGCCGTCCTCCCCGCTCTGGCGAGCCGATTGGCATACCCCCACGCGTCACCGACCGAAGGAGACCCGCACCATGTCAAACCGTTTCAGGACCCGCTCGCCCAGAGCTCGGACGGCTGCCATCGTCCTGGCTCTGGCTGTCACCGGCCTCGGCCTCGCGGGTGGTGGAACCGCACAGGCCGCTGATCCCGTCGCCCAGGTGTGGATCACCACCCCAGACGGCACTCGCAAGCTCAGCTCGGATGGCAGCGCACCCTTCACTGGCTCTCCACAGTCCGTAGACATCCGCGTCGATGCGAACACCCGGGGGCAGCGGTACACGGGTGCCGGCGCCTCGGTCACCGGCGCGTCAGCCCGCCTCATACAGCAACTGCCGCAGGACAGGCGCAACCACCTCATGCGGTCGCTGTTCTCGACCTCGAGTGATGGGATCGGCCTTTCCTACCTGCGTCAGCCGCTGGGCAGCAGCGACTTCGATGCCACGAACAACCCGCATTCATACGAGGACACGCCCGGTCAGTTCTCCATCGAGCGGGACCGGGCAGATATCATCCCGGTCCTCAAGCAGGCGCTCAGCGTCAACCCGTCCATCCGCTTCATGGGAACCCCTTGGTCGCCTCCGGGGTGGATGAAGACCAGCAACTCGCTGAACGGTGGCAGCCTCAAACCCGAGCACTACGGCTCCTATGCCGACTACCTGGTCAAGACGATCCAGGCCTACCGGCAGGAGGGCATCACCCTCACCGATCTGAGCGTCCAGAACGAACCCGAGTTCGCCACCAGCTATCCCTCGATGTCCATGTCCTCGACGGAGCAGGCCGACTTCCTCCGGGTCCTCGATCCCAAGCTCACCGCGGCCTCGCTGCCGACGAACATCCTCGCCTTCGACCACAACTGGGACCACCCCAATTACCCCCTCGAGGTGTTCTCACGAACGTCCGGGATCAACCGTGTCATCGGCGCAGCCTTCCATTGCTATGGCGGGCAGCCCTCCGCTCAGCAGCAGGTCATCAACGCGGGCAAGCGTGTCTTCTTCACCGAGTGTTCCGGGACCGACAGCTCCAATCCTGCTTCCACGTTCGCCGACAGCCTGCGCTGGCAGGCGGAGAACCTCGTCGTGCAGAACATGCGCAACGGCGGCGAGACCGTGGTGACCTGGAACCTCGCCCTCGACCAGAACGGCGGCCCGCACCAGGGGCACTGCACCAACCGCTGCAACGGCGTGGTCGAGATCGCGAACGGCAACGTCAACCGGGGCGCGGAGTATTACTCGCTCGGCCACATCAGTAAGTTCGTCAAGGTCGGAGCCACCCGCATCGGCTCCACCAGTCAGGGTGGCGGCGGGATCCAGAACGTCGCCTTCCAGAATCCGGACGGCACGCGCGTCGCCTACGTCGTGAACACCGGCGGGACGCAGCGCTTCTCCATCACCGACAACGGCCGCTCCCTCACCTACACCCTGCCCGCCGGAGCGGTCGCAACCTTCGTGTGGAACCCGTCCGACGGCGGTGACCCGACTGGCCCGATCGACACTAGCGCCTGGTACCGGGTGGTAAACACCAACAGCGGTGCTTGCCTGGACGCCACCGACTGGGGAACCTCCAACGGCACCCTGCTCCAGCAGTGGTCGTGCGGTGACGGTGCGAACGAGAAGTGGCAGTTCCGCTCCACTGGTGACGGCTACTACCAGGTAGTCAATCGGCACAACAACAAGTCCTGGGATGTGGACGGCGGCGCAGGCGCAACCGCGGACGGGACCAGGGTGCACCTGTGGGACTACGTCGGCGGCACCAACCAGCAGTGGCGTGCCGAGTCCATCGCCTCGGGGCAGTACCGCTTCGTAGCCCGGCATAGCAACAAGTGCCTCGCGGTGGACGGATCTTCCACCGCCAACGGTGCGAAGCTGTCCCAGCAGAGCTGCTCCAGCTCGGTGGCCCAGTCCTTCCGTCTGACCATATGACCTGACCGTTCAACCCCGAAGGTGGTGGGGCACGGCCAACCCGGCGGCCCCACCACCAGTGACTCAGTCGTCGCAAGGGGAAACGTGGCTGCCTGCCGCGCGGATTCTTTTCCCGTCATGCAGCGTCCTCACCGATAGCGGACGAAGTCGCACAAGCTCGTTAGGCGGTCGGCTGGGGACTGTAAATCGTTCGGTGCAACTCCCGATCATGGAGGATGCATCGATGACCAGTGAGAACGTGGCCGAGCAGGACGCTGTCGAGTCGGCAGTGGCTGTATCGGCGAAGGCCGTGGACGACCAGCTGATCGACGAGCTGGTGAGCCGGGCCCAGGCAGGCCCGCGGGCACTTCCCTAACGAGCAGGCCGCCCTGAAGTGCGTCTACATGGCGATCATGTCTCTCGACCCCACGGGCAAGGGCCAGGCCCGCTGGACCATGCGCTGGAAGACCGCACTGAACGCCTTCGACATCACCTTCGACGGCCGCCTGTCGGCAGCCCGCCAGTAGTCCCAACCACTCCACTTACACCGCTCGTTTGACAGACCCCGACCCGGCAGTCCCCGCACGTCCCGGATACCTAGGCAGTTTCGTTTGGATCAGTCGGTCGTTGGTCCGGGTGTGCCGTTGACTGATGCGCAGTGGGCGCGGATTGAGCCGTTGCTCCCGGACCGGACTCCGAAGCGGGGTGGCCGCTGGCGGGACCATCGTGAGGTGATCGACGCGATCGCCTACAAGTTCCAGACCGGCACGCAGTGGGTTCACCTGCCGGAGAAGTACGGCAACTGGCGAGAGGTCTACAACCGCCTCCGGATGTGGGCCGTCGACGGCACCTGGGAGCGAGTCTTTACCACCCTGGTCGCCCAGGCTGACGCGGACGAGGACCTCAACTGGGCCGTCTCGGTCGACTCCACCATCGTGCGGGCCCACCAGCACGCGGCCGGAGCCCGCAAAAGGGGGCCCCGGCCGGAGAGCCGGCCGACCATGCCATCGGCCGGTCCCGCGGCGGACTGACCACGAAGATCCACCTCGCTGCCGATGCCCGCTGCCGGCCCCTGGCGTTCGTTCTCACCGCAGGCCAGGCCGGTGACGCACCCGCGTTCACCGACGTCATGGCCCGCCTGCGCGTTCCCCGCCGGCGAGGACGGCCCCGCACCAGTCCAGACCTGGTGCTGGCCGACAAGGCGTACTCCTCCCGCGCGATCCGCGAGGACCTGCGCAAGCGCGGCATCCGGGCAGTGATCCCCGTTCCCGCAGACCAGCGCAGACACCGGCTACGTCGGGGCAGCCGGGGCGGCAGACCACCGGCCTTCGACCGCGAGACCTACAAGCAGCGCAACACCGTCGAGCGGTGCATCAACCGCCTCAAGCAATGGCGAGGCATCGCCACCCGCTACGAAAAGACCGCCACCATCTACCTGGCCGGACTCCACATCGCAGGCATCTTCCTCTGGTCCGCCCGGTGATCCAAACGAAACTGCCTAGTACTGCGGGACCACCGCTTCGTCTCGCCCCGCCCGGGCGCACCACCGGCGTGGCTCCCCTCGCAGATGCGGCTATGCCTTGTACCGGGGCCCCTTGCCGGGCTTCTGCGCGCGCTTGTCGGGCCCCTGCAGACGAATCCCGTGCACATAGTTGTACCCCGCCAGGACCGCCTCGGTGCGGGTGCTCAGATTCAGCTTGTTGAGAATGTGGTACGTGTGGCTGCGTACCGTGGCCTCCTGGATGTGCAGCCGACGGGCGATCGCGGTGTTGGACATGCCGTCGCCGAGCGCCTCCAGTATCTGCAGCTCCCGCTCTGTCAGGGCGGCTTCGATCTGCGGTACGGGCAGCCGTTCACGGTGCACGCCCCGCGCCACCCAGCCGACCAGCGTTTCCGCGATGGACGACGACACGTAGGTACGCCCTTCGTACACCTCGCACACGGCACGCCCGATGTCCAGGTGGCTGGTCTCACGGTCGACGAAACCGCGTGCGGAGCACATTACGGCGCTACGGAGCATGGCGGCGTCGTCCGCCTGCAGTACCGCCACCAGACCCACCTCGGTTTCCGGCCTGCTGCCGTTGCGCCGGGCAAGGGTCTTTCCGAAGGCGTCGTCGAGGAATTCCCCGCCGACCAGCAGGACGTCCACGTCCCACTCCGCCGCTGTCATACCCCGCCACGACAGGCCGACTTCGTCGATCACCTCGATCCGCTCGTGGGACTGGACTATGGCGGACACGCCGGCTCTAACTAGGGGGTCTTCTTCCACGATGGCCAGCCGTATGGAGCGAGTGGCCAGGCGCGGCGCGGGGCACGTCGCTTCCGGTCGCATCTCGGTCTGGATCACGGACACAACTAGTACCTCCGGTACGTAGATCGCACAGTTGCGCGCGCCACCTCGGTCCCCACTGGGCGTGCGAAGCAAGGCAGCATCGGCTGCGTGTGGGCGCCTTGCGACAGCGTGGCGAGCTCGCCGTCGGCCTCGTCGTCGGCGTCGAGGCCCGTCAGGTCGATCTCACACCAGGCTGTCTCGCTCCTGGGGCAAGCACTGCACGGACTCGGCGGCGAGCCGCGTCGGCCGCGCGTCCGAGGCCGGCGGGGCGTCCTGCATCACGGATACCTCACCGCCCTGATCCCTTCGTCGGTTCCTGGTTCCGGGGCTGTTGGCACCGTGACCGTCCGGTCTCGGCACTCGCCCGTACGCAAGCGACTAAACCACGCGCCGATCAACACGGAAGCAGCGGCGATCTGCCAGGCGATGGACGAGCGATCACTTGGGCGGTACTGCCGGGGAAACGATGCAGGTCCGCCCGATGCGGAAATGCTGCGGCAGACGGTGCGTGCGAGGCACACGGAACAGGGCGGCTGCCGCACAGCATGCGAGCAGGGGTCGGGCACGGCCGTCGTCGACCGCCATGACGCAGCCGCGTGCCCACCCCGGCAGGGTGGGCACGTACGTACACCGGACCGCACAGGTACAGCCGTACCAGGTCCCCGGCGCGGGCTGGCCGATCGCCGTGTCGCGGGTCCCGGTGGCACGGACCCTCGCGGACGAGAGGAGGTGAGGAAGTGGGGCCCACGGTCCGTGCCGCTCGCGCGAGTCGCGTCAGGCCGCTGCTGTACGGGACTCACGCACGGCCCCGCCGAGGACCCCGTGCGTGACGCCGCCGCCTACGGGAGGACATCGTGGACGGCGAGCGGACAAATGCGGCGGGCGGTTCCTCGTCACGTGACCCCCGGCCGTGCCGGCCGGGACCGTGCGACGTGGCTCCAGGCGGGTCTCGGGTTACTCCGGCGAGGTGAGCCGGTCGGTGACCTCCTGGTCCGACAGTTTGAGCACGGCCTGCACCGATGCCGCCGCCTCCGCCAGATCGACTCGGTCACCGGCGAGTTCTCCCAGCCGCGCCGCGAACAGCGCCGGCGTGGGCGACTGGAACAGTGCCGCGACCGGCACGTCGAGCTGGAACACCTCTCTGATCAGCCCGACCGCGCGCACAGCGGACAGCGACTGGCCGCCGCGGGCGAAGAAGTCCTCGTTCGGCCCCATGGTGCCGCAGGCAAGGATCAGCGCCCACAGCGTGGCGACGACCTGCTGCACGACCGGATCGGCGGGTGTGACGGTGACAGTGCCCGACGCCCGCAGGCCGTCCGGTACGGGCAGGGCGGCCTGGTCCACGGTGCCGTCCTCGGTGCGGGGCAGGGTGTCCAGAACCATGATCGAAGCCGGCACCATGGGCTCGGGCAGCAGCTCGGCCACTGCGTCGCGCACTGAGGTCGCCGTCACCTCGCCGGTGACATACCCCACGAGGTGCTCGCGGCCCCCGTCGCCGCGGTGGGCCTGGACCGCGGCCGTCCGCACGCCGTGCACCGCGCGCAGCGCCGCCTCGACCTCGGCCGGCTCGATCCGCTCGTGGCCGATCTTCAGCTGCCGGTCACTTCGTCCCAGGAACTCCAGCCGGCCGTCGCCCAGGTGACGCACCAAGTCCCCGGTCCGGTACAGCCGCGATCCCGGGCGGGCGGCGTAGGGATCGGGCACGAACACGGCGGCGGTGCGTACCGGGTCCCGTACGTAGCCCCGGGCGAGGACGCTGCCGCCGATGCAGAGCTCGCCGGGTGTGCCCGTCGGCACCGGCAGGCCGTGTGGGTCGAGGACTCGCAGCTCGGCTCCGGCTGTGGGGCGTCCGATCGGTACGGTCGGCCGGTCGTCCGGCGTGTCGTCGGCCGTCAGGGACAGCGTGCAGCAGCCGACCACCGCCTCGGTCGGCCCGTACTCGTTGACGGCCCTGGCGTCCGGCGCGATGTCGAAGAGCCGCCGTACGAGGTCGGCTGCCAGCACTTCGCCGCCGATCACGAAACAGACGTCCCGGCCCGCGAGCGCCCCGGAGGGCAGTAGCCGGCAGAGCTCGTCGAGCTGAGTCGGAGTCAGCTTCACCAGATCGCAGCCCGCCCCGCCGGTGAGCGTGCGCGCCAGCTCGGGTACGGATCCGGACTCGTCGATGACGTGTACTGTGCCGCCGCTGGCGAGGGGCAGCCAGAGACTGGTCACCGTCAGGTCGACACCGACGGCGGTGTGCAGCGGAGCTGTCGGCGTCGACGCGGGGCAGTACTCGGCCGCGGCCCACCGGACATAGCCGGCGAGTCCGCCATGGGAGACCTCCACCCCCTTCGGGGCGCCGGTCGATCCCGAGGTGTAGAGGACGTAGGCGAGGTCATCTGGTCCGGCGGTCGGCGGGGTCGTCCGTGGGCTCGGGTCACCGGCTGCCATCAATGAGGTCAGCGGGACGACCTGGACGCCGACGGGCCAGCGGGACGACCCCTCGTGCTCCATGCTCACGACCGCGTCGGCGTGGGCGTCCGCCACGATGGCCGTTGCCCTGGCCGCCGGTCCGGCGGTATCCAGCGGGAGGTACGCGCAGCCGTGCTTCCACACACCCAGCAACGCCGCCACCAGCTCGACGGACCGGCCTGCCGCCACGGCCACGAGGGAGCCCGGTCGCACGTCTGCGTCCGCCAGCCCGGAGGCGATCCGGTCGGACATGCGGTCCAGGTCGGCATAGGTCACCGTGCGGTCGCCCGCCACCAGCGCGACGGCCTGGGGGGCCGCTGCCACCTGGGCTGCCACGAGTTCGAGCACCGTGCCGGCGTCGGGTGACCCGGGGGTTCGGGCCCACCGGTCGAGCTGCCCGCGCTCCTCCTCGGAGACCATGCGGGCCATGAGCCGGCTCACAGGCTCGTCCGGATCAGCGGTCACCGCTTCGAGAAGGCGGCGGAGGTGCCCCATCAGCCCCTCGACGCTGTCCGTGTCGAAGAGGTCGGTGGCGTACTCCACGGCGATCTCAACCTCGTCGCCGTCCTGGGCGGCGGTGAAGGACAGGTCGAACTTCGACCGGGCCACGTCCACGATGCCCAGGTGCGCGGTCTCCAGCCCCGCGAACCGCGGGCGCTGCCCGGAGCGGTCCTCCTCGTGGGACAGGGTGACCTGGTACAGGGGGTTGCGGCCAAGCGAGCGCTGCGGGCGCAGTGCCTCCACCAGCCGGTCGAACGGCAGGTCCTGGTGGTCATAGGCGGTCAGGAAGGTGCGCCTGGTCTGCCGCAGGAACGTACGGAAGGTCGGGTCTCCCTCCAGCCGGCCCCGCAGGACCACCGTGTTCACGAAGTACCCCACCGACTGCTCGAACGCAGTGTGGAGCCTGCCGCCCACAGGTGTGCCCACGCTGACGTCGGGCCGCCCCGAATAGCGCATGAGGAGGAGCTGGAGGGCGGCGAGCACCGTCATGAACAGCGTGCTGCGTTCGGCGCGGGCGAGGGCGTGCAGGCTGGCGCTGACCGGGGCGGGCAGCCGCATGCGCCGTTCCGCGCCCGCGTAGGACTGCTCGGCCGGGCGCGGCCGGCTGATCGGCAGGGACAGCAGTTCCGGGGCGTCGCGCAGCTCCTCGCGCCAGAAGTCGAGCAGCTGGTTCGTCCGCTCACCGCTGAGGTGGCGGCGCTGCCAGGCGGCGAAGTCCGCGTACTGTTCGGCCGGGCGTACGGGCAGGGGCCGGCCGGCGCACACCGTGTTGTAGGCCTCGGCCAGTTCCCGCACCACGATGTCCATGGACCGTCCGTCGAAGACGATGTGGTGCACCAGCACGACGAGCACGTGGCGGTCGTCCGCGACCCGCAGGACCTCGACGCGGAAGAGGGGGCCCTTGGCCAGGTCGAACGCCTCGGAGGTCAGCCGGGCACAGGCGGCGTCGACGACGGTGTCCCGCGTCGGTCCGTCCGGCCGGCGCAGATCGGTCACCGGAACACGCAGGCCGCGGAAGGGCTCCACGACCTGCACGGGCCTGCCGTCCCGCTCTGCGAACCGGGTGCGCAGGGCGCCGTGGCGTGCCACGACGTCGTTGACGGCCGCGGACAGCGCGCCGACGTCGAGCGGCCCTGCCAGATCGATGCGCCACGCCAGGGTGTAGAACGGGTCGTCCTGCTTGAGCTGGTCGAGGAACCACAACCCCTGTTGGGCCACCGAGGTTTCGCAGACCAGTGGTTCCTGGGCGCGCAGTCGGTGCCGTCGCTCCCGTAGCCGTTGTTCGAGCAGGGCGCGCTGCTCCTCGGACAGGTCCTCCAGCCGGGCCCGCATCCGCTCGGCGCCCGTCCGCGTCACCCCGGTCTCCAGCTCGGCCGTGTTCGTGTCAGTCATGAGCGGCACCTCGGCGCGCGCGCAGGGCACCCTGCAATCGGTCCAGTCCCTCCACGAATGCGGCCTCGTCGCCACCGAAACCCAGGCGCACCCGGTCGGGATGGCCGAAGGCGGATCCCGGCACGAGCAGGACGTCGTGGCGGGCGCCCAGCTCGCGGCACAGGTCCTCGGTGTCCTCGATGCCGGCGAACGTCGGGAAGGCCGTGCAGCCGCCGTCGGGTCGGGTCCAGGACACCAGCTCGGAGTTGTGCCGGATCCAGTCGGCCAGCCGTTGCCGGTTGCGGGCCGCCTGGGCGCGCCGCACGTCAAGGATCCGGTCGGCCTGCGCGATGGCCCGCGCGGCGAAGAACTCGGTCAGGGGAGACAGGCAGATGCTGATGGCGTCGCGCAGGGGGACGAAACGCGTCAGGATCTCCGGTGTGGCGAGGCACCAGCCGACACGTGTCCCGGGCAGCCCGTAGGCCTTGGACATCGTGCCGATCGACACGCAGCGCGCGTAGCGCAGCGCGGGCTCGGGCAACGGCGGCGTGTCGTACACCAGCTCGGTGAAGGCGCCGTCCCAGACGAGATAGGCACCGTGGTCGGCGACCAGGTCCAGGAAGGCGTCGAACTGGTCGCGGGTGAGGGTCGCACCCGTCGGATTGTGCGGGAAGTTGACGATCACCATGCGGGTGCGGCTGGTGAGCAGCGGACGCAGGATGTCCAGACAGGGACGGAAGCCGTCCTCCGGTCGGAGCCGCCAGCGCTTGATCCGGCAGCCGATCGCCTCGGCGACCGACCGCAGCGAATGGTAGGCGGGGTCCACGACGACGACTTCGTCGCCGGAGGTCAGCAGGGCGTTCATGGCCACGAAGATCGCTTCGGTGGATCCGTGGGTCGCCATGACACGGTCCGGGTCGTCGACGCCGAACCGGACGGCCAACACCTCACGCAACTCCCGGCCGCCGTACGACTCGCTGTCGTCGAAGGCGAGCGAGTCCAGCTCCGTGGGGTGGATGCCCAGCAGCCGGCGCAGCTCCGACAGGGTCCAGGGCTGCACGCCGCTGCTGCCCAGATCGATCTTCGTGTCGAAGTAGAAATGCCGCATCCAATCTTCGAGTGGCGCGTGCGGAAGTCTCATGAGGGGTCGCTCGCTTTCAGGTGCGCCAGCAGGGCGGCGGCGGTGTGGGCCAGGTGGGGTTCGCGCAGCATGCTGTAGTGGTCTCCCGGCACCTCCACGACGGTGACCGACCCGGACACCCGGTCGGACCAGCCGTGGTCCGCCGCGTGGCCCACCCGGCCGGCGCGTGCGCAGAGCAGGGTGACCGGTCCCGGGTAGGCGGTGACCGGTCGGTAGTGGTCCAGCGCCACGGCGTGTGCCGCGTACGTTCGGAACAGGCGGTCCAGGAGGACCAGGCCGTCGTCGGGTGAGAGCACACCGGCGGCCTGGGCGCGTGCCAGCAGCCGCTCACGGCCGGCCCGCGGCCCGGACCGCGCGAGGTCGGCGGGCGGCAGGGCGAGGTCGAGGTCCAGGACGCGCCCCCAGTCCGCGGCGAAGTCGGCCAGCAGCGCGGCCTCGTCCGGGCGGTTGCTGGCGCCTGCGCGGAGGCCGGCCGGTGGCGGCGGATAGCTGTCCAGCATGAACACAGGCAGGGGGCGGCCCGTCGACTGCAGGAACTGCCGGGCCATCTCCAGCGCGACGACGCCTCCCATGGACCAGCCCGCGAGCAGGAACGGACGGTCGGTCGTGGCTTTCGGCAGTGCGGCCAGGTAGGCGGCGGCCATGGCCTCGACGCGGTCGCGCGGCACCTCATCGGCGCCGAGACCGCGCGCGACCAGGCCGTGGACGGGCCGGTCCGGTCCCAGCGCGTTGCTGAGCCCGGCGTAGCACAGGACGTTGCCGCCGAGGGGATGGACGAGAACGACGGGTGCCCCGGCACCGCCGTCGCGCAACGTCACCAGAGGCGAGGCGTCGCCCGGGGCGTCCTCCTCGCTCAGCAGGGCGGCCAGCTGCTCGACCGTGGGTGCCTGGAAGACGGCGGTGGGGCGGATGGTCCGGCCGCCGGCCCGCGTGATGCGCGCCGCCATCCGTACGGCCGCGAGGGAGGTGCCGCCGAGGTCGAAGAAGTTGTCGTGCAGGCCGATGTCGTCCCGGTGCAGGACCTCCGACCAGACCTCCGCGACCCGCCGCTCCTGCGGGGTGCGTGGCCGCTCGGTGGCTTTCCTCGTCGGCCGCTCGGCCGTCGGCGACGGCAGCTTCGCACGGTCGAGCTTTCCGTTCCCGGTGAGGGGCAGCTCGGCCAGGGTGACGAAGGCGGCCGGAATCATGTACGCGGGCAGTGTGCGGCTGAGCCGGCTGCGCAGCTCGGACACCGGGGGAGGCCCTGCGGGGTCGCCGGGGACGACATAGGCCACCAGGTGGCGCTCCCCGGGTGCGTCCTCGCGCGCGAGGACCACCGCCTGCCGTACCGCCGGGTGGCTGCGCAGCGTCGCCTCGATCTCTCCGAGTTCGACACGGTAGCCGCGGATCTTCACCTGGTGGTCGGTGCGGCCGAGGTATTCCAGCAGGCCGTCCGACCGCCAGCGGGCCAGGTCGCCGGTGCGGTACATCCGTTCGCCCGGACCGTCGTACGGGTCGGGAAGGAAATGTTCGGCCGTGAGCTGCGGCCGGCCCAGGTAGCCGCGCGCGAGCCCGGCACCGGCCACGTACAACTCTCCCGTCACACCGGTCGGCACCTGGCCGAGAGCGGCGTCCAGGACGTAGAGGCGGTCCCCGCCCACCGGGCGCCCGATCGGCGGGAGCCCGCTCACGGGGACATCGGTGGTCCAGTGCGCCGCCCACACGGTGGTCTCGGTGGGCCCGTAGCCGTTGAAGACACGTGCCTGGGGGAGGACGTGGAGAACCTCCTCGATCAGTGCTCCGGGAAGGGCCTCGCCGATGTTGACCACGGTGGTGGTGCCGGCCGGCAGCCGGCGTTGTGCCGCGAGCACCGTCATCGCCGACGGCGCCCCGCTGACCAGCGTCGTCCGGTCGGCCTGCGGGTCGCGTTCGGCGAGCGCGAGGACATCGCGCACGATCTCCACCCGGCCGCCGCAGGCCAGGGGCGCGAACAGTTCGAAGATCGAGGCGTCGAAGGAGAACGAGGCGGCGCACAGGACACGCGACAGCTGTTGCGGACCGAACTCGGACACGGTCCAGCGCACCAGGTTGACCGCGGCCGCGTGCGGGACGACGACGCCCTTGGGCTGTCCTGTGGACCCGGAGGTGTACAGCACGTACGCCGGATGGGCGGGGGCCGCGTCGGCCGGCGGCGCCTGCGGCTCGTGCCCGCCGTCCGCCGCGGCCAGGTCCCGGTCGGTGAGCACACAGACCGGCCGGGCGTCTCGCAACATGAACGCGATGCGCTCCGCCGGGTGGGACGGGTCCAGCGGAAGGTATGCGCCTCCGGCCTTGAGCACGGCCAGGAAGGCGACGACGGCCTCCACCGAACGCGGCAGCTGTACGGCGACCACGCCTTCGGGCCGGACCCCGCGCCGGCGCAGCGAGCGGGCCAGCCGCTCGGCACGGGCGTCCAGTTCCGCGTAGGTCGTCTCCACACCGTCGCAGAGCACGGCCGGCGCGTGCGGGGTGCGGCGCACCTGCTCCTCGATCAGGCCGTGCAGCGTGGTGGGCGCGCCCGGCACGGCCGGTCCCCGTCCCTGCCGCACCAGCTCCGACGCCTCCCCGGGCAGGAGCAGGTCCACGCTTCCCACGGTCCGCTCCGGTTCGGCGAGGAGCTGGGCGAGGAGCCGCGCGTAGCGCCGACCGATCCGCTGTGCGGTCTCCGGCTCGAACAGATCCGTGCGGTAGCCGAGCTCGCACCGCAGTGCGTCACCGTCCTCCACCACCTCCAGGACCAGGTCGAACTTGGCGTCGCGGGTGGTCACCGTGCAGGGGGCGACCTCGAGGCCGGGGAGCCGCACGGAGTCCTCGGCGCCGGTGTTCTGGAAACTGAACACGGCCTGGAAGAGCGGGTTGTGGCTCAACGTCCGCTCCGGCCTGAGCTCCTCCACGAGCAGCTCGAAGGGCACGTCCTGGTGCTCGAACGCCTCGAGCACCGTCTGCCGGGCGCGGCGCAGGTGGTCCCGGAACGTGAGGTCGTCCGCGACCTCCGCGCGCAGGACCACGGTGTTGACGAAGAAGCCGACCATCCCCTCCAGTTCGGCGCGCGGCCGACCGGCCACGGGGGACCCCACCACGACGTCGCGCTGCCCGGACAGGCGGGCCAGCAACACCTGGTAGGCGGCAAGCAGCACCATGTAGAGGGTGCAGCCCTCCGCACGGGCCCGTGAGCGTGCGGCGGCCGTCACCTCCGGAGGCAGGACGAAGGCGAACTGCGCGCCGGTGTACGACGCCACAGCCGGACGGGGGTGGTCCGTCGGCAGCGCCAGCAGGCCGGGAGCACCGGCCAGGGTGCGCCGCCAGTAGGCGAGTCCCTCGGCCAGTGCGCCCTGGTCGAGCCGGGTCCGCTGCCACACCGAGTAGTCGGTGTACTGCAGCGCCGGCTCGGCGAGCGGCGAAGGGCGGTCCGCGCCGAACGCGGTGTACAGCGCGGCCAGTTCGTCGAAGAATACGCCGAACGACCAGCCGTCGAAGACCGCGTGGTGGAAGACCAGGACCAGGGTGTGCTCGGCCGGGCCCGAGCGGATCAGCAGCGCGCGGAACAGCGCGTCCTCGGCCAGGTCGAACGGGCGGGTGAACTCCGCCTCGGCCGCCAGCCGTACCGCCGCGGCGCGTTGCGCCGGCGGGAGCGTGCTGACGTCCCGCACCGGCAGCCGGACTGAGCCGGGGTCGTGGACCACCTGCACCGGGGCGCCGTCCTCTGCCATGAAGGTGGTCCGCAGCACCTGATGCCTGCGGACGATCTCCGTCAGGCAGCGTTCGAGCAGGCCGGTGTCGAGGACGCCGCGCACCGTCACCGCCCTGCCCAGGTTGTACGCGGAGCGGTCACCCGGCGCCATGACCTGGTCGAGGAACCACAACGCGCGTTGTGCCATGGACGCGGGCACGGGCGCGGCACCGGCGAGTCCCGCCCGCAACGTGGCCGGGCCGGCATCGCGGGCTCCGCGCTGCCTCCTGAGCAGCCGAAGTCGCTCCGGCGACAGGGTGGAGACGGACAGACTGTGCTCGCTCATCTGGTTACTCCGGATCCGTGGTGCGGGTCGGCTCACCCGGCGTGTAGGTGAGGGGCAGGGCGGTGACGCCGTAGACCGAACTCAGATCGGGGAAGTAGGTGATGCCGGCCGGGTCGGCGATGGCGTAGTCGGGCATCCGGGTGATGACCTCCTCCACCATGACGCTGAACATGGCGCGCACCAGCGCTGCGCCCAGGCAGTAGTGCGGGCCCGCGCCGAAGGCGAGGTGATCCCGGTGGTCACGGTCGATCAGGACGGCGTCGGGGTCGGCGAAGACGGACGGGTCGCGGTTGGCCGCCCCCCATGACAGGAAGATCCGCTCCCCGCGGCGCAGGGGGACCCCTCCGAGCGAGGTGTCGGCGGTGACGGTGCGGCTGGTGCCCTGGACCGGGGACATCCAGCGGAGGAACTCGTCGGCGGCCTGGGGGAGCAGGGCCGGCTCGGCGGTGAGCCGCTTCCTGAGGTCGTGGTCGTGTGCGAGGTGCAGCAGGGCCGTCGCGGTCAGGGTGGACGTGGGGTCGATGCCGAGCAGGAGCAGGTACAGGATCGACAGGATGTCCTCGTCGTCGACCGGCCGGCCGTCGACGGTGGCGGCCAGCAGATGCGGGATCAGTCCTCCGCCGGTTCCGTCCTCGCGGTGCTGCTCCACCTGCTCGAGGATCTCCAGAGTGATCTCCTGCGCGTGGGCCCGGGCGGAGGCCATGTCGTGGGGTGCTGCCAGCAGGGCCTGGTGCAGCAGGGCGTCGATCTCGGCCCATCGCTCGTCCGGGAACCCTATGTCGCGCATGGTGACGATGGCCGGCACGCGCAGAGTGAGGGCCTGAACGATGTCGCACGAGCCGTCCCTGATGACCGCGTCGACGCTCTCCCGCGCGAGCCGGCGCAGCTCCGGCATCCGCTCCCTGACCCGGCCGGCCGAGTAGAAGGAGGCCACCAGCCTGCGGTACTTGATGCTCTCCGGCGCATCCTGTTCGAGCGGAACGAGCCGACCGGTCTGGCCCAGCGGAGGAATGGTGACGCCCTGGACGGTCCCGTCGGGCAGCACCTGGCCGGTGGAGAACGCCTTGTCCCGCCCGGCCAGCGAGACCTCCGCGTGCCCGGACGCCACCCAGAAGCCGCCCCAGGACGGGCTCCAGGTGACGGGGCATCGGGAACGGAGCCGCTCGTAGACGGGATAGGGGTCCCGCGCCAGTGCAGGGTCATGGCTGTCGAAGGCCGATACGGCGTGGTCGTCGGTCGGAACGCGCGACTGGTCCATGGTCCTTCTTTCTGTGAGGAGGCCCGCGCAAGGACGCCGCCCCTCCCCCCGACCGGGCTCGGGCACGGGCCGGGCCCGGTCGGACACGCCGTCAGACGCCGTCCTCGGGGACGGTCGGGGATGAGGGGCGCACACGGCTGGTCCGCGTCGCCCGGCGCAGGAGGAAGGGGCCGGCCAGCAGCGTGACGAGCGCCGATGCCGAACCCAGCAACAGCATCGTGTGCAGTGGAACGGCACCGAGCAGTGCCGCGGCCAGCGCGGTACCGATGCCGTTGGCCGCGACGAGAACGCTGAACGCCTCCGAGGTCCGCTCGGCCCGGACGATGCGGGCCGGCTCCTCGAACATCACCGTGTTCAGCGGAGCGGTGCCCAGGCCCAGCGCGGCGAACGCGATGCCCAAGGACCACCAGGACCCGGCGTCGGCGATGGCCGCACTGGCGGCCGACATGAACAGCAGCAGGACGACGGCTTGGGTGACCGCACCGAACTTGATCCTCGGACCGTACCAAGCGTAGAGCAGTCCTGCCCCCGCGCTGGCACAGCCGAGCACGCCAGTGAGTACCGCCGCCTGCGCCGTGCCGCCTCCCTGCTGCACCGCCCGGGGCAGGACACCCAGGTCGGCGGTGCCGAGAAGCTGCCCGAAGGAGAGGGAGACGAGGACCCAGAACAGGAACCTGGGGTTGCGCCAGACTCCGTTCGGCTCCGGCGGCACCGCGACCACCGGGTCTGTGTCCTGCTGCGCCGGGTCCGCACCGGTCGAGACCTGGTCGGCGGCGTCGTCCGTGCCGCGCCGGAAGAGCGCCTTCGGATGGACCAGGGCCGCGCCGGCCGCCATGGACAGGCCCATGGCGAGCAGGGCGTACGCGGGACTGGCGAACGAGGTCACCACGACCAGGAACGGCGCGGTGACCACGACGACCTCCACCAGGACCGAGTCGATGGAGAGTGCCGGGGAGACCAGCCTCTGCGGCACGACCCGGTCCAGCAGGGTACGGGTTGCACCGCCCGCACCGAAGGTCACCACTTGGCCCACGAGGGTGAGCAGGATCAGCAGCCAGGTAGGGGCGTCGGCTGCGAACGCCGGGGCGAGGGCGACGCGGGCGGCGGCGCCGAGCAGCAGCAGCCGGTAGGTCCACGCCTCGGGCCCCAGCCGGTCCAGGACCCGGCCGAACACCGGGGCCAACAGCACGCTCGGCACGAGTGAGACGCCGACCAGCATGCCTCCCTTCGCCGGGCTTCCGGTGTAGTGCATGCTGGCGAGGACCAGGGCCATCGGTGCCATGATCGGCGGCAGGCGCAGCAGTGCCGTCGCCACGGCCCAGCACCAGTACCTGCCATGGCTGAACAGCTCGATGACGGGCCGCCGGGTGTGCGGGAGGGCGGTGGCCTCGTGCGGTGGCGCGGTGCTCATGAGGTTTCCGTTCGCTGTGCGGTGGGCGCACTGACCACGGGGTGGCGCTCGTCGGGCAGGAGCGGCCGGGCCGCGGAACGGCGCTGTTCCGGACAGATCACGCTGCCGGGCTGGGCGAGGAAGCGGAGGAGCAGCTGCTCGTACTGATCCAACAGCCCGCGCACGGTGGCCGCGTCGAACAGGTCGCTGCGGTAGGTCGCGGCGATCTGGAGGGTGCCGTCGCGGTCGGTGACGACCCAGCCGAGCTCGAACTTGGCGTATCCCGTCGGCAGCGAGCGGAATCGGCTCAGGCGGAGGTCGCCGACCGTGCGCTCCAGCGCGGACTCGTCCTCGAAGGCGAAGATCGATTGGAACAGGGGAGTCCGTCCGCCTTCCCGCGGCGGACGCAGGCGTTCGACGAGTGTGTCGAAGGGGAGGGCCTGGTGGGCGTACGCGTCCAGACACACCTCGCGGACGCGCGCGAGCAGCTCCTGGAAGCTGTCTTCGCCGCGGACGCCGGTCCGCAGGACGACGGTGTTGCTGAAGTATCCGACGACACGGTCGGAGCCCGGGGCCAGGCGGTTGGCCATCGGGGTGCCGACGGTCAGATCGCCGATGCCGGTGCGCTGGTGCAGCAGACCGTAGAAGACGCTGAGCAGGATCATGAAAGGTGTCGCGCCCTGCCGGCGAGCCAGGTCGGCCACAGCGGCCCGCACCTCAGCGGGCAGCGTGTGCTCCAGGCGTCCTCCGTCGTGGCGGGCGGCCGGTGCGAGGGGGCGGTCGGTGCGCAGCGGTGCCGGAGGTGCCGGCGACTGGGTCAGCCGGGCGCGCCAGTGGGCGAGCAGCCGGTCCAGCTCCGCGCCCTTGAGATGCGCGCGCTGCCACAGCGCGAAGTCCGCGTACTGGTCGGGCGGCTCGGGCAGCGGATCGGTGGCGCCGCCGCGGAACGCGGCGTACAGCCGTCCGAGTTCGTCGATGACGATCTCCTTCGACATTCCGTCGAAGATCAGGTGGTGGGCGGTGAAGACGGCGGTGTGCTCCGCCGGGGAATGGGACAGGACCAGCACCCGCAGCACCGGGCCCGTGACCGGGTCCAACGGTGTGCGGACCTCCTTCGCGCACAGCGCCTCGCCCTGGTCCGGCTCCTGGGCGACGTCGGCGAACCGCAGGGTGTGCGTGGGCTCGGGGGAGACGTACTGGACGGGTTCACCGGCCAGGTCCCCGAAGGTCGTACGGAGGGCCTCGTGGCGTTCGGCGACGACCGTCAGCGCGCGTGTGAAGGCCGCACGGTCCAGCGGGCCCGACAGCCGGCACTGCCAGGCCTCGTTGTACAGGGGAACGTCTGGGGCCAGCCTGCTGAGCACCCACAGCCCCTGCTGCGACACGGAGATCGGGGACGCGCGACGGGAGTCGGCGCGTGCGGCGAGGGAGCGTTCGACCACGGTGCGCCGCTGCGACCAGAAACCGAGACTCCCCGCCTCGTCTGGGCTGGCGGTGTCCGAGGTGCGCTGCCGCTCCTCGACCAGCACGGCGAAGCGTCGCAGCATCGCCCCGCCGAGCAGGTCGGCGGGGGACACGCGTACGCCGTAGCGGCGGCGGACCCGGGCGATGACCCGCGCTGCCTGGAGCGAGTTGCCGCCCAAATCCGTGAACGAGTCGTCGCCGTGCACCGCGTCGACCCCGATCACCGACGCCCATATGTCGGCGAGTTCGGCGGCGGTGCCGTCCAACGGGTCGACCGCCGTTTCGGCCGTGCTGCCGCGCCGCCCGGTGATGGCGGGCAGGGCCGCATAGTCGATCTTGCCGTGGGCGGTGAGCGGCACGGCGTCGATCAGGGCGAATTCCGTGGGTATCAGGTGCGCGGGCAGTCGTTCGTCCAGGTGGCGACGGACCCGGTCCGGCAGGGTGTCGGCCTCGTCCCGGGCGAGCTTCACCGCCGGCACGAGATGGGCCACGAGCCGGTCGCCGTCCGGGCTCGCCGGGTCGCGGTACAGGGTCACCACGGCCTGCGCCACCTGCGGGTGCCGGCGTAGAGCCGCCTCCACCTCACCGGGCTCGACACGGACTCCGCGGATCTTGATCTGGTTGTCCGTGCGGCCCAGGAACTGCAACTGCCCGTCGGGAAGGCGCCGTGCCAGATCCCCGGTGCGGTAGAGCCGGGCACTCGGCTGTCCGAACGGATCGGGGACGAAGCGCTCGGCCGTCTTGGCCGGAGACCCGAGATAACCCCGGGCCAGTGCCGCGCCGCCGACGAACACCTCACCCGGCTCGCCCGGCGGCACCTGCGTCATCGCCGGGCCGAGCACGTGGACCGTCGCGCCCTCGATCGCGGTACCGATCGGTAGCAGGCCGTCGGCGCGCTGGGCCGTCTTGGCGCTGTGATGGTACGTCGCCGTGGCCGTGGACTCGGTGGGGCCGTACACGTGGATCAGCGGTACGCCGTGCCGCCGCCATGCCAGTACCCGGTCCGGATGGACGCGGTCGCCGCCCATGACCACGAATCGCAGCGAGCCGGGCAGACGGCCACCGTCCTCCTCCAACTCGTCGACCAGCTGGTGCCAGTAGGGTGTGGTGATTTCGAAACCGGTCACCTGGTGGCGTTCGAGGACCTCCAGGAAGTGCGGCACGCTGGGCAGCGCGCGGCCGTAGCCGCCCATGACCAGGGTGGCGCCGCTCAACAGGGCCGGGAAGATCTCCTCCAGTGCCGCGGAGAAACTGATCGAGGCCAGTTGGAGGAAGCGGTCGTCGGGCCCGAGGCCGAACTCGTCGGCGGCGGCCCGTGCCAGGTTCACCAGCCCTCGATGGGTGATCATGACGCCCTTGGGGACGCCGGTCGAGCCGGACGTGTAGATGACGCAGGCGACACCGTCCGGGCAGACGACCGTGGCAGGAGGGGCGGACGGCAGACCCGCCAACTGTGTGAACCGCTCGTCCAGCAGGATCGTCGCCGCCTCGGTCGCCGGCAGCACCGGCTCGGTCCCCGTGTCGGCGACGACGGCACGGGCCCCGGAGTCGTCCAGGAGATGGCGCAGCCGCTCGGCCGGGTAGCGGGAGTCGAGCGGTACGTAGGCCGCGCCCGCCTTCATGATGCCCAGCAGGGCCACGGCCAGTGCCGAAGACGGCTCCAGGCAGACGGCGATGCGGTCCTCGGGGCGGAGCCCGAGCTGTGCGAGCTGGTGCGCGAACTGGTTCGACAACGCGTCGAGTTCGGCGAAGGTCAACTGCGGGACGTGGCCCGCCGCGGACCCGGCGGCGGGAGTCACGAGAACGGCGGTGGCCTGCGGGGCCCGGCGCGCCCGTGCGGAGAAGACGTCGTGGACGCAGACCGCGGTCGTCTCCGGAAGACGTCCCGGTCGTTCCCCGAGCGTGTCGGCTCGCTGCTGCATGTGCTTCTTCCTCGTATCGGCCTGTGGGGCGGAGGCTGCGCCGTCCGGCACGCCCGCCTCGCTTCAGTGCGGATGCGGATGCGGGCGCGCCGGAAGCAGACGGAGCGGGACGTCGGGAGCCGGATGCGGGGTGGCGGCCGGATGGCGCGCCTGGTGCGCGGACTGGCTCGCGCCGCAGGGGACTACGTCCAGCTGACAACCGTGTCCGCTCCGGTGAAGCCCATGATGTAGGAAACCGTGGAGCGGTTGCCGGTGTTGGCGTCGACCGCGTGCACGAAGGCGCCGTTGAAGGCGTAGATGTCGCCCTCCCGGATGTCCAGGCGGATCTCGTCGAACTCCGCGAGCGACTCCGGCGGATAGGGAATGCCGGTCAGTTCGATCCCGAGGGCCCGTCGGGCCTCGTCGTCGGGACGGATGTTCCAGACGACCAGACGCCCGCCCGCGGTGTGCTCGACGCACATGTTCACGGCACAGATACTGTGCTGGATGACGTTCTGGATCTCGAAACCCACCTGCCGCGGGTCCTGGCACTGGGCCGAGTCCTCGTGCGGGTCCAGTGAGAACTGTCCCGGCTGGTCCCAGGCCCGGATCAGCGCGGGGCAGGCCGAGCGTCCGTTCATCTCGGCGAGCCGGAGGCTTGCGCCCTCCTGCGCCAGGGCCTGCGCCATACCCTCGCGGAAGGTCGCCCAGGGCGAGCCCGGGACGTCGATCACCGCCTTGACGTCCTCGATGACCTCGGCCGTCTCGTCCAGGTAGGTCGCGGTGGACTTGTTCCAGTGGTAGGCGCCCACGTAGTGCGAGGGCTCGCCCTCGCGGTGCCGGAGTGCCGGGCTGCGCCAGAACCGATCGGTCAGCTCCTTGCGCGCCGCCTGCGGTATGACACTCCGGAAGATGACTCCCAGCCGCCTGCCGTGCAGGACGTCGAGGACGAGCTGGTAGTCGAGTTCGTCCCGCTCTTCGAAGCGGAAGAAGTCGCTGTCCGCCCGGAGGCCGGTCACTTTGGTCATGGTCTGCTGCTGCATGCCTGTACTCCTGCGATGGGGTGGGAATGTGAGGCCGCCGGCTCGGTCGCCCGGCGGTCAGGTCCGCGGTACGCGCTGGGTCACGAAGCTGTCCCCGACGACGTAGCCGTCGAGCCCGTGCTGCTCCCCGTACCGGATCAGGTCGCTCGTCCGGTTGATGAACCCCGTACCGGAGAAGTTCAGGGAGGTGTTGCACAGCACGCTGAAGCCGGTGAGGTCCCGGAACGCGGTGAGGAGTGCGGCGATCCCGGGGTTCTGCTCCGGCGTGACGGTCTGCGTGCGGGCCGTTCCGTCCACGTGCGTCACGGCCTTGAGCTCGTCGGACAGGACGCTGCTGAAGTAGAGCATGTAGGGGTCGGGCGTCGGTCCGCGGAACCAGCGCGGAGCGTCCTCCTCCAGGCATATGGGGGCGATGGGACGGTAGCCCTCCCGCTGCTTGATCTTGTTCAGCCGCGCTGTGGTGTCCGCGGCGAACGGAGCGGCCAGGATGGAGCGGTTGCCCAACGCCCGGGGGCCCATCTCCCACCGGCCCCGTGCCCAGCCGATGATGTTGCCGTCGGCGAGGTACCTGGCCACCTCCGCGTAGTCGAGCGGCCGGGTCTCGTACCGGTCCGGGTCGAAGGCCGTGTCCTCGACGAAGGAGGTGCCGGCGTAGACGTCCCATTCCACCGCCGCGGTACCGGTGTAGTGGTGCTGGGCGTCGATCGCCGTCCCCAGCGAAGAGCCGCTGTCGTTGGGGCACGGCGGTACGAAGACGCCGGAGAAGAGGCCGCTTTCGCTCCACCGCCGGTTCCACTCGCAGTTGAGGCCGCAGCCACCCGATATCAGGAGCGGAAGCCCTTCGGTGAGGTGCTGCTCGGCGTAGGAGTAGAAACGGTCGAAGATCGCGTCGGAGAACTTGGCGGCCAGGTTTTTGTATTCCTGCGACTCCACGCCGATGTTGTGGAAGGGCGACCAGGTCAGGTCCTCCTTGCCGAGTTCGGCGACGATCTCGCCTTGGCCCAGGATGAACTCGATGACCTCCCGCTCGCTCTCCGTCATGGCACCGGGCTCGGCGAAGCCGGTCAGCGCCATCTGCTTGCCGGCGTCCTGGAGACGCAGCTTTCCCCTGCTCGTGGCCAGGCCGCGGTCGGCCAGGCCGAACAGGAAGGCGTACTTGTTGCCGGGGTCCGACATCACCTGGCGCAGGTGCGTCACCGTGCCGCTTTCGTCGACGCGGTAGAAGGAGCCGATGTTGCCCTCCCAAACCAGGCAGTAGGCGGGCTGACCGGCGGGAAACGGCGACAGGCCGTAGGCGGTCATGATGTGCGACCGCTCGTGCGAGGACGAGAAGACGCGGACGTCGCGGCCGAAGAACCGGCCGGCCGTGTCCGAGATCGAGCCTTGGCCCACACCGAAGTAGCCCGTGCGCGAGGGCGGGTTGGAGGCACGCTCGCCCTTGACCCAGCCACCGACCGCCACGACGTCGGGCAGCCGGTCCAGCCGCTCCACCGCGTTGAGCAGCACCTCGGCGGACAGCGAGGAGTAGCGCGGGAAGGAGTCCTTCTCGGCCTCCAGGGAGAACAGCAGCCGTCCGTCCTCGATCGCCGAGACCGCTCCGTCATGGCCTTCTTTGAATGAAAGGATCAGCAACGCGATTCACTCCTCGCTCCAGCCGGGTCGGCGCCCCGTGCGGTGGCGGTGCCGAGTGGGGAAAAGTCCGTACCGAGCCCGTCCACCAGAAGCCGCAGCAACGTGTTGGGGCCGTCGATGAAGCTGTAGTGGTCCCCGTCGAAGACCACCTGTTCGAACTCACCGCAGGCGGCCCAGCCGCCCATCAGCTCGGGTTCCATGCCCACGTCGCCGCTCCAGCCGATGCCCGTGATGGGGCAGGGCAGTCGGACCGGATCGGCCACGTGGTAACGGCGGTTGACTTCGATGTCCCCTCGCAGCACGCGGAGCGTCATGTCGATGAGCGTCGGCACCGGCGTGCCGCCGAGCTGCACCACGAGCGTGCGCAGTTCCTCGGCGAGTGCGGCGTCGTCCATCTGCAGGTGGCGCCCGTAGGGGCCGTCCTGCGGGGCGACCTCGGAGGAGACGTACAGCCGCGCCGGTGGTCGACAGCCCCGGTCGATGGCCTGACGGGCGATCTCGTAGGCGGCGAGCGCCGCGCTGCAGTGGCCGAACAGGGCGTACGGCCGGTCCAGATAGGGGGCAAGGACTTCGGAGAGGACACTCCCGAGTTCCTGGTAGCTCTTGAAGGGCTGCTCCCTGAGACGGTTCTCTCTGCCCGGCAGCTGCACCGGGCAGAGATTCACCCCGGCGTATTCACTCGGCCAGTGGCGGTACATCGAGGCCCCGCAGCCCGAGTAGGGCAGCAGGAAGATGCGCGCGGGTGCGTCGGGAAGCGGTTCCTTCGGGAGCCAGCGGGCACGTCGGCCGGTGGTCGGCATTGGCTTCACAACCTCCGCCCGGTCTCAGTAGGCCGCCGGCCGGCGGCGACTGCGGAGCTTCGCGGTGATAGGCATGCTGGTCCATCCGTAGATAGTGTTGGAGTACAGACGCTCCCCGGGGCCGGACGGCGCCAGGTCGGTGAACCGGCTGAACAGCTCGGCGAACAGGAGCCGCAGGGTCACCTTCGCCACGGTGTGCCCCACGCAGTAGTGCGGTCCGATACCGAACGCGAGGTGCTTGTTCGGCTTGCGCCGCACGTCGAACGTGAAGGGATCCTTGAACACCTCCTCGTCGCGGTTGGCCGAGCCCAACCAGACGGCCACCGCGTCGCCCTCCTCGATCCGTCGGTCCCGCAACGTCACGTCTTTGGTCGCGTAGCGGATGAAGTGGGTCGTCGGCGTCGCCCAGCGCAACGCTTCGTCGACACCGCTCTGGAGCAGCTCCGGGTGGTCCGCCCAGTCGTCGAGCGCCGGGGTCCCCATCAGTTCGGCCAGGGTGCTCACTGGCACCTGAGCGGTGGTCACATTGGCGCCGAGCAGCAGGCTGTAGCAGTTGGACGTCACATCGCCGACCGTCAGCCGGCGGCCGTCGACCTCCATGGCGAGCAACAGGCTGACCAGGTCGTCCCCCGGCTGGGTACGCCGGTGGCGGACCACGTCGTGGAAATAGGCGAACAGCTCCCGGTGTGAGGCGTTGAGCACCGACTGCAGGTCGCGGCCCTGGTGCAACCGGGGGTCTTCGGGCGCCACCGACGCGGTGGTCAGCTCGATCAGCCGGGGCCAGTCCTCGGGGGGCAGGCCCATGAGGACCCCGGCCACCGCCATCGGGAGCCTGCTCATGGCCGCGGCCAGGTCGTACTCGCCACCGTCCGCCAGCGGAGCGAGTAGGTCGACGACTACCTGCCTGATCTGCTCACGCCGGGCCAGGGTCGGCTTGACTGCCAAAGCCCTTTGCAGCGGTTCCCGTAGCGCCGTGTGACGCGGTGGATCCGTGGCTGCCATCTGGTGGCCGCCCGCCGGGTCACCGCGGCCCAGCAGGTAGAGCAACGTGCCGCGCTGCGAGGTGAACGTCGCGTGGTCGCGCAGCACTCGGTCGGCGTCCGCGTAGCGGGTGACGGACCAGTAGGGCGTGCCGTCCAGGACGTGCCGGCTCACCGGGTCGTGGCGGCGCAGCGCGGTCCACACGGCGTGCGGGTCCCGCCCGCTGTACAGGGCGGGGTCGGCAAGATCCACGGCTTGGTGCCGGTACGGGCAGCCGTCGGCCACCGCGGTGGCCGAGTGATCGTCGAAGACCGTCATCGTCAGGCCACCTTCCTGCGCTGCGCCTGGCGCACCGCCACGCTGAGTTCGGCGATGGTCGAGTGGAGGTACAACGTGGCCGCGGGGATCTCCGCGTCGAACCGGGCCTGCAGGGCCTCCAGCAGTTCGGCGGCGAGCAGCGAGTGGCCACCGAGGTCGAAGAAGTCGTCCTCGATGCCGATGGGCTGGGTGTCCAGCAGGTCCGCCCACAGTTCCGCGATGTCATGCTGAAGCTCGTCCGTGGGCGGTACGTACACCGTGCCGATGTTGCGGACCGTACGGCCGTGTGTGGCCAGCGCCGCGTGGTCGACCTTGCCGTTGCGGTTCAGCGGCAGTTCGGAGCGGACCAGGACGACGTGCGGGACGCTGTAGGCGGGCAGCAGTTCCCGCAGCCTGCGGCGCAGCACGGTGCCCAGGTCGTCGGCGGCGTCCGGATCCGCGGCCACCACGTGGCCGACGAGCTGCGGACGTCCGTCGCGGTCCGGCTCGGCGACCACGACGGCCTGGGCCACCTCCGGCTGCTGCGCGAGCGCGGCTTCGACCGAGCCCGGCTCGACGCGGAAGCCCTGGACCTTCACCTGACGGTCCACGCGCCCGACGAAGCCCAGGCCACCCTCCGGCAGCCGCCGGACCAGATCACCGGTGCGGTACATCCGGGCACCCGGAAGGCCGGCCGGATCGGGCAGGAAGCGCTCAGCGGTTTCCGCCGGGCGGCCGAGGTATCCCCAGGCCAGTCCGGCCCCGGAGGCGTGGAGTTCCGCCACGGCTCCGTCGGGCACGGGGCTCAGGTCGGCATCGAGCAGGGCGACCCGCGTGCCGTCCACCGCCCACCCGATCGGCACCTCGTCGGACGTGGGCGGCGTCCGGCTGGTCCAGCAGGTGGTGAACGTCGTGTTCTCGGTCGGGCCGTACCCGTTGGTGAACAGCAGGTGCGGGTGGGCCTCGAGGAGCCGGGTGACCAGAGCCGGCGAGGCCACGTCGCCGCCCGTGATGACGTGCCGCAGGCCGCCGAGGTCGGCCAGCCGGGACTGGATCAGCTGGTGCAGCACCCCGGTGGGGAGGTTCATCACGGTGACCCTCTCGTCGACGATGGTCCGGGCCAGCGCGTCGAAATCGATACGGCCCGCCGGGTGGACCACCAGCCGGCCGCCGTTGCACAGGGCGCCGAAGATCTCCAGCGTGGAGGCGTCGAACGAGGGGGACGCGGCGTGCAGCACGGTGTCCGCCGGACCGATGCGCATCCAGCCGGCCTCGTGGACCAGGCGGACCACGCCGCGATGGGTCACGCCGACGCCCTTGGGGGCGCCGGTCGAGCCCGACGTGTAGCAGACATACGCCAGATGGTCGGGGGAGGGGCGCGTGGGCGGCGCCGACGACGCGTCGGTGTGCACCGGCCGCAGGTCGTCGAGAACCGCGCTGTCCAGGCTGGCCGGGACTCGGCCGGAGAGCTGCCGAGTCGTGAGGACGAGGGCCACGTTCGCGTCGAACGCCAGCTCGGCCAGCCGCTGATCCGGGTCGTCCGGGTTGAGCACGAGGTAGGCGCTGCCCGCCTTGAGCACGGCCAGCATGGCCGTGACCAGTTCCGGCGACCTCTCCATCAGCAGGGCCACGGGGGATGCCGCGCCGGCCCCGCGGGCCCGCAGCGCACGGCCGAGCGCGTCGGCCCGCTGATCGAGCTCTCCATAGGTCATGCTGCGGCCCGCACAGGTCACCGCGGGAGCCTCCGGGTGACGGACCGCTCGGTCGGCAACCAGTTCGTGTATCAAAGGCGTGCCGATTTCGGGTTCCAGCCGTTCCGTCCCTGCCGGGGATACTCCGTCGCTTCTTTCGACCGAGTCGCCGTCAATCACGTCCGGACACCTCTCGCCAGGAGCACTTCGCTGTCCGGGTACCAGCCCGGCTCTGCTTTCGGGGAAAACAGTAACGACGCCCTCCGGGGCTGTGAATTCACAGTGGAGCTAATCCGGGCAACGCCCCCTGTTGACCCCCCTTGCACGTTCTGTTGATGCCCTCTGGTGATCCGGTGGACCACCACCCAGTGATCCATGGAAATGTATATGGGATCCCTTGACGGGACACAAGTCGTTCCGGATGGTGGCATTCGGCTGTCAGCCCGGTCCGGTAGCGGTGCCCGGCGGGGTCGAATCATTTCATGTGGTGTTCGTCTCGAAAGGCATTTTCATGCCGGTGCTGGAAATCGGTAATACGCAAAGGGACGTCCAGGCGGAGCTGACGAAGGTCTCGCGCGCCCTGGCCGCCGACGGCGCGACCGGGGACACCGTCCTGGCCCTGACGGGCGGTGCGGTTCCCGCCGAACTGGGAGTTGCCCTGGACGACATGATCCGGCCGCCCAGCCCCGCCGTCGGGTACCGGGTGATCAAGAGCCTGCTGGCGGACTACGGCGAGCCGGGGCCGACCCCGCTGCGCTGGTCGCTGGTGGACCCCCGGCTGACCCCGGCCTTCGACATCGGCTTGACGCTCATCGCGTCGCGGCTCGGCCGGGTCTTCGGCTGGAGCGGCCAGCAGGACGGCCGCATCGTGCACAACATCCTGCCCAGCCCCGGGCAGGAGCACCTCCAGGTCGGCGCCAGCAGCGTGGTCCCCCTGGCCTGGCACACCGAGGACGCCTTCCACCCGCACCGCGCCGACCTGTTGCTCCTGGCTTGCGTGCGCAACCCCGACAACATCGGCAGCCGACTCTCCACGATCTCCCGCGCCGCACCCTCCGCGCAGGACCTCGAGCAGCTGGCGCGGCCGGTGGTTGCGGTGGTGCCGGACGACAGCTACGGGCAGGACGCGGTGGGCGGGCGCGAGCTCGTGGGGGCACCGACGGTGTGGCGGGCTGACGACGACGAACTGCGCGTGCGGTACGACCCGTCGTACTCCCGTCGGCTCACCGACGACGCGCACTTCGACCTGGCCTACGGACGGCTCGGCCGGCGCTTCGAGGACGAGGGATTCGTCGTGCCGCTGGACCCCGGGGACCTGCTGATCATCGACAACGACACCGCGGTGCACGGCCGCGTGGCCTTCCGGCCGCGCTACGACGGCACCGACCGCTGGCTCAAGCGGGTTCTGGTGCGCTCCGGGCGGCAACGGCCGGCGAGCGAACAGAACGAGCACGGCTACGACCAGGCCCGGGTCGATCCCTACCGGGCACCGGACCGCGAAGGGGCGTGAACCTTCGGCACCAGCGCCGGCAGCGGCGGACGCCCGCCGCTGCCGACCGACGGCCCTGCCCGCACGGGGGCCGTCAGTAGCCGCGTGCCGGATCGACGACGTTCCGCAGGGCACCACCGGAGCGGAACCGGCCGACGTTGTCCATGATGAGATCGAGCGACCGCGTGTCCGTTCCCGCGGTGACGTCCGCGCTGTGCGGGCTGACCAGCACACCGGGCTGCGACCACAGTTGCGAGGACCTAGGAAGCGGCTCCGTGTCGAACACGTCGAGCGCGGCACCCGACAACTGCCCCGAGCGCAACGCCGCCAGGAGCGCGGTCTCGTCCACCACCGGCCCGCGGCCGACGTTGACCAGCACCGCCCCGGGGCCCAGCAGCGCCAACTGCTCGGCCCCGATCAGGTTCCGGGTCGACGGGGTTAGCGGCGCCGCCAGGACCAGGATGTCCAGCCCGCTGAGGAACTCCGCCAGACGGCCCGGCCCGAAGACCGCGTCGACCTCGGGCACCGCCGCGCCGGTGCGCCGGTACCCGGTGACGCGGACACCGAAGGCCGACAGCAGGGTCGCGGTGGTTCGGCCCAGATCACCCATACCCATCACGCCCGCCCGGCGGCCATACAGTTCCGCGGCGACCGCGGGGCGCCAGCGCCTCGCTCGTTGGTCATCCAGGAGTTCGGGCAGGCGCTTGTAGTGGGCGAGCAGCAGCGCCAGGACGTGCTCCGCGACCGCGCGGCCGTGCGTGCCGCTGCCGTTGGTCACCACCAGGGACCGCCGCTCCGCCCAGCGCAGCAAGCCTGCGGGGACGCCCGCCGCGGTGGTGTGCAACCAGCGGCACTCAGGGTGCGCCGCGAGGAACGAGAGCACCGCGTCCTCGCCCGCCTGCCACACGATCGCGGCCCGGCAACCCGCCGCGGTGTCGTCCCGGTGGAGTACGGCCTGCGGCCAGGCGGCGGCGATGCGGTCCGCGACGGCCTGCGGCGCCCCGAAGAGGCGCACCCCCACGTGTTCGCCGGCCACCTAGCGGTGTGCCTCGTCGTGCAGCCGGACGCTCCGGGGGCGCATATCCGTCCACACTGTGCCGATGTGATCCAGGCACTCCTCGCGGCTGCCCTCCTTTCCCTCCGGCCGCCACCCCGCCGGTGGCTGCCGCAGGGCAGGCCAGATCGAGTACTGGTCCTCGTGATTGACCACCACGACGAAACGCTCTGAATCGGCGGGGGCAGTGGAGTGACCCATCGGGAAATCCTCTCCTTCGGCTCCTCTTCGCGAAACGGCGTCGGTCAGCACCGAACACCGGTCACCAGACTACGGACAGCATTCCGATTGTCGACAGCGCGGTGCGCACGGCCATCTCAAAGAACTGTTGACGGCTCTCCACGCAATGCTGATGCGTCATTATCGGAGAGATGATTGACGCTTTCATGGGAGGATTCCTACGATAGCTTGCGCAATGAATACCTCTTACGGATGGTTGGGTCGGATGAATTACCGTGTGGATGATTCCACCTGCGCCGTCGAAAGCCTCCTCCAGACGCACCCGGGCGTAGAGCGGGCCCTTGCTGTCTGGGAGGGGGATTCCACGGACCGGCGGCTGGTGGCCTATGTCGTTCCGGCGGGGTCGGGCCTGCCGGTCGACGACGCGCAGCTCGGCGAACACCTCGCCGCCGCACCGCACAGCCCCGACGCCGTTATCGAGGTGGCGGAGCTCCCGCAGGACGAACACGGGGCGGTGGACTGGGCCGCGCTGCCGGTGTACGCCGTGGCCACGGACCTGCTCGCCCTGTGGCGGCGCGAGTTCACCGAGACCGAGGTCACCCTGCACGACGAGTTCTTCGAGCTCGGCGGCTACTCGCTCCTCGCCGTTCGGCTCATCGCCCTGATACGGGAGCGGTACGGGGTCGACCTGGCGCTCGCGGACTTCTTCGACCTGCCGACCGTACTGGACGTGGCCGGACACCTCGTCGCGCGAGGCGCCCGTGCCACGGCGCCCGCACCCTTGGAACCGGCGGCCCCGAACCTGGACGAACTGCTCGACGAGATCGGCCGGCTGTCCGAGGAGGACGTCCTCGCCCTGCTGGGGCCGGACGCCCGTGAAGAGGCGGCACAGCCGACGACCGGGCCATCCCACCCGCCCGCGGCGAGCGCCGCGCACCGGGCGTCCTCCCGTGGCGCGAGCCGGCCGGACCCCGCGACAACCTCGACGGACACCACGAACCGCGTCTGGACCATCGAGCTGACGAGTACGGAACTCGAACAGATCGAAACCCTGCTCCGGCAACTCCTGACGGCTCATCCGACCATCGAGGACGACGGTTTCCTCGAGGACGTCGTCCTGTACGCGCAGGAGATGCCGCGCACCGTACGCCGCCGGGCCAACGAGTTCCGCCTCCACGAGCCGGCCGGAGCCTGTCTGTTCACCGGCTTCCCGGTGGACGACGAGCGGATCGGGGACACTCCCGCGCGATGGGGAGGACAGCCGGAGGGCGCAGGGGCCACGCGCCGTGAAGACGCCTTTCTGCTGATGTGCGCCTCCCTGCTGGGCGACCCCATCGGCTGGGCGACCCAGCAGCACGGACGGCTCATCCACGACGTGATCCCGATCGCCGGGCACGAGTTCGAGCAGATCAACTCGTCGACGTCGGCGCCGCTGTGGTGGCACACGGAGGACGCCTTCCACCCGTTCCGGGCGGAGTACGTGGGACTGATGTGCCTGCGGAACCCGGACGCGGTGGAGACGACGTTTGCGGCCTTCGACGACCTGCGCCTGTCCCCGGAGACCCGCGCGACCCTCTTCGAGCCGAGATACGTCATCCGGCCGGACGAGTCGCACCTGCCCAAGAACCGTGACGGCGACAGCGGGCTGCACGCGCCGGAAGAACTGAGGCAGCGCAGCTTCGCCGGGATCGAGCGGATGGCCTCGGCACCGGAGAAGGTCCCCGTTCTCTTCGGCGACCCCGACCAGCCGTACGGCCGGCTCGATCCGTACTTCATGGACCGTGTCGACGGGGATCCGGTGGCGACGGCAGCCTTCGACGCCCTGACGGCGGAGATCGACGACAAACTCACCGGCGTCGTGCTCCACCCCGGTGACGTGCTCTTCATCGACAACTACAAGGCGGTGCACGGCAGGAAGCCGTTCACGGCACGCTTCGACGGCCGCGACCGGTGGCTTCGCAGGACGAACGTCAGCCGTGACCTGCGAAAGTCCCGCGGCACCCGGATCTCCGCGGGCTCCCGCGTCATCTTCTGAGGCCCGCACGGCCGCGTCTTCCGCCGGCCACCGCGCGCTGCGAGAACCGCCCACCGAACGAAAGGCACTTCACCGGACATGAAGAAGTACCGGCTGATGGTACCGGGGCCCACCCCTACGCCCCCGCACGTCGCAGCGGCCGCGGTGCTGCCGCTCGAGGACGAACGCACCCAGGCGTACGCGCAGGTGTTCACCCGGGTGTTGGGGAATTTGGGCAGGCTGCTGGTCACCGACAACGACGTGCTCCTCTTCGCCTCGAGCATGACCGGGGCCTTCGAGGGCGCGTTGCAGAATCTCCTCTCCCCGGGCGACGGGGTGCTGGTCGCCAGCAACGGCGCGTTTGGGGAACGGTGGGTGGCCATGGCGGAGGCCTACGGGCTGAAGGTCACCGCGATCCGACACGAATGGGGTCACCCCTGGGACTTGGAACGCATTGCCGCGGCCGTCGCCGACACACCCGGTTTGCGCGTGGCCGTCGGCGTCCACTGCGAGACGTCCACCGGCATGGTCAACGACGTCCGTGGGTTCGCCGCCGCGACCGCGCCGCTGGTGACCGTGGTCGACTCGGCCTCCGGGGTCGGCGCCTGCGAACTGCGGACCGACCCGTGGGGGATCGACGTCGTCGTCGGCGGATGCCAAAAGGCTCTGATGACACCGCCGGGCCTGGCCTTCTGCAGCATCAGCGAGCGGGCCTGGGCACTGCACCGCGAAGCCCGGCTGCCCCGCTTCTACTTCGACTGGACCGAGGCCCGCAACTTCCTGCGGGCCGAGGTGCCGCGCACCCCGTGGACACCCGCGATCTCACTGATCAACCAGCTCGACGTGGCCCTGCGCCAGATCCACGAGGAAGGACTGGACAACGTACTCGACCGACACGTCCGGCTCGGCCGGGTGGCCCGGGCCGGGGTCCGTGGCCTCGGGCTGCGGCTGTTCTCCCCGGACGAGGACCGGCACGCGGCGGTGACCGCCGTGGAGTTGCCCGCCGACATCGACGGCGACGCACTCGTGGACGTGCTGGTGGCACGGTACGGGGTCCAGCTCACCGGAGCCCAGGGCCCGTTGCAGGGCAAAGTGCTGCGGTTGGGCCACTGCGGGTTCGTCGACGCCTTCGACGTCCTCGCCTCCCTGGCGGCGATCGAGCTGGGGCTGGCCGAGCTCGGCTACAGGGCGGCACCCGGCGGTGGCGTCTCCGCGGCCATGCGGTGGCTGCACGAACACCTCCTGCCGTGAAACCGCGGTGAGCACCTTGCGCACGAGGCCGGTGTCACACGTCGGGCACGCACCCGCACGGTGCCCTGCCGTCCCTCCGGGGCGCGGCGAACGCCCTCGCGACCCGGCAGTCCCCGCACGTCCCCGGATCCCTCGGCCCGCCGGTACGTGTTCGGCGTCCTCGGGGCGGACGGCCCGCGAGGTGCCGGCGGGCGGTCGAGGACGTCACAGCTTCGCCATCCACGTGACCTGAAAGGAAGGCACCGTCATGGCCTTGGTCTCCGGGATCCGACCGCCGCACGGCGCACCAGCGGAGACATCTGAGCCCGTTGGATCAGACACCCCCCGGCTCCTCGACGTCTGCGTGTTCTCAGGAGCGGCGCACGACAGCCGCACCGGCCGGGAGGACGTCGACGTCCCCCTGTCCGCCGAGGCGACCGCCGCACTCGTCCGGATGTCTCACGGCGGCGACGGCACGGCACTCGATGTCCTTGTCGCGGCCGTGGCCGTCCTGCTGCGTCGCTACCACGGTGGCGGCCCTGTCGCCCTGGACGTGCCGGTTGCCGACCCCGGCAGGGCCGAGGACACCGGCACAACCTGCCTGGTCGTCCGGTTCGACCGCGCGGACACCTTCCAGGACGTGCTCCAGGAGGTGCGAGACCTCCTGGCCGCATCGCGCAACGGTGCCGGGGGTTCGCCCGACGCCGGGGCACCCGCCCCCAACGGTCGGTCCGCCGGAGCCGACGTGCTCGTGGGCCTTGGCTCTGCCGGGGCCGCGACGGCCGACCACGACGTGGCCGTCCTCCTGGGCCGCCGCGGTGAGGGCACACTGCGGATCAGCAGTCCGAGCGGAAGGGTCCCGGGGTGGTTCCGCGGCGGCATCGGCGCCCACCTGGTGAGCCTGATCGCCCGGTTCGAGGACGGCGGCCGGCCGACCTCGTCCGTGGACGAGGTGGTACGTGAGCACGTGGAGGACGCTGTCCGCGGGTTCAACGCGACGGAACGGGACTTTGACACGGATCCCACCGTCCTGGACCTGTTCCGGGAGCGGGTCCGCCGTACCCCCGGGGCCGAGGCGGTCATCAGTGCGTCGCGCACCCTGTCCTTCGCCGACCTCCACCGTCAGTCCCTGGGCGTCGCACGGGAACTCCGCGGGCGGCTCGGACTGTCCAGAGGCGACGTCGTCGCCGTCCTGACGGCCAGGGACCACTGCGCGGTCACCGCGGTGCTCGGCATCATGGAAGCCGGTGCGCTGTACCTCCCGCTCCACCCCGAGTGGCCGCAGGACAAGATGCGGTACGTCCTGGCGCAGGCCGGCGCCCGGGCACTCGTCGTGCACGAGCGCCACGCCGGTGCCGCCACGGCCGCCTTGGGGGTGCCGTCACTGGTGCTCGCGCCGGAGGACGGCGCGGGGACGCCGGATGCGGAGGTATCGCACGACGAGGCAGCGCACACGCGTGCCGCCGCGCCCGGCCCCGCGGCTCCCGGTGCCCCGGGGCCCGATGACATCGCGTACATCGTGTTCACCTCCGGGACCACGGGTGTGCCGAAGGGGGTGGCGGTCGCCCACCGGGGCCTGACCAACACCGTGCTCGACCACATCGAGCGCTTCGCACTGACCCCCACAGACCGCTACCTGCAGTTCATGGCGGCCTCCTTCGACGGGTTCCTGCTCGATACCTTCTCCACCCTGTGCGCCGGCGCCGCGCTCGTTATCGCCGACGAGGACACGATCCGTGATCCCGGCGCTCTCATGGCGTGGACCAACGAACACCGGGCGACGGTCTCCACGATCACCCCGTCATACCTCAGACTCCTCGACCCCGCCCGGCTGGCCGGTCTGCGGATCCTGGTCTCGGCGGGTGAGGCGATCAGCCCGGAGCTGGCCGCCCGTCTCGCACGGCACACGACGCTCTACAACGGGTACGGTCCCACCGAGACGACGATCAACGCGACCCTGCACCGCTTCGATCCACACCGAGGCGAAAGGTCCGTGCCGATCGGTGGCCCGAGCGCCAACAAGAAGATGTACGTCGTGGACGACCGGCTGCGCCAGCAGCCCCTGGGGGTCGTTGGCGAGATCTGCATCGCGGGCGCAGGCCTGGCCGCCGGGTACGTGGGCGACGAGCGGCTCACGGGCGAGAAGTTCGTGCCGAACCCCTTCCCCGGAGGTCCGCGGCTCTACCGGACCGGTGACTACGGAGCCTGGACGCCGCAGGGCGAGCTGCTCTTCCGGGGACGGTCGGACAACCAGGTCAAGGTCAACGGCTACCGGATCGACCTCAAGGAACTGGAGGACGCTCTTCGCACCCATCCCGCTGTCGCCGACGGCTTCGCCACGACCTGTACGGGTCGAGGCGCCACCGAGATCGCCGTCTTCTTCCGGAGCGACACACTCGACGAGGAGGCGGTCCGACGGCACCTGGCGTCCGCGGTCGCCGAATACATGCAGCCGCACCGCGTCGTCGCGGTCCCCGACTGGCCGCTCACCGTGCACGGCAAGACGGACGGTGCCGCCCTGCGTCAGCTGTTGCGGCACCAGGACGACGCACGGGAGAAGACCATCCAGCGGCTGGCACGGTGGCTGGACGAACGCGCCACGCCCACGGCCGCCCCGGCCACGGCGACCGCCGACGAGGCCCCGGTTCACACGACGTGACGTCATGCCACAGATGCCGCGGGCGACGGCGACCACCTCCCCCACCTTCTTCGTGAATGCACCGATTCAAGGAGTGACCCGTGACCGACGCCCAACTGCCCCACAGCTTCGACGACGAGGACCGCGGCACGTGGAGTCTGCTGATGGAGAGCTGCCGCACCCGTCTGCGGCAGCACGGCTGCGCACAGGCCCGAGCCGGCTTCGAAGCACTGGAGCTGAGCGAACATATCGAAAGCATGCATGCCGTGGACAAGCGGCTCCACGACCTGTCCGGCTGGCACATGCAGCCGGTCGAAGGGCTGGTGTCGGACCAGCACTTCTACGGTCTACTGCGCAACAAGCACTTCCCCACCGCGCCCACCATGCGCAAGCGGTCCGAACTGGAGTTCGCGGAATTCCCCGATCTCTTCCACGACGTGGTCGGTCACCTGCCGATCCTCGTCGACCGCGCGTACGGCGACTTCCTCACTGGCTTCGCGGGCATCGCCCTACGGCATCTCGACAGCGAACCGGTCATGAAGGCCCTGGCCCGCTTCTACTGGTTCACCACCGAAACCGGCCTCGTCGAGGAGGATGGCGGCACCAAGATTCTCGGCGGCGCCATCCTCACCTCGAGTGCGGAGGCGGCCAACGCCATGGGTGACCCGGCCCGCCGAACCGCTCTGACGGTCTCCGAGGTCTTTGCCACGGACTACGACATCTTCGACCTTCAGCAGAAGTACTTCGTCGCCTCGTCCTACGAAGCCCTGCTGAGCGTGCTCGACGAACTAGAGGAGGCCGCGCAGGCCCTGCGGGCCAGCCACGTCTGAGCACCGGCCGTCCACGCACACCCGGACGGAGTGACTGCCGCGGCTCACCAGCACCGTGGTGACTGGCCGGTCCCGTTCCTCATGAGGGTGACGGGGCCTGAGGAGTGTGCCGCCACCCGGGACCGCTCGCGGACCCTGGCCGACGTGCGCGGGCCAGCTCGCCGTACCGGCGCGGCCTGCTCCGCCCGGCGGTATACCGCCACGCGACACGATTGGTGGCGGTCCGCCGCACGTGCCCCTCGGAGAAGCCGAGCAGCCGCGGACGCTGCTGGGAGCCGGGCCGCAGATCGCTGCGCTTCGGGGTTGGGTGCTTCCCGGCCACGGCGCGGTACGGACGGTCCGTCGGCCGCAAGACGTGGAGTGGGAGATCGTCGTCCTCGATCTGCTGCCGACCGCCGCGGAACAGTGCTTGAGATGCCGCTGGGTGCGGTAGCCGGCAGGCTTACGCGGCTGTGCGTGCTGCCTCGCGCACGACCGGAGCCAGCCGGGCGCGGGGCAGCACGCGTGTCGGTGACGCGGGATTAGGCGTCTCAGGCTTCATTGCCGCCGGAGACATCATGCCGGGTTCAGCCGCCCTCGCTGTTCCAGTCCGTGGCTTCGCCGTCGCCGGCCGAGCCGTCGGTCGCAGAGGCCGGAGTGGAGGCGGACGGGACGGCCACCGAGGCAGGGGACCCGGCCTGGAACGGGGCGGACGGCGCGCATCCGATGGTGCCATGACCCACGAAGCCAGCAAGTGACAGCATGCCTGCGGCGAGGACGGCGGTGACGTCCCGGACGACGGGGCGGAGGTTGTGCGGGGAGCGGGTCATTGCGGGGCCTACCTTCCTCAGTGGAGCGGAGTGACGGCATAACCGTCGCAAGCCTCGATCAGCGGTCGAGCAGAGTTCGATGAGCGCGCCCATCTACGCCGGATCACCGGCCGGTCGTCATGGTTGCCGAGGGTCTGACATCGATCCTGCCGATTCTTACCGCACGCAGTCGGGCTGCACGACCTCGGGCGCTGCTGGCATAACCGGCTCACGCTCCACCGGGGCGATCAATCGGGGCTTACGCACCCAACCGGACAGATCTTCGCAAGCGCAGCCCCGGAGCCACCAGCAAACCCGGCTTTGCCCTGTGGGCGGACTTGGATTATCGGAAAATGTGCCTGATGGTGTTCATGCGAGACACCACATCGTCGTCCCGACACCGGACAGTTCGTCGACAGGGGAATCGTGGCACACATCACGGCGTCCGTACTGGGCCCGCTGCGCGTCAACCGTGGCGATAACGATGTCAATCTGGGCAGTCCGCAGCAGCAGGCCATGTTTGCCGCGCTCCTTATGAGGCCAGGCCGGTCGGCGACGGCGGTGGACCTCGTTGAGGCGCTGTGGGGCGAGGAAGGCCCGGCCTCCGCTGTAACCACCTTGCGCACCTACGCCTGGCGGTTGCGCAAGGCGCTGGAAGCGAACGGCGCCTATCCTCGTATTCTGCAGTCGGTCGGTGACGGGTACCAACTGGAGTTGCCCGACGACCACGTCGACTACCGCCGGGCCGAGGAGTACGCCCGAGCGGCCGAACTGGCTCGCCGCGAAGACAAACCTGCCCGTGCCTACGAAGCGATCGAGGCCGCGCTGCTGCTGTGGCAGGGGGAACCACTCGCGGCGGTTCCCGGGCCATTCGCCGCCAGCCAGCGACGCCGACTAAACGAACTGCGCCTGTCGCTGATGGAGGAACGTATAGACGTAGGACTCGAACTGGGACTCAGTAGCAGCTACGTTGCCGAACTCCACTCGCTGATCGACCAGCACCCCTTGAGGGAACGTCTCTATTGCCTGCTGATGCGTGCACAGTCCCTGGCCGGGCGACGGGCCGAGGCGCTGGCGACCTACCGCGACGCGCGCAGAGTGCTCATCGACGAGCTCGGGGTCGAAGCCGGACCCGAACTCACGGACCTACACCAGCGTATATTGAGCGGAGACAAGGAACTCGTGCCGGAGCGCCGGGGGGAGAGTGTTGCGAAGCCGAAGCCGGCGCCTGCCGCCCCCCCAGCGGATGCGTCCGAGTCCGTCCTCACGGAGCGAGCGGCTGGCGACGACCCACCTGCCCGGCGGGAGCCGCCCAGGCAACTCCCGCCCCAGCCGTGCGACTTCCTAGGCCGGTCCCACCTGGCGACGACCCTGGCTTCCGCGCTGACCGTGGAGAAGCGCTTTGCCCCGCCGGTCGTCGTCCTCGTCGGCATGGGAGGCGTCGGCAAATCCGCTCTGGCCCTGCATGTGGCGCACCACATCAGCGAAGCGTATCCGGACGGCCAGCTGTACGCGGAACTGCGGTCAGGCGACGGTGACGCCGTGAGACCCGAGATCGTTCTGGGTGCCTTCCTCACGGCGCTCGGTGTGCGGCAGGACCAGATTCCAGAGTCGCTGCAGGAGCGGAGCGCGCTGTTCCGGACCATGGTCGGCCACCGGCGCATGCTCATCGTCCTGGACGACGCCCAGTGGGCTGGACAGGTCTGCCCGCTGCTGCCGGGTGAGGCCAACTGCGGTGTCCTCATCACCAGCCGCACCCGCCTGAGTGGTCTGCCTGCGGCCCTGCAGACCGAACTCGGGGTGTTCCACCCATCGGAGGCGGTGGATTTGATGGCCCGCATCATCGGCTCGGAACGAGTGAAGGCAGAGCCGGAAGCCACCCTGAAGCTCATGGAATCCTGCGGGTTCCTGCCGCTGGCCGTTCGTATCGTGGCTGCCAGGCTCGCCGCCCGCCCGACCTGGTCCATCGAGTCGCTCGTCGTCCGGCTGTCCGACGAGCGCAAACGGATCGACGAACTGAGGGTCGGCGACATGACCATCGCCGCCGCCTTCGACCTCACTTTCCGCCAGCTCAGTCGGACACAGGCGCACGGTCTGTGCCTGGTGTCATCCATCGCCGCCCCGGAGCTGTCGCTGAGCTCCGCGGCAGCCGCGCTGGACGTCGACGAAGGGACGGCCGAGGCGTTGCTGGAGTCACTGGTCGACGCCGCGATGCTCGAGTCGCCGTCGGCCGGCAGATACCGCTTCCACAGTCTGCTGCGCTCGTTCGCCCGCCACAGAAGGCTGCCCGGCACGGAGCTGCTGGCGGTGCGGCGGCTCCTGGATTCTCTGCTGGCCACCACGGTGCACGCGTTCGGGCAAGTCGTCGTCGGCGATCCCGTCCAGGACACCCTGGCGCGGAGCTCGAAACCCGGTATTCGGTTCACCACTGTGGCCGAGGCCCGTGCCTGGGCCATGGCCGAGGCGGAGACCGTGTTGTCACTGGCCGCGCAAGTGGCGCGTGGCGTGAGGACCGGCTCTTTGAGCGGTGGGGAGGACGACTTCCCGGATAGCCTGCTGCGTTCGGCCATCGACATGCTCATCGCCTTCAGTGCCTTCCAGGCCGATGTGGGCGTCGCTGCCTGGGCGGAGGTCACCGAACTTCTCACCGCCACCGCCGAACGGTGTTCCGACAACCAGGCGGAGGGGCGTGCACGCTTCCTGGAGGGCACCATCGCACTAGCCATGGGCCGCTTCGCGCGGGCGCGCGAGCAGGCGACCACGGCCATCCGGCTCTGCCGGGCATCGGGTGACCTGGTGATTCTCCAGCAGGTACTCAACGACCTCGGTCTGGAAACGCACATGAGGGGTGATCTAGAGAACGCCCTCCACCATTACCAGGAGGCGATCGTCCTTTCCCGGCGTATGGGGCATCGCGCTGGTGAGATCACCACCAGGCTGAATAGTGCACTTCTGTATGTCAACAAAGGGGTGCTCGGTGAGGCATTGTGCATCTGCGAGGAGGTCCTGTCGAAGGGCGCGGACCTGAGCCACTCCGCGGAGGCGTACGCCTACTACATCCTCGGCCTCGCTCGTTACGCGGGCGGTGACTTCCGGGAAGCCGCCGAGTGGCAGGAGAAGGCGCTGGCGTTGTGCCTCGCCGCCCGGCTGCCTGTGAGGGAGGCACAGGTGCGCTTTCGGTTGGCCGACGCCCTCAGGGAGCTGGGAGAGCTGGACCGTGCGGTAGAGGAGGCCGAGCGGAGCGTCGTCCTCTGCGAGCAGGCGGGGAACCTTCGTCATCACCATCTCGCTCTCCTGGTGCTAGGGCATGTTCATGTAGCCCTCGGTCACTTGGACGAGGCCCGGACGCATCTCGTCCGGGCTCATGAATCCCTGGCTGCGCTGGGTGTACCCGAAGCGGAGCGAGCCGCCGCCCTGTTAACCCGCCTGGAGCGCAACTTCGCTGGTTCCGGCCGGGTACCAGTGTGATGGCACGGTGCTGAGGTCCGTCCGGTGAGCGACGAGGCGGGCGGATCAGTCTCCGGACGGCTTTCTGCGCGATGCCACGGCCAAAAGATTGGCACCCCGCGATCCCGCGTCGGGATCGATCAGCAATTCGATCTCCATGGCGAGTACCTTGCGGAAGAACGTCTCATCGCGCAGGAGTTCCTCGGCGGATCTCAACGATGGCGAGGCTGCGCCTAGGGGAGTCGGATAGATGAGACACGGGAAGCCTGTGAGGAGATCGACGGTGAGCTTCGCAGAGAGGTGCAGCATGCGAACTTCTCCGGGTGTGAACAGGTGTCCGTAAGGTTTTTCGTTGGCCTCCCACGAGAGGCCGGACAGACTCTTGCGGGCACGATCGGCGTCTCCGACACTCAGGTCCCCATACGCGGCGTGCCAACGGCTGGGCATCACCGACACCAGCAAGCCGTGATCCGACAGAAGGGGGACGAGGGAACCGAGGACAAGTTCCGGGGAGTGGAAGAAGCCCAGTAGGTGGTGGGTGTTGATGATGAGGTCGAACCTCATCCCGGCCAACAGCGCGCCCGCTTGGTCGACGTCGCCTCTGATGTGGCGGACCCTGTCGAGGTAACCGTGGGAACGTGCACGTTCCTCGGCATGCCTCACCATACCCGCGCTCACGTCGAGCAGGACACCCGAGCTTTCCTGGCACGTCGTGGCAATCCGCGCCGACCACCGTCCGGTCCCGCCGCCTACGTCGAGGAAAGTGAACTTGTCGGGCAGTCGCGGGAACACCGACAGGTTCAACGCTTCCGAGAGTAGAACGTCCGTCAGGCGCTCGTAAGATCCGTGAGCTTCTGTGTCGTAGGTGGCAGCTTTGGCTTCGAAATATCTTCTGGCATGTGCTAACTGGTTGAACACGGCATTCTTCATCATCATCCCCACTGCGTCGAAGTGAAGCCGGTGCGTACCCCGACGCGTCCCCAAGGTAACTCGGCTCGACTGCGCCCCACAACCGAACTTCTGAAATCAGCAATGTGACCCGGCGGTTGACCACCAGGATGTCTGTGGCTTCCGGGCCCTTGTCATCAACCGGTCCGGCATGAGGCGGTTCTTTGCCGCTGTGTCCACCACCGAGATGCCCGATCTCTGAGGCTCGATACCCGCTGAGCCCTTTTCAACCTGGCGACTGAGCACGTCAGTTGGACTGACAGGCAAGTGAAGCCCCTGGTAGATGGGTTTTCGACCAAGAAATCCGTCTCCACCAGAGGCTTCGTGTGTTTGTCTACCCGTCGGGTGTCGACGTGTCCAGTTCTGCCCTGCGCTTCCTGTCCGCCAAGCTCCGTTGGGAGCTCGGTACCCGATGGCGGCGCCTGAGCCCGGGCCAGCAAGCCCTGCTCACTCTCGCCCACCTTCGCAACGGCCACCCGTACGCCCAGCTCGCAGCCGGTTTCGGCATCGGGACCACGACGGCCTACCGGTACGTCGCCGAGGCCGTCGAGCTACTGGCCGCCCTCGCCCCGACTCTCGCGGAAGCGGACCGGACGGCATCGACGAAGGCTTTCGTGCTGCTGGACGGCACCCTGCTGCCGATCGACCGGATCGCCGCGGACCGCCCCTCCTATTCCGGCAAGCACAAGAAGCACGGGATGAACGTGCAGGTCCTAACCGCTCCGTCCGGCCGGCTACTGTGGGCGTCGCCGGTTCTGCCCGGAGCCGTCCACGATGCCCGGGCCGCCCGTGAACACGGCATCATCGCCGCCCTCACGGACGCCGGCATCACCTGCTGGGCCGACAAGGGATACCGAGGCGCCGGGGGCACGGTCCGGTTCCCGTACTGGGGACGTTGGGAGAACCTTTCCACAGGCCAGAAGGCCGTCAACCGGTCTCAGGCAAAAATCCGAGCCCTGGTCGAGTAGGCCGTCGCCACCCTCAAGTCCTGGCGGCTCCTCCGCAAGCTGCGGTGCTCGACCACCCGCATCACGAGCCTCGTCCAAGCCGTCCTGACCCTGCATTTGACCAGCTCAGGCCGATGATGGAAAGGCCCACTGAGAAGCTGTTGTCTTTCCGAGAGTGCGGGTGTGTTTCCGCTGGTCAGGTGTAGGGGTGGTGTTTCGGCGGGAGGGACGGGTTGTTGTGTCGTCTCTTCGGTGGAGGTGCCGGGATGCCGTCGGTGATGGGGCTGCTGGAGGAGCGCGAACGCGTCGCTCGGCAGCGGGTGGATGCTCTCCAGGCCGAGCTGCGGGAAGCGGAGGCGGTGTGGGAGCGGTTCGTGATTGCCCGTGAGACGGTGGGTGAGGTTCTGGCGGAGCCTCGCGGAAGCGAGGACGTGGCGCCGGTCGTGGTGGCCGGTGAACGGCCGGTGCAGGTCAGGCAGGCGGTGCCCGGCTCAGTGGTGCCTCACTGGAGGAAGGGCTCGCCCCGGCGGTTCTCGCGCCGGACTACCAGCGGATCATGGCCGTGCTGGCCGGCGGGAACGAGATGCGCGGGGAGGCGATGGACTGTCGTCAACTCGCGGTCGGCCTCGGGCTGGAGCCGGTCCCGGCGAAGGTGGAAGGGGTGCGGTCGAAAGCCAAGCGGCTGGCCGCGCGGGGCTGGCTGGCGGAGGAACGTCCGGGGCTGTTCAGCGTGCCCGTCGGGCGAGGCGGCGGCTCATGACCGTGCTCATCGCCCACTTGATCACTGCCTCCGAGGTGTCGGTGCGCGTCTCGTAGTCGCGGGCCAGCCGGCGTGAGTGCATCAGCCACGCGAACGTGCGCTCCACCAGCCACCTCTTCGGCAGCACGGTGAAACCGCTGGTGTCGTCGCTGCGTCTGACCACGGTCAGCACGATCCGCCAGGCATCGCGGGCGAGGTCGACCAGGCGTCCGGTGTAGCCTCCGTCGGCCCACACCCGCGTGACGCGCCAGTGCCGCTCACGCAGCCGGGCCAGGAGTGTCTGCCCCGCGTCCCGGTCGGTGGCCGAGGCCGCGGTCACCATCACGGTCAGCAGCAGTCCGAGGGTGTCCACCACGATGTGCCGCTTGCGGCCGTTGACCTTCTTCCCGCCGTCGAATCCCCTGGTCGCGCTCGGCACCGACGCGGCTGCCTTCACCGACTGCGCATCGATGATGCCGGCCGTCGGCTCCGGATCCCGGCCCGCGGCCCGGCGGACCCGGTCGCGCAGCCGGTCGTGGAACTCGGCGGTCAGGCCCTTGTCCCGCCAGCGCCGGAAGAAGGCGTAGACGCGGTCCCACGCGGGGAAGTCCGCAGGCATCGCCCGCCAGGTGATACCGCCCGCGACCAGATAGCGCACCGCATCGACCATCTGCCGGTGACAATAGCTCTCCGGTTGCCCACCGCGGCCCTCGAGCCAGCAGGGAACCGGCATCGCGTCACGTACGACGGCCCACTCCGCGTCGCTCATGTCGGACGGATACCTCGGTCGCCTGTACGGCCGGTCCGCGGCGTTCCCGAACCGGTGAGCGAGACAATCACACGACGGGGACGCCGAGTTGGACGCCATCGACGCCGGCACGGAAGACTGCAGCACCAGGGGCCTCCTGTTGCTCGTTTGGATTCGACACCCTCGAGCTGTGCGGGAGGCCCCGCTTTCATGCCCGGTCGGCCACGAGATCACCCGACCGAGTCGACGACCTCGAACTCACGCTCACCAAGATCGATAGAACAACAGCTTCTGAGTGGGCGTATTTCGTGGAATTGAGTCGCTTGAGTCGCTTGAGTCGCTTGAGGCGGTCGAGCTGGATGCCCAACACGTTTTCTGGTCATGTGCGTGGTCAACGGCCTGGGAAGGCGGGCAGTGGGCTCGTCATCGGCACCGCTGTAAGCGGATGATCCGGGTATTCTAGGTTCTTCGTTCCACGCTCCCATCGTGTGAGCACTGGTTGGTGCACTTTCGCTCGTGGGTCTCGAGGAAGTCGATTTCCCAGAAATTGGATTCGCTGCCTCTACGGGGCACGGTCTGATCATCCGCGTGGATAGTTGCTGAAACGACGGATATCTCTTACCACGCGGTGGGCCGGAGCGGATGAAATCGGCCAGGCGGGATGTCAGGGGATCGCGGCCGGCGGGTCGGGGGCGACGATTCGATTCGCTGGCGACGGCCCTGATCGGGCGACTGCGGATTCCCTGCCCTGCAGGCGCCCAGTCCGAGCGGTCCGACAGGCAGACAAGCCGTGTGTGATCCGGCGCTGATCGGCCGTCGATCCGGCACCTCGACAATCGTCCGGTCAGCACCTTCCGAGCAGACGAGGGCCAGCGCATGGCGCTTCACTTTGGACTCCGCCCCGGAGTCGTATGGTCACCGACTCGGACGGCCGACGTGGGTTCGAGAGGCGGATCGATGGGCGCGCGCCCGGAGGAGACGCCTGTCGACCAGCGTGACTGCGGACTGCTGCTGAGCCCCAGGGAGCACAGGCTAATTTCGCTGCTATGGGCCGGACACACGGACGCCAGCGCCGCCCACCGGATGGGAATCAGCCCTCGAACGGTTACCAACATCCTGCGCTCACTGATGGACCGCACAGGGGTGAACAACCGTTTCCAACTGGGTGTTGTCCTCGGTAGCCACTTCGCGCTGAGGCACACACCAGATATGCGCGCGCCTGATGACGGCCCGGCAAATGCCGGGCCGTCATCATCACTCGGTGCTTGCCAGGACACGTCACGCGAGGAGTACTGCCCGGTGGGCTCTGTGGTGGGGATGGCTTGAAGAAGGACGGGCCGGCGGAGTCGTTCGCGGGGCTGGATAGTGTCAAAGACTTGTGGGTGTCCTCCGGGGCGACGTCGGGTGTTCAACCCCCAGTGGGCTGTCCGAGATCGAAGGGCTCTCCCCGCCGACGCGCGGGTGTTCTGAAGTGCGGCCGGTGGTCGGTGTCGCCCTGGCCGCCGTACGAGCGGGCCGCCTTCCCGTCGGCGCACTGACCGCTCGGATCCACGCGGTTCGCCGCTCCGACCGCCTCGACTCGCATACCCAGCCGCATACCCGTCGCTTTGCCCGCCGCTACCCCGAGGCCCAGCCTGCGGTCGACCTGCGGGGACGGGGAGGCTGGCCCTGTGCCGGAACAGGCGACCGACGTCACCACGGTGGAGCAAACCCGCTGGACATTCGAGGCCGTCGCGAAGATGGTCGCCAAGGACCAAGACGGCATCCGGGACCCCGCAGTCGCCCACGACCCGGACACCGAAGTCGAAGGCGGAGAAGAAACGCCAGCAGCGTAGGGGCGGCTCCAGGGCGCCGGGCGTCGTCACTTCATCGCCGGGCAGTCGCATCAACCCGGGTCGCGGATGCACCATGCCACTGCGTGGCTGTGGTGACGATGCGATGCACCCGACCGATGGGGACGATGCACTGCACCCGATACGCCTCGAAAGCGGACACCACTCTGTGTCCGCCGCCCCGAATCCTCAGTCACCTCAACTATCGAATGATATTGAACGTTTGAAGACCGCGCCGAGCTGACCGACCTGCTCGTCAAGCACGTGCGAATCTGCCCACAGGGCTGCTCGCCACCACGGCGACATCGAAGACGAACCGGCAGGCGAAAGGATCCACCGGGTTCATCGCCGACCGCGACGACATCCGCCTGGCCGGCCGCGCCACGGCCCGGTTCGTACTCAAAGACCCCGACGCCGACGCCCCGGCGCAGCCGATCTTCCGCGTCCTGATCGTCACCGGCCGGCTCGCGAACCGCAAGCTCGCCACCCGCCGGGGGAGCGATGAAGGGCGGTGCGGTCAACCGTGTGCAAACTGCTCGTGAGCGCGCCGGGATCCCGTACCTGGGCGGGAAGAAGGTGCGAGCGTCCAGCTTGCGAGCCGGCCCGAACACCGAACGATTGCCGCCGGGTGCCGCGGCGGAAGCGCAACCGGAGAGGCCGCTTTGGCCCCCTGGATCAGTCCCTCCGTGGCACCAGCTGGCCTGACCAGCGAGAACAGCGGAGCTCGTCACCGGACGACAGAGATGCGGAAGGGGATGCTGCCATTCTGCATTGCGGGACTCCACGCTATGGGCATGGGACTTGGGCCACACCTCACGTGGCTCGCCGACGCGGTTTCCGGAGCGGTGAGCTGCGCGGGTGCAGGGGGCGCACGCGCACATCTGCACCCGCGAGGACACGCTAACCAGGCCCAGATCAGGACCAGGACACGGTGGACCTGGCAGGACAACGCAGTAGGTGGCGGGATGGTGCGGCCGGGCGCGTCCGGCGGTGATCCACACCCACTTCGACGTGTCATGCCCGCGTGGAGGTGGGTTGGGCGTGGTGCCGCGTGCCTTGCGCTACGGCTTCGCAACCGCGGTGCTGGACGTCGCACAGGGGAGTCGAGCGGCGTCGCCGCTTCGGCCGAGGACTGGCCGAAGCGGCAACGGACGGCCAGTGCCGACGCTGAACGCGATGTCAGAGGCGGGCGCAGCCCAGCGTGGAACTGTAGTGCTTCATGCTGTCACGGGTGTTCGGGCCGTAGATGCCGTCCGGGAAGAGCCCGTATTTCTCTTGAAGGGCCTCAACGGCGAGGAACGTCTGCGGGCCGTAGAAGCCATCGACGCCAAGGTAGGAGTAGCCCTCGCAATTCTTCAGGCTCCGCTGCAGCGCCTTCACGGCCGGGTTCTCCGTGCTCTGGTTGAGTACCAGTTTGCACGTCAAAGTCTTGGAGCTGCCGTAGGCGGGAACCGTGACGGAGTGACCCGAGGTGATGGAGACAGCCTTGGTAGTGTTACAGGTCGGGTATACGTATGCGCTCGCGGAGGGGGAGGCGGCGACGCCGCAGGCGAGTATGGCCGCTAGGGCACCCAAGGCAGCGAGGGCGCGAGACTTGCGGCGGGAGGAACGAAAGGACATCAGGCTCCTATTGAGAGGTTGTCGGGTAGGCATGTGATTTGATCAGAAATCATGGTGTTTGCTCTGTTTGGCATGTCTACGCCTCGCCCGCGCGATGCAGAGGCGTCCCTATCTGTAGGGGCGAAGACCCGGGTCGGTCGTGGGGGCAGGGGCTTCGGCGGCCGCATGGGTACTCAGGGTGTCCAGCACCTCAGGGTCGGGTCAGCTGATGGCCGGTGGCTCTCCCGCACCTGGCAGCGCAGGAGTTCATGGATCTACTGGTCGCTACCATGGTCCCGCCAGGCTGCGGAGTCCATCGCGCTTTTCGGTCGTTCGGCAGGTGAGTCCACTGACGGCTGGTCCGGGACTGGTGCAGGCGCGACGGAACGGTGCCAGTTCTTCCAGGCCATGAGCACCGCTCGATCAACACCCGCTGTTGGCCCGCCAAGTCGCCTTGGTGTGGCTTGCGCTTACTCACCCCACCGGTCCAGCGAATCAGGGGTATCGGACCGGCACGTTCCGGCTTCGGCGACACCATCAAGCGACACCAGAACCACTTCCGAACTCACGAACCGCCCGCTCTGACTCCCTCTAGCTTCATGCACAACGGACCTTTGCACCTGTCTCGATGCTGTATCGGCCCAGAGGATTGCGTTGCGTGTCACCGGACCGTACTCGCCGTCCTGGCTCACGCCAGCTCTGCCCTGTGCATATTTGAGTGCCGCCTCGGTGGCGGGTCCGAACACCCCGTCAATCGCGATGTTCCTGCCATAGCAGTGCCGCAATGCCTTCTGCAGGGAGGTGACACCGGCACCGGTGCTTCCCTGGGCCATGACGCACGTTGTGTTGGTGTTGCTGGTTGACGGCCTGGTGGTCCAGGTGGTGTCCGCACTCTGCGTCCAGGCGGACGAGGTGCACCACGGGTATGCCGCTGCCGCAGCAGAGGGCGCGGCAGCGAGGGCCCCTCCCAGCGACGCAGCCAACAGCCCTGAAGCAACAAGTGATGTGACGCCGGTACGGGTGCGCGGGAACATTCTCAGCCCTCTCAATGATCCGCAAGCTGCCGGCCAGGTCGGGTCCCCGTCCTCCGGCCTTTCCCACGAACCCTAGGGCCGTTGTGGGCTTCCGACTTTGTTATTCGTGCAGGGAACTTTGTCAGTGGTGCACCTGCCTCAAGCGGACGCCACATCAGGCGAGGGCATGCCGTGCCCGTCGAAGCCGTTGCGTACCGAGAGGGAATCCAGCCACACTGACGTCGGGAACTGCGCATGTGGAGGGGTGACTTGTGGGGGAACGGGCAGCGGTCTTGGCAGGCCGACCTTATGACCGACGCAGAGGAAGGTCTGCCTCGTGAGCACGGTCCTGGACACCGCGTTCATACCGCCGCGGGACCGGGAGGAAGTGGTCCGCAACGCGGTGTGGAAATCCATGGTGGCGGTCGATATCGATCACCGTCCCAGGGCTGAGGACATCTCCGTTCGCATCGGGCTCGGCACCGTCGGGCCCATCAGGATCTGTTCAGCGCGGGCGACCGCGGTCGCTCTCCGTCGGACAGAGCGGCTGGCCCGAGAGGACGAAGAGCCGGCCGTCACTCTCGGTGTGCAGATGACGGGCAGCAGCGTGGTGGTGCAGAACGGTCGCGAGTGCCTGCTGAGGCCGGGGGAATTCGCCGTCTACGAATCGATCGTTCCCTACACGCATCTGTTCGACGAAGGAGTCGACTACCGCTTCATCCGTTTCCCCCGCGCGGCACTAGCGCTCCCCGACCGGTTACTAAGAGACATCACCGCGGTCCCCTTGGGATCCGACAACCCCATTGCGCGCCTTGCCTTCCCCTACTTCTCCCAACTGGCCGTCAGCGACGAATTGCACCAGGGCGTGCATGCCGACGCCGTTGTGGAACCCAGCATCGAGCTCCTCCGTGCCGTCCTGACGTCCCAGTACGGCAACTCCAGCTTGGCCAAGGAGCCGCTGGAAGCGACGCTCGGCTTGCGGATCACTCAATACATTCTGGCCCACCTGGCTGATCCCGATCTATCGGCGGCACGGATCGCCGCCGCACACAACATTTCCGTACGTCACCTCTACGCGGTGCTGTCCCGGTCGGGCATCAGCCTCGGAGACTGGATCCGTACACGCCGCCTGGCCGCATGCAGGCGAGAACTGGCTGGCCCGAGCGGGCGGCTACAGACCATCGCGGCGGTAGGACGGAGATGGGGCTTCGTGGACGCGACCCACTTCAGCAAGGTGTTCAAACAGGCATACGGAATCCCGCCTCGGGCCTGGCGTGACCAGAACCACCCCCGCTCCTCCGTGTGATGGTCTCCGCGCGGCCGCGTTTCGCGTGACCGACCTTGGCGGGCTTGCTGCCGGGCCGTGCGCGGTCGACCGGGCTGGGCCCGCCTTTGGGCCCCGCCGGGCAGCCGCACGTGCGAGGAGCCGGGCACTGCCCGTTCCCAGTCCACCGGGTTCTTCGACCTCAGTTTCTCCAGCAGCCCAGGCGCTGGCCTCGTTCCAGACTCGCAAGGCGCGCCGTCAGCAGGTCATGCCCGAGCCGAAGCCGAGCTCCTGGGGCAGGTGCCTTCACTGGATGCCGGTGTGCAGGACGAACAGGATCCCGCACAGAGGCTGGCGGGGCACCCGCGGCCGCCCTCCACCTGCTTCGGCGGCGGCTCGGGCAACAATGGCTCGATGAGCGGCTACAGTGCGTCCGACGCGATCCATCCGGGCCCCGGCGTTCGATGCGAAGCTGCCCGGCTCGTGGCTGGTCGACCTGTCCCATGTCGACCTGTCCCACGTGAAGGTCGGCAAGGGGTGGGTGGAGCTGGACGGCAGCCTGCTGCCGAGCCCCTTCACGCCGAAGGGCGAGTGTCCTGAGGGGCCGGCCTGGTACGCGACGCCCACCGTCGCGTACGCGGTGGAGCTTGGCTACGAGGTGCGCCCGCTGGAGGCGTGGGTCCGGTACGACAGCGGCCGCTATCTGGACGGCTGGTACCAGCGGCTCCGTGACGCCTACCTTGCCACGATGGCCGACCTCGGAGTCGACGCCGACCTCACCCCGGCCGACTTCCTCGCCGCGATGGACGGCTACAAGGACCACGACCCGGACCTTGCGATCGCCGCGTCCTGTGTCCCGGCGGCCGGTTCGTGTTCAAAATCGGCGGAGGATTCACCCCGCGCAGACCCGGCCCGCTAGTACTTCGCTCGATTCGCTGATCGAGCAGATCGCCACCCGCGACTACTGCGCACCTTCGGCACCGGCCAGCGGCGTTCCCCGGCTGCCGCTCACGGCCGTCACCAGCTACCTGGCCGCCGCCGGGCTGGCGCTGGCCGAGCCGCATATCACGGCCCAGCACACCACCATGGCCGAGCGGAGGGCCTGGCTGTCCATCCCGGTCTTCGCTCGCCCGGAAACCGGCTTCTCCTACGAACAGCAGATGGCGATCGCCTACGCCCAGACTCGTCCCGACGACGTTACGATCATCAGCTGGCTCGTCGTCGCTCGACTCGACAGCCCGCAAGCGTGAACCGAGAAAACCGGCCCGCGCCCGCCGGGTCCCGGACGGCGCATAGAACGAGCCGGTGCAGCGACGGCTGTGCGGGGTCAGCCTGCGCGGGCCGGCCTGCTGACAGCCCGGGCGATGCAGTGGCCGACCAGCCGTTTGGCATCCGCGAGTAGGTACCAGGCGGCGCCGGTCCCTCCGCTTCCTGGATCCGTGTGGTCCGCCGTGAAGACGAACCCGATGTCGAGGTGGTAGTGATCCGGCTCTCCCTTGGTCGGGCGCGCTGGAACACGCCCGTACTCGACATACGCAGGCACCGAATCCGCTAGGGACACTGCCGCAGGGTCGAGGCGGGTCTCTTCGGAGAGCTTGCGCACCGCCGCATCGATCAGCGTGGTGTCCGTCGGCTCGAGATGGCCGCCCCCGGGCTGCAAAGTGATCCCGTAGGCGCGGTGCTCAATCAGCAGGGCCTCGCAGCCACCGCGCGCCAGCAGTGCACCGACCGTCACGTGGATCGGGAAGGGTCCGTGCTGTGACCGAGGATCGTAGTTGGCGGGTGATGGTCTCTTCGGTGCAGGTCGCCAGCAGGCGGAGGGAGCTGGTTGGCGGATGTTGAGGGCGATAGTTGGCGGGCCAGGGTCCGTCTTGGTCACGGTGCGTGACTGATGGTGGCAACCACCTGTCTGGAGTATTCCCCGAGAGCCGTGCAGAGCCAGGAGGCAGGGACGGGTGGCTCTTGCGATTCCCAACGCCTGAGTAGCGTCAGGTGCGGCATGTCTAAGGGTTGTCCCGCAAAGATCTTGAAGTCGCCTCGGGCATGGTGGGCCACTGCGCGGCCCGCAGTCCTATCCGGTGAGAGCGAGGTTGTGCAACCGGGCGATGCCGAGCATGGCGTGGTGGACGCCGTCGCCTTTGAGGCGGCAGTCGCGCAGGATCTTCCAGGTCTTCATGCGGGCGAAGACGTGCTCGACACGGGCTCGGACCTGCTTGTGGGACTTGTTGTGCTGCTCTTTCCAGTCCGGAAGTTCACCTTGGCCATGCTTGCGGCGATGAGGGATGACCAGTCCGGTGCCCGGGTAGCCGCCGTCGGCGATCGTGACCGCGTTGCCGACGGCATCCTTGGCACCTGACTCTTCCCATGCCTTGCAGTCGTTGCGGTTCCCGGCGAGCGGTCGGCCGACCGCAACGACCAGGCGGGTGTCGGCGTCGATGACGACCTGATGGTTGGTGGAGTGCCGGTAGTTCATGTACCGCTCGGCGATCGTGTGGTCACGGGTGGGGACCAGGGTGCCGTCCACGATGAGCACGGTGTCTTTAGCGAACCGCTTGCGGGGCTGGAGTGCTAGCAGGGGTCCAAGGTGGTTGATGACTCGGCCGGCCGTGGACTTCGAGACGCCGAACAGCGGAGCGAGCTGCCGCAACGTCAGATTGGTTCGCCAGTAGGCCGTGACCAGCAGCACTCGGTCCTCCAGCGGCAGACTCCATGGCCGGCCTCGGTGGACCACATCTGCTCCATCGCGCCGCAGCGTGGTCAGCAGTTTGCCGAAGCAGCGCGGGCCCAGCCCCGCGAACGGGGTTATCCAGGACGGCTCCGATGCCGTGATCACACTCGCCACATCATGATCATCACTCAGGCCGGCCCAATGCCGAGACGATGCCACAGTTACGCTGATCGGGGCAGTCCACAATGCGCAAGACCGGGGGAAACCGTGAACCGACCACTGTTGTTCCTCGACGTGGACGGGCCGCTCAACCCTTACGCGGCCAAGCCGGAGAGGCGTCCCCACGGCTACATCACACTCAGAGTCCCCTAGAACGGCGCCCCTGAGGACGACAGAGGCCTCTCGTCCCGACGACGTCCCCTACGTGGCTGGCTCAACCCAGAGCACGGACGAATCCTGCTCCAGCTCGGCTTCGAGCTGTGCTGGGCCACCATATGGATGGACGACGCCAACCGGTGGATCGCACCAGTGCTCGGCCTTCCGGAACTTCCCTTCGTCGACTTCGGCGACGTCCTACTCCAGGAACGCCCTGATGGAGTCCACTGGAAGACCGGACCACTGGTGAACTACGCCAATGGCCGTCCTTTCGCTTGGGTGGACGACGAGCAGAGCGAGCTGGATCAGACCTACGTGACCGCCCATCATCAAGGTCCCGGGCTCCTCCACCACGTCAACCCGCGGATCGGCCTACGGGAGAACGACTTTCGCGCACTCGCTGACTATGCCCAGTCGCTGAACACCTCACGACCCACCGGCTGAGCACCTCACCAGCTCTTAAGGTTGCTCCGTACTCGGAGCCAAGATCTTTGCGGGACAGCCCTTAAGCGAGAGTGTTCGTTCGTGGGGCCGCATTGGTGGCTGGAAGACTGCTGCACGGGCGAACTCGCTTCCCGTTATATAGCTCCAGACAAAAGCGGATGCGCACTCTCGGGTGTGCTCGTTCGGCTTCCGGCCTCGGCCTGGAGGGCGGTGTCGGCGGAGCTCGTCCCGTATCCTGTCGTCGATGGACCAGCGGGCGAACTGCATGCGGTGGGCCCGGTAGTCGACCTTCTCCTGGCCGAGGACGTGCTGCGCCAAGAGTCGCAGCGTGGCCGATAAGTCTCGGTTTTTGAGGTCGTGATGGGGATCCAGGGGCTTGATCCGCAGGGGGCTCTGGGTAGTCCAGGACGTGGGGATGCCGAGGAACGCTGCGGCATCCAAAAGATTCATATCGCTGATCGCCTGGACCAGGTGGACGGGCAGAACGCGCCGGAGTCGTGGTGGCTGGTGAGCTCCCGCTCGGAGTCCTCCAGGGTGGCGGCAAGCAACCAGGAGCCAGGTAGGCACTGCGGGATGTGTTCAGGAGCGATCCCGAAATCCGTGAGGGTGTGAGCCGGGCGCTGAGCGGCGCACCGCGCCGGCTCCTCGGCCTGTCCGTGCGTCAGCTACTGCGGAGCGCCGTGAGTGCCTCTTCCACGGCGCGGTGGAACGTGGGGTAGGCGTACATCATGTGCCGCAGCCGGTCGACAGGGACCTCGGCATGGACCGCCACGACGAGGCCGTAGAGGACCTCGCCTCCCATGGGGCCGACGGAGGTGGCGCCGACCAGTACCCCGCGGTCCGCGTCCTCGACGAGTTTGATCAAGCCCTCGTTGCCCACCTTGTGGATCCAGCCGCGGGCCGATGACGGCACCTGGGCGGTACCGGTGCGCACCCGCAGGCCCCGCTCACGGGCCTGGGCCTCGCTCAGTCCCACCGAACCGACCTCCGGATCGGTGAAGGTGACCCGGGGTAGGGCGCGGTAGTCCGCGCCGGGGCCGGGTGTGCCGAGGACGGCGCGGACCGCGATCTCGGCCTGGTACATCGCGATGTGTGTGAAGGCTCCGCGCCCGGTGACGTCTCCGACGCCCCACAGGCCCGGGCCCGCTCGCAGCTGCTCGTCCACGTCCAGGGCGCGGGCGTCGGGGTCGAGGCCGACCGTCTCCAGCCCGAGCCCCGCAAGGTTGGCGCGGCGCCCGGTGGCCACCAGCAGCCGCTGCGCGGTGAGTTTCTCGCCGCCGTCGAGGGTGAGGGTGAAAGTGTCACCGTCGTGGCGCGCGTGGGTGGCCTGTGCCCCGGTGCGTACGGTGATGCCCTCAGCGGCCAGCACTTCGGCCAGCAGACCGCCCGTCTCGGGCTCCTCCGCCGGCAGCAGCCGTTCCGCCGCCTCGACGAGGGTGACTGCCGTACCGAAGCGGGCGAAAGCCTGGGCCAGCTCGACGCCCACCGCCCCTCCACCGAGCACCATGAGCGAGTGCGGGTTCTCCTTGGCGGCGGTCGCGTCGCGGTTCGTCCAGTACGGAACAGGGTCCAGACCCGGCACCGGGGGGATCTGCGGGCGGCTGCCGGTGGCGAGCACCACCCCACGCCGTCCAGTGAACTGCCGACCGTCGATCTCGACTCGCCCGGCCCCGGCCAGCCTGGCGTGCCCACGGACGAAGTGACCGCCCTTGCCGGTGAACCGGTCCACGGCCACCTGATCGTTCCAGTCGTCGGTCGCCTCGTCGCGGATCCGGGAGGCGACCGGTGCGAAGTCCGCAGTAATCTGCGCCTGCCCCGCCAGACCCGGGATACGCCGGGCCTCCGCGAGCAGGTTCCCGCCACGGATCATCATCTTGCTCGGGATGCAGGCCCAGTACGGGCACTCCCCGCCGACCAGCTCCGCCTCGACCCCGACGACGTCCAGCCCTTCCTCGGCCAGGCGCTCGGCGACATGCTCACCGCCCACGCCCATCCCGATCACTACGACATCAGTCTCCTGCGCCATGTCCGTCTCCTCGCTGAGGTACTTCCAGGTCTCTTCGACCTATACCAGGAACCCGTGGACTCTCCCGCTCCTTTCCCTTGCCGACCCCTCGGACGGCGGCGCGGGAACGCCTCGTGGTATGGCGCCACCGCAGCAACACGACGTCACCGGCTTTCCCCCGGCCGACACCTTCCCGGAAGCCGCATCGGGCCCGGGGTGTACTGCTCCGCCACCCGGACTCTGACACTGACCACCCGTGACGGTGCCACAGCAGCGTCTTTCACCTCGGCATTGCGGCAACTCGCCACCGAAGTATTTGAGGCGTACGGCATCTTCTGAGTCTGGAATTCTGTTCAGATAACTGGCGAGGCGTTCGAGGATCTCGTCTGCGATCTTGGTCCAAACGTAGGGCTTGGGGTCGGTGTTCCATGCGGCGATCCGGGCGCGGATGTCCTTCTCCAGAGCCTGGACGCTTTTGTGGACGCCGCGCCGTATCTGCTTGTTGGTTAGCTCGGCCAACCACCGCTCGACCAGGTTGAGCCAGGCCGGTCTTGGCCCTCTGCTCGCGGCCCGCGTCCTCGCCGAGATCGGCGACGACCGGACCCGCTTCGCCGACGCGAGAGCGCTCAAGTCCTACGCCGGCTCCGCCCCGATCACCCGCGCCTCCGGCAAGAAACGCTTCGTCGGCCGCCGCTTCGTCAAAAATAACCGGCTCATGCACGCGGACTTCCTGTGGGCCTTCTCAGCCTCCAGGCATCCCCCGGAGCCAACGCCCACTGCCGGCGCCGCCGCGAGCACGGCGACTGGCACAACGCCGCCCAGCGCCACCTGCTCAACCGCTTCTTCGGCCAACTCCATCACTGCCTCCAGACGCGGCAGCACTTCGACGAATAGCGCGCGTTCGCACCGCTCCTTGGGGGTCTGTCAATCGGGCGGTGTAACTCGGGTTGTTGAGGGTTACTGGCGTGCTGCGGAGAGTCGGCCGTCGAAGGTGATGTCGAAGGCGTTCAGGGCGGCCTTCCAGCGCATGGTCCAGCGGGCCTGACCACGACCGATGGGATCGAGCGACATGATCGCCATGTAGACGCACTTCAAGGCGGCGGTCTCGTTCGGGAAGTGGCCGCGCGCCTTGACCGCCCGCCGGATCCTGGCGTTCACGGACTCGATCGCGTTCGTGGTGCAGACGATGCGGCGGATCTCGGTGTCAGCACGGTCTTGCCTCGTTTTCCGTTGCGGCTGTTCCCGCCGTTCTTCCCGACCGGTTCGTGCTTGTCATAGCCGAGGTGGTCGGTGATCTCGCCCTCAAGGGCGGACTCCAGCAGCCGTTTCGTCAGCTGCTGCAGCAGGCCGCCCTCACCGGTCAGCTGCAAGCCCTCGGCCTGGGCGCGGGACACCAAATCGTCGATCAGCCGGTCGTCCACCGCCCTCGACGGCTTCGGCTCAGACAGCTCGACGGTCTCGGCCTCGGTCACGTTCTCACTGGTCATCGGTGCATCTTCCTTGATCGGGAGTTACACCGAACGATTTACAGTCCCTGCCCGAGGCCGCGGTGACCGTCCTGCGTACGGCCCGCGAGCTGCTGCGCCAGTCCTACTACTCCTACGAGTTCTCCACCGTGGCGGTCATGCACTCCCTGATCGCGGTGGAGATCGTGCTGCGCGACCGCATCCCGGACGCGGGCACCAAGCCGGCCAGCTCATCAAACAGGGCGCCGACGACGGCGGCCCTGACGGCCCGACAGGCGGAGTACCTCGACTACGGCCGGAAAATCCGCAACGGCATGGCGCACGGCCAGACCACTCACGCGGCGATGCCGCCGGCCGTGGCGGTGGCGATGGTGACGACCTCGTTCGCGATCGTCTCCGAGCTCTGCGCCGTGTCCGGTGACATCGCTGTTGGACTGATTGCCATCGAAGTCGGACCGACCTAGAGCCGGTGGCCCGTGGAAGACCAGGGAAGGTAGCGGATGCCAAAGGGGCGGGGCCGTGGGGCTGGGAACGAAGCGATCACGCGAGTCGGCATGGTGGCGCGGGCCACTCTGCGCGGTGTCGGACCGTAACGGGCCGGGCATGCCATGGGCGAAAGAGCGGTGACCACAAAGGGGATGGGCGATGACGAAGCTCGGCCAAGGGGCACTGTTCCTGTTCTACTACCTCGACGTTTTCGCTTTTCTCGCCATCGGGGACTGGATTTCCGAGGTGGGTCCTCCTTTGCTTTACGGTAGCCCGGCCGCTTTCGTCGCTGGGTTCGTCACCCAGGCGGCACATGACGTCTATCGGCGAAATTCGGGGCGCAACGGGCCTCTGTAAGAACCCTGTTGGACAGCGCAGCCTGGAGCCGTGCTGGACGTAGTGCAGAAGGTTCCCGCATCGCGCTGCCGGGCAGTCCAACTTCGATGGCAAACGATCCAGCATCGATGTCACCGGGCACCCGCACCGGCCTGACGATCACGGATCGGTAACGGCGCTCGGTGTGGCGTAACACCGTCGACTTTCACCGCACCTCTAGTCTTCCGAGTCAGGAATTCTATTTCAGATAGCCGGCGAGGCGTTCAAGGATCTCGTCTGCGGTCTTGGTCCAGACGTAGGGTTTGGGGTCGGTGTTCCATGCGGCGATCCAGGTGCGGATGTCCTTCTCCAGCGCCTGGACGCTCTTGTGGACCCCGCGTCGTATCTGCTTGTTGGTCAGCTCGGCGAACCAGCGTTCCACCAGGTTGAGCCAGGACGATCCGGTGGGCGTGAAGTGCAGGTGGAAGCGGGGGTGAGCCAGCAGCCAGGTTTTGATCGCCGGGGTCTTGTGGGTGGCGTAGTTGTCCAGCACCAGGTGCACGTCCAGGTCTGCCGGTATCTCCTGGTCGAGTTTGATCAAAAACTTTTTGAACTCCTCGGCCCGGTGCCGGCGGTGCAGGGAGCCGATCACCTTGCCGGTGGCCACCTCGAGAGCGGCGAACAGCGTGGTGGTGCCCGCGCGTACGTAGTCGTGGATGAGGCGCTGCGGGACGCCGGGCATCATCGGCAGCACCGGCTGGGAGCGGTCCAGAGCCTGGATCTGCGACTTTTCGTCCGGCTGTCGCCGGCACTCCCGGGCCGGACCCACGCTCTGACAGCCGCCCGCACCCACCGGATCCTTCGGATCTGCGAACGCCAGGGCATCCCCGTCCTCGCCGACATGGCCTATATCGGTGCCGGCGACTGGGTCACCACCGCCAAGCGCCGCCCGCCAGGCGGCGAACTCACACCCATCGAGCAGACCGCGAACCGGGCCCTGTCCGCGGCCCGTGCACCCGTCGAACGCGGTATGGCACGACTGAAGTCCTGGCAGATCTTCCGCAGATCCCGCATCAGCCCCAACCGCATGAGCGTCATCGCCAAAGCCGTCCTCACCCCGGAGAGGCAACGCTGAAAACGCTCAGTATGCGAGCCGCGCGCCCAAGGCTCCTAACGAGCTCGTGCACGGTAGGCGGTGAGGCGTCGAACTCCTGATCGTCGATCATGGTCATGTGGTGGGGAACGGGTCTCGTGAAGCGATCACCAGCAACCGGAGGATCACGCGCCTGTCGGCTGCGGTGATTGCTGAACTCGTTGCTGAGGTAGGCCCGTTGTGGCACGAGCGGTACCAATCCAAGCTCGCGTTCCGGCCACGGAAGCGGGCGGTGGGCGCCGGCGCGAAGCACCAACTGGTGTTCGTCGACCGTCTCCTGGTCACGCTCGTGCATCCACGCCCCACGGCTTGACCTCAGCGCAGCACTTCCCACTGCGTGATCTGGGAGGCCTCCTGAAGTTAGGACGAGCCCACCGGTCCGAGGGAACTGAAAGCAGGATCTCAGGCTTCAGGGCCCTGGATTCGATCGAACCCCGCTCGGTGGCCCTCAGACCACTCGGTGGGGCGCATCGTCTCTCCGCTCACGTTTACGATGGTCCGCGTACCGTGTGCATATGTGGTGCTGCCATCACGGCTGCACACGCGGAAGCCGATTGTTGCCGATGTGTGGCCTATCCGCTCGGTCCAGAGGTGGACGGCAATTTTCCCATTGCCGATCAAAGGGAGGTCGAATACTATGGTGACCGCCTTCACGACGTAATGGGACGGCACCGTCTCTTCGGATCTGCCGAACCCCAGACTGAATGCGTACGTGTTGAAGGCACGTTCAGTCATCACGGTGTAACGACTGTTGTGCAGCATGCCGTACGGGTCAAGGTCGTCGAAGTGTACATCCAGTGGGATCAGCACCCCGTAATCGACGGAATCGAATACGAGGGATGATGCAGTCGCGTCAACCATAAAGAGTCCTTTTCGTGCCGCTTCTTCTCCGGGCCCTCCCGGAAAGTCAGGGAGGGCCCTTCCTCGGCCGTGTTCGCGGTGGGGGGTCTGCCGTGCGCCGGCCGTGCCTCTTCGGCTACTGAGCCTCGTCCGTTACCAGGGTCGTCGTCACCTTGACGGGGTTGGCCAGTGTGTCCCTGATGGGGGAGCGCTGCAGGACGAGGTCGGTCAGCTCCTGGAGCTGCTCGTCCGTTGCGTTCGGCGACTGTGCATGGACGTCCACCCGGATCTCCTGTGCTCCCGGACGGACGGACTTGTCGATGCCGAGGAAGCCCTGGAGGTCGAAGTCGACCTGCAGATCTAGGCTCAGAGAGCTCAGCTCGATGCCCCGCGTGGCAGCGACCGACGCGTAGGTCACCGCGTAGCAGCCTGCCAGGCCCTGGAGGATGTACTCGCCAGGGTTTGCCGCCTTGTCCGTGCCGAGCAGCGCTGTGGGCTCGTCCGACTCGAAGGTGTACGTGGCGGTACGGCTGGCGATTACTTCACCGTTCTGTCGGGGGGCGGTCGTGGTGGCGCGCTGGTGGGTGCCCCCGCTCCACTCAGACTGGACGCCGAAGGTGACCTGGGCCAACTCTGGCGTATCCCGGACCACGTCCATGGTCTGCCTCAAAGCGTCTGTGTCAACACCGTTGATCATCGATCTCCCCTTGTCGCCTTCATGTAATCGATCCACCGATCCCGGGCTGCAACCTGAGCTGCACCCATGACTCGGATCGAACAGAACTGTCTGTTCGACTTACGATAAGGGTCCCGATCTGTCGTGTCAAACAGATCTGTTCGTTCGATACTGGTGGCATGGAGAAGAAATCAGGCACGGTGCGTGAACGACTGCTTGAGACAGCGGACCGGCTGTTCTACGCGGAGGGCATCCATGCGGTGGGCATCGATCGGGTGATCGCTGAGAGTGGCGTGTCCAAGTCGACCATGTACGCCCACTTTCGTACCAAAGAAGATCTGGTGGCGGAGTACCTGCACCGCCGTAGCGACACCATGCGTGTCCGCGTCACACGGGAGGTGGAGGCTCGGGAGCAGATGCCGGTCAAGGGCCGGATCCTGTCCGTCTTTGACGTGCTCCACGAGGTGATCTCGGAGCCCGGCTTCCGGGGCTGCGCCTTCGCCAATGCGGCAGCCGAGTACCCCCACCATGAGAAGGTGCAGGAAGCTGTCGCGCGCGACCGTGCCTGGCTGCCGGCTCTCTTCTCCCGTCTCCTAGATCCCCTTGGGGCCCAGGATGACCTGCTGGTGGCTGCACTGGTTCAGGTATATGACGGCGCCAATGCGGCCGCTCATCTCGACCGATCGAAAGCAAGTGCACACACCGCCCGGAAGACCGCTGAACTTCTTCTGGCCGCCAGAGAGCAGTGAGCGTTTTCAGCGTTGCCTCTCCAGGGTGAGGGCGGCTCTGGCGAAGGGATCAGGACACTTCCCCGAGCCTCTGCGCTGGATCGCCTCGCTGCGCACCGCCCTTGCCGAAGACAGCTCGACCGCCAACCCGGAAGCCCACCGCACGCAGCTGATCGGAGTCCGCGACCGGCTCACCGTGTGGATGCGAGACCGTCCCGCGGACTACGGCTGAGCACTGGCCACACGGACCTGTAGCAAGGCGGTTGTGCGTGTCAGCCTGTCGACCGGCCGGGGGGCGGTGTCGGACCATCCACCCCCGAGCCACCGGCGTTCTGTGTCAGCGGTGTTCGACGGCGATGCCGGTGAACAGGACGGTCGCCGACCCGGCCAGGAGCAGATGTACAGCTGCGGCGATCCACAGCCGCAGCCCCAGCAACCCGCTCCCGGCCACCGCCATCACGCAGCCGCTGTTCCAGGCGGCGCGGCGGGCGGCACGGGCCGTACGCGGCCTTGGAGAGCCGAAGTCGTCACCGGCGAACAGCACGCGCCAGCCCAGCCAGAAGACGAGCGCGGCCGTCGCCGCGCCGAGAACAAGCGCCACGACGCCGTCGACCCACACCGAAGGAGAGCCCATGCCCTCCAGGCTGCCGTCGCTGAGACACATACGCCTGAGTACGCCTACTCAGGCGCTGGCGTCCCAGCCAACTTACGATCAGGCCCGAATCGACGGCCGGGGGAGGATGCGATGGGTGCTGCGGTGACCGAACTGCCTGCTGGGCAGGCGAGGCGGGCGGTATGTGCCGCCGCGGCCGGTGTCGTCGCGGTGGCCGCTGCTGGGCTGTCGATGCGGCTGGTGGTCAATTCCAGCGCCTGCCGCAGCGCGCCCGGCTTCGGCTGTCTCGGCTACGCCCTGTGGTGGTCCTACCTGCTGCCGGTCCTGGTCTTCGGCCTCACCTGGCTGGTCTTGCGTCTTTTTGCGGTCCGGCCGGCCTGGCTGACCGCACTGCTGGGCACCGGCATTGGCTGGTATCTGCTGTGGTGCCTGGACTCACTGCGGTGGCTGCCGAATGGCACCCTCCTCATCCAGGCGGCCCTGTGCGCGGGAGCGTACGCTCTCGCGGCCTGGTGCACTCAGCCCCGGCGGCCCCTGTGGCCGCGAGCCGCCGCCGCCCTCGCCCTGGCCCTGCTGATGCCGCTTGACTCCTTCGCCTCCACGCAGCTGGCCCACCACAAGCAGAGCACCGAACTCACCCATGCGGGCGTGCCGTTGCTGGGGCCCAACGTGCCCGACGGCTACCACCTGGAGGGCGTCGGCACCAGCGGAACGGCGCACAGCAGCCAGCCCACCTTCTTCTACCGGATCGCCCCGGACGACGCCGGCCAGCACGCCGAATCCATGGAGGAACTCCACCGAGTCATCCAGGTCGTGGTGGGCCCCCGCCAGCCGAACTTCACACCACCCTCGCACTGCGCGGCACTCACCAGCGTCTACCCGGTGCCCGCACCCGCCTGCACCCCCGTCGCGCCCGGGGTGTGGCAGTGGTCGAGGTACGAGTTCGTTCAGTACTTCACCCGGGTCGGTGATGCGGTCGCCGTGGTCGAGGCGCGCACCCCACCGGTCAGCAGTGCGGTGCTGCGCAACATCGCCTCCAGCATGCGGGTGCGGCCGACCGCGTACTTCACCGAGCAGTGAGCGTTTTTCAGCGTTGTCTCTCCAGGGTGAGGACTGCAGCGGCGATGGCGGTCATGCGGTTGGGGCTGCAGCGCGACCGGCGGAAGATGCGCCAGGACTTGAGCCGCGCGACGCTTCGTTCGACCGGTGCCCGTGCCGCTGACAGGGCCCGGTTGATCGTCCGCTGGGTCGGGCTGGGGTCCTGGTGCGGAAGTCGTCTGATCGGCGTGGTCACCCAGGGGCCGGCGCCGATGTAGGCGCGGTCGGCGAGGACGGGCACTCCTTGGCGTTCGCAGATCCGGATGATGCGGTGGGTGCGAGCCGCGGTCAGGTCATGGGTGCGGCCGGGCAGCGCAGGCGAGATCCACAGCAAGTTGCCCGCGGGATCGGCGACGACCTGCACGTTCACGCCGTGGCGGCGGTGCTTCTGCGAGAAATCGGCCCGGCTGTCGCCGACCCGGTCGCACTCGGCGAGCGTGCCGTCGAGCAGGACGTGCTCGGGATCGGTCTCCCGCAGGACTCGCAGCAGGCCGGGAGCCCGGCGGGCGAGGTGGCCGACGACGGCGGTGACGTAGGCGTGGGCGGTGCCGACGGATATGCCGAAGCCCGCGGCGATCTGCGTGAGCGGGTCGTGCCGACGCAGGTAGATCAAGGCGACGAGAGCACGCTGGTGCGGTGGGAGCTTGCAGCGGCGGTCACCCTCACGGGTGACGACGAGCATGGTTACCCACTCGACCAAGGCGTGCGGCAGGTCGAGTGAGGCAGGATGGGAAACCAACGAGGCTCCTGCGCTGCTGAGTTGAGACGTCGAACACCTCTCTCAACGGCACAGGAGCCTCGTGCGTTGCGGGCCGCTGGCCGGTCACCCGATCAGTGGCCACTCTGAAAGAGCTCAGTGAATGGGTGGCGCACGCCCTGATGTCATCGGAACTGCTAGATGTTGAAGGGGTGATCCGCATCTGAAATGCTCTCAGCCGATCGTGTGTGAAACCGCCGTCGGTGACATTAGCTACTGTGGCCCCAACCGTATAACCCGAGACAAGAGCATGGGCTGGGGCCATTTCACCGCTTCGGCATGCATAAACGCCTTCATTAAGGGTCTTGCCCACTGCCCCTTTTGTCGCTCTCGCGATACCAGGAGCCCTTGAAGCGTCCTGGCCTGGCTGGCGTTCCACCGCCTTTTCGGATTCGCGTTCCCCGTTCCCATACGGCCGGTATTGAGTGGACGTGCGTTGTGGCCTACCGACCAGGAGCGGGTGCGAAATGAACATCAGTACGTCGCCCTTGATGCCCTCATACAGCGCACCGGGAACGGCCTCGATGGTGAGCTGTGCATTCTTCGGGCACCGTGCATGATCTTCCGAATCAAGCAGCTGTCGACGGTGAGTCCGGCGGTCGTTCCGGTCGCTCGCTTGAAACTGAGATCGGCGCATTTTTGGGCCGGTCACGGCGCCGAGACTCTGGACGCTCATAGCCTGCCTTTACGCCGTCTTCAAGATGCCTTTGTCGAGGGGGAGATCGAGCAGCACATTCTCGATGACCTCAGGCATGGCCGGATGGATCCAGTACTGCCCCTTGGCCATGGAATGGGCTTGTAGGCCGAAGGACATTGCCTGGACGAGCGGCTGGATGAGCGTCGGCGACTCAGGACCAATGATGTGCGCGCCCAACAGCTTTCCGGTGGACGGATCAGCCAAAACTTTGGCGAAGCTGGTGGTGTCCTCCATCGCCCACCCGTAAGCGACACCGCTGTACTCGCGCGTCGCAGACACATAAGCACGCCCCGTCGCCCGAGCTTCTTGCTCGGTGATCCCAACCGAGGCAATCCTCGGGGACGAGAAGACCGCGTGAGGCACGTAACGGTGATTCGAGGTGCGGCGCTCGTCGGGGTACAGCAGGTTGTGCTGCACGATCTTGGCTTCATGGTTGGCGACGTGCTTGAGCTGCCATGGAGAAGAGACGTCGCCGAGGGCCCAGACTCCAGGTACCGACGTCACCTGCTGAGCGTTCACTACGATACGGCCGTCTTCATGCAGTGCGAGGCCTCCCGCAGCGGCATCCACCAGGTCGGAGTTGGGGCGGCGGCCTGTGGCAACAAGCAGTTCGTCAGTCTCCAGCCTTTCCGCACCTTCAGGGCTCTCAAGGTCGAGCAGCAGGGCGCCGTCTTTGCGGGCGGCCCTCAGTAGCTTGTGGTTGAGACGTACATCCCACCGGTTCTGTGCCAGTTCGGTAAAGCGTCGCGCGACGTCGATGTCTTCCTGCCGCAGCAGTACATCGCCTCGGACGATGAGGGTGATCTCGACGCCGAGGGAGGAGAAAACATGGGCTAGCTCGCTGGCGACGAAGCCTGATCCGAGGATGGTCATGCGGCGCGGCACCCGGTTCATACGCATCACAGTGTCGCTGGTGTGGTAGCCAAGTGCGTTGTCGAGACCAGGTACATCGGGGATGTCTGGGCGGCTACCGGTCGCCACGACGATGCGGTCGGCGGTGAGGGTGACGGGCCCGTCCGTAGTCGCCACGGTGAGGCGCCGTTCGCCTATGAAGCGGGCGATGCCGCGGTAGAGGACGACGTTGGGGCTTCCTGCGGCACGGTAGCGCTCGCCACCCGCCGCGACAGGATCGAGTCGGCCGAATACTCGGTCGCGCACCGCTGGCCAGTCGATGCTGCGGAGGTTCATGTCGACGCCCAAGGCAGCCCCATGTTCCGAAGCGAGGACGGTGTCGGCTGTGTGGACAAACATCTTCGTCGGGATGCAGCCCACGTTGAGGCAGGTACCGCCATAACTATCCAAGGGGCCGACGCCCTTTTCTACGAAAGCGACCTTCCAATCAGTGAACCGCTCGTCGACGATGATGTTGCCGGAGCCGGAACCGATGACGACAAGATCGAAATGACTGTGCACGGATGGGGTTTCCTATCGAATGCGGTAGTAAGGTCTCTGTTCGTTCCGGCTCCCTGCCGCGCCGACGACACCGCTGAGCCCATGACGGCACCGGCCCTTCCGTGGAGTAGGAGGGATCGTAGTCCCGGTGATCTTGCTCACGGGTTTTCCTCGGCGCGGGCAGGACGAGGCTTCTCAACCCCTGGGCAGTAACAGGGGCACCAGGATCCATGGTCGTCAGGGACTTCGGGGCCGTCGAGATCGACGCCATGACGGTCGCCGACAGGTCGGCTCATGGATAGTGTCAGTCGGCAACGTCAGCCTGTGCTGCGCGGTCGACGCGAGCGACCCTGACGTCGTAGTTGCGACCCCGCTGCCTCCTCACACCTCCGGTACGGGCTGCGGCGGCGTCTCGCCCACGTACCGCGCACCCGGACGGATGATCTTCGGATCTGTGGCTTGTTCCAGGATGTTGGCACTCCACCCGACGACCCTGGCGACCGCGAACGTCGGCGTGAACATGGCCCGCGGCAGGCCGCACTGCTCCATGACGACGCCGGCATAGAACTCGACGTTGGAGTGCAACTCGCGGCCCGGCTTGAGTTCGGCGAGGATCGCCTCCACGCGTTCCTCGACCCGCACGGCGAAGTCGATGAGCGGTCCGCCGAGCGCAAGACCCGTGCTGCGCAGCATCCGGGAGCGCGGGTCCTCGGTGCGGTAGACCGCGTGTCCGAAGCCCATTATCCGCTCGCCCGCGAGGACCCGCTCCCTGATCCACGGGTCGATCCGGTCGACGGTTCCGATCGCGTCGAGGGCGTCGAGCGCGCGGGCTGGCGCGCCGCCGTGGAGCGGGCCTGAGAAGGCGCCGACCGCGCCGACGAGGCATGCCACCAGGTCGGCGCCGGTAGACGCGATCACCCGCGCTGTGAACGTCGACGCGTTGAAGCCGTGGTCTATCGTCGCCACCAAGTACTGCTCGATCGCTCGGGCATGCACTGGGTCCGGCTCCGAACCGGTCATCATGTACAGGTAGTTGGCGGCGTGTCCGAGGTCGTCGCGCGGCGCGAGCGGCTCCTGGCCACGGCCGATCCGGTGCAGGGCCGTCAGAATGGTCGGCACGACGGCAGAGGCGGCGAGCGCGTCCTCGGTGCGGCGTGCCGGGTCAGTGTCGTACAGCGGGCCCAGGTCCGTGGCGGAGCCATACAGCGACAGCGCGGTACGCAGGCCGGCGAGCGGACCGGCCGTGGAGGTCGCCCTGGCGATCGCCGGCAGCGCCCCGGCGACCTCGTCCGGCAGGTGGCGCAGTGCGGCGACGCGGGCGGCGAAGGCGGCCGAGCGCTCTGAGTTCGGCAGCGTCCCGTGGAACATCAGGTGCCAGACGTCCTCGAAGCTCCGCGTCGCCGCCAGTTCGATCGCGGAGTACTGGCGGTAGTGGTAGAAGCCCTCGGTTCCCCGCACGTCCCCGAGTGCGGTATCGGTGACGACGACGCCCGCCAGTCCTCGCGGTACCTCGAGGGTCGCCTGTCGCGGCCTGGTGTCGGACATGATCTCTCCTTCTCGATGTGACTATGACTGTCCATGGCTGAGGGCGCCGGCAGCCCGGCCGAGGAGCACGGCTGACCATGTGCGAGACCGCGCGATGGCTCGCAGCGAGACCGAAGCCTGGCCCAACTGGTGGCTTGGCTCGCCGACCTGGTCGCATGGCCGGACAACAGGTTGACCACTTCGTGCTCCGACCACGCGATGGGTTGCTCCGACCACATCGCCCGACTGGTACACGTAGCGGATCGTGTTCCAACCTGCGGCGGGATCCGCCGCCGGCTGCCGGGGGAGCGCCCAGGTAGAGCTACTTCTTGAGTCTGCGGCTTCCGGCGTGCCAATCCTCGGTCTTGCCCGTCTCCTGCGCTGTTACGCCGAACGACGGTAGTTGCGGACGCTCGCGCAGGCTGCGCTTGAGTTCGGCGAAGCCGGGGAACCGGGCGAGGCCGATGACGTGATCCCACAGCACGCCTGCCTGTTTCTCGTCAGGCAGGCGACTGATCACCGGTCCGAAGAAGGCGATGCCCGCTGGCGGCTCGAAGTGCACAATCGGCGTGCCGACATCCTTGCCCGTCAGCGACAACGCCTCGTCGGACTCGGCCTGGATTTCGACGTCTCGGGTCGTGTCGTCGAGTGCGTCGACGAGCGAGGTCGGCAGGTTGGCTTCGGCCAGGGCGTCGGCGGCGAGGTCGGGGGTGCCTTGCCAGCCGGGGGCCCGGCCCTCGTCCGGTCCGGCCTCCATGATGCGTGCGCCGTAGGCCGCGTAGAGCGGGCCGATCGCCTCGCGTCCGTGCTTCTCTCGGGCCGCAGACGCCACTCGCAGGAGCCGCAGGCCCGCTGTGTGCTGGGCGTGGTACTCCTCAGGGAAGTGGGTGTCGTAGTCAATGTGCGAGTTGATCAGACGCAGTGAGATGAAGCGCCAGTCGACGGTGTAGTCGCGCTGTGCCTGGACGACCCGGATCCACTTGCTCGTCATCCACGCGAACGGACAGATGGGGTCGAAATAGAAGTTGATGTCGGCGTGCTTTGCCGGATTCGTGTTCATGTCAGTGTCCTTGGTCGACTGGCTTCGCGATCAGGGGCAGGAGTGGCATACGTTCCGCGGACAAGGTCCGCGGAACGCCCGTCTGGGTACTGGTCACGACGACTGTCCTTCATGATCAGAGCCTCGGAGAGGCGGCCTCGGGCTTACATCGAGCCTCCGCGAACGCGGCGACTCGACTAGGCTCCAACCTTGACATCAGTGTGAAAGCAAATCGCTTCGCGCAGAACTTCGCCTCAACTCATGCAGCGGCTGGGGAAGGGTCTGTCAAGCGAGCGGTTCGGTTCGAGGGAGAGGGAAGCGGTTAGGTGTGTTGTCCCGACAGGTTGGTGACGCGGGCTGGTGGTTGGCCGCTGATGCCGGTGTGGGGTCGGTGGTAGTTGTACCAGTCCAGCCAGTCGGGGAACGCTGCCTGGCGTCCGGCATTTGAGGTGTAGAGCCGGGTGTAAGCCCACTCGTCGAGCAGGGTGCGATGGAAGCGTTCGACCTTGCCGTTGGTCTGCGGCCGCCAGGGCCTCGTCCAGCGAGGGCTGACGCCCAGTTCGTGGCAGGTGTCGCGCCAAGTGTTCTTGGAGTAGGCCCAGGCGTTGTCGGGCAGGACGCGTTCGAAGTGATGCCCTGGGCGGCGAACCAGGCGATCGCTCGCCGCAGGAAGCCGGCGCAGATGGCGGCCTTCTCGTCGGGCAGGTCTTCGGTGTAGGCGAGGCGGGAGTGGTCGTCCAGGGCGGTGTGCAGGTAGGCGTAACCGGTGCCGCGCCGACGGTCCTGGTTGGCCCGGCCCACTCGCGGCCGAGGACTTTGTGACTGCCGCCGTCGGGGATGCGGCCGAGCTTCTTGACGTCGATGTGACCAGTTCGCCGGGACGTTCGCGTTCGTAGCGGCGGATGACCCGGCCTGTGGCCCGGTCCAGATGTGCGAGGCGGGCCAGGCCGTAGCGGGTCATCATCCGGTGCACGGTCGAGGGCACCAGCCGCAGCAGGCCCGCGATGCGGGCTGGGCCCCACCGGCGCAGGACACGGACCTTGATGATCCGGCGCTCCGTGCGGGTAGGTGTCCGGTGCGGGCTGGTGCGCGGACGGGGCTGGAGCGATCGGCCATGCCTGCCTCCCCGGACTGCCGATGGCGGTCGGCCCACCGCTGGGCCGTGGTCGGCGGGGCCTTGAAGCGCTCGGCGGCCCGTCGCAGGGGCCAGCCGTCGTCCACGACGCAGCGGGCCAGGTCAGGGGTGCATTATGGTGAGGCCCGAGGGCCTTTCTGTCGGTGTAGACGTCGCAATCCACACCGAACCGGAAGGCCCTCACCTGTTCAAGATCCCTCAGTCGAGACCTGGCTCACCCGTCCACAACCTCCCGCGACAGAACAGCTAGGGCTGGGGGCTCCGCACCCAGCCGCGCCGAGGGCGTCATCACGCGCGGTGTGGGCAGTTGCCAGTCGAGAGGCACAGCCCACAGCGCATATGAACCCTCGGTAGCGGGCGATGGCGACGGACCGCCCTGAATCGCGTGGCTGGCCGCTTGGGGGCAAGAGGTGGCTTTGCGCGCCGGAAGGTCGCTGACACGAGCGCCAGGCATCCCACCACCACCGCGAAGCGCATGCCCCCAGGAACAGCAGCACGTGAGATGCCTGGACGGTCAGGTAAGAACGAGAGGCCGGCGTACGCGGATGCTGGTGAGAGAAGAACACAACACTCCCGCACATTGGGGTACCAGTAAGAACCGTGCCACTAGCCGCAAACGGCAGTGATCAGTCCTCGGACCTGGAATGTCGGGGCAGCTCCGGCGCACTCGTCGCATCGGTGAGTGAGAGGCGACCGCCCGACAGATCGGTGTTCTCCGGTCCGGTCGGGCAAGCAGCTCGCGGGCGTGGCGCAGCCGCTTCTGAGTCCTCGCAGGCAGCTCGCAGCGCACGCCGCGGGCCCGGGGCGGCACCCGGGCCCTAGCTGACACCTGAACGATGTGCTCACGCGATCCGGCCGTGCACTGCCGCCTATCGGGCTTGCTCATCAAGAAGTCGATAGATGATCGTCGCCCAGCGACAACATGACTGAACATACTGTATGGTCATATTGTCAAGGGTCTCGTCGACCGATTCTGCGCCGTGGGGCGTGCGCGGCAAGGCCTGCTTGAGGAGATGTGCTGTGAATGCGAGTGTGAGCCGCCCGACGTTCCTGTTGGTGCCGGGAGGCCACCACGGGCCGTGGGTATGGGAGCGGCTGCAGCAAGTTTTGGCGAGCGATGGCTGGGCCACGCGAACGGTGAGCCTCGTGAGTGCGGTGGAGAACCCATCGGCAGTAGAGCCGCTGCCAGGCATGCATGACGACGCGAAAGTGATCAAGCAGGCGCTGGAGGCGACACCCGGCCCGGTGATCGTGGTGGCGCACTCATATGGCGGGGTGCCGGTCACTGAGGCGATCTATGGCGCTTCTAATGTCGTGCACGTCGTGTATGTGGCGGCCTACATGCTTGACGTGGGCGAGGGGATGTTCCAGATGCACGGCGTACCGGTCCCCAACTCGCTGATGGGCCTGCGTCCACCGGAGAACCCCGATCTGAATCTTCCCGCAGGCTTCTATGACGGTGACGCCTCGAATCCGGAGACGATCGCGGCGATGGCGAGACTCGTTCCGCAGACCGTGCGTGCCGACTTCGAGACGGTGACGCAAGCGGGCTGGAAGACAGTGCCCAACAGCTATGTGATCCCGAACAACGACGTGTCCACCGTCGCTGCGGTCGAGGAAGACATGGCGAAACGTGCCGACGCCGTCTACCGCGTCCCTGGTCATCACGCGCCCTTCTACTCCCACCCCCGTGAATTCGCAGAGGTTCTGACGAAGATCGCGAACACGGCGGACGCAACGCCGGCGCAAGATGGATGAGAACAGCGGAGCGATGTATTCCCTCTCCCTGTGTCTAACCCCACATTGACGAGCGGAAGGTGCCCCATTGCGATCCGTTACGCGAGGCAGGTCCACCCACCAGGCGGTGCAAGCAGAGGCGACCGAGGTTCGCCTGCTGTCGGCGGTGACACAACTCCTTAATACAGGCGAGCCCTTCACGGCGATCAGCGTGCAACGCATCATCGACGAGGCTGGCGTCTCGCGAGCCACATTTTATGCACACTTCGCCGGAAAGTCGGACATTCTAGCACGCCTGTCCGCGCAACTTCGTGAGTCGCTACTGGCACTGGCCCGCCAGTGGGATCCAGCCACAGGAGAAGACGGCGCAGACAGGTTTACCCGGTTCTTCGAAGAAGTGATCGCTGTTCACCGTAACCATCGCAACCTGATCACCGCGATCCACGAGGTGGCGGCCTATGACCCAGAGGTGAGCAACTTCTACACGGCCGACCTCGAGGGATTTGACGAGCACGTGCTGGAGACGCTGCTGGCCGAGCAGGATGCGGGATCAACGTCACAAGATGTTGACGCTGTGGCCGCGAGCCGGATCATCGTATGGGGAGGCGGACAGGCGATCGCCCGCCACATCAGCGTCGACGACGGAAACGGCGACGCCTCATTCGCCCGTGAGCTCGCCAGGATCTGGTGGTATGGCGCCTACAGACGTCCTGCCGAGTGACGTATCACAAATATGGGCACGAGAAAATTGCTATTTTGCAGCCCTGAATGCCTTATCTGACGTGTAAAAGGACACCACAATGACGAACAACACACTCGATGGTCTGCCCACTCACCCCCTGGCCGGCAAGACAGCGGTAATCACCGGCGGCGGGCGGGGAATAGGAGCGAGTACGGCTCTCCTCCTCGCTCGCGCGGGGGCGCGGCTCGCATTGGTCGGCCGCAGCGAAGAGTCGCTGAAGACGCTCGCGGACCGTTTGCCCGGTGCCACAGTAGTGATTCCGGCAGACCTGTCCCGGCCTGAGGCTCCCGAGGAGGTCTGGGAGGCTCTTATCGCACAGCTCGGCCAAGTCGACGTACTTGTCAACAACGCTGGCCAGCTGGGCAGCTTGACACCTGCTCAGGATATGACGGCAGAGGAAGCCGACGCGCTGTGGGCACTCAATACGCGCGCACCTTTGCTGTTGGGCGCGAAAGCTGCCGCGCACATGGCATCTATCGGAGGCGGGAGCATCGTCAACGTGACCTCCGCGGTGGGCAGCGACCGGAGCATGGCCAATGTAAGCCTGTACGCCACCACCAAGGGCGCGGTGGACGCCCTCACGCTCGCTCTGGCTGCAGAATGGGGTACCGCGAACGTGCGAGTCAACGCGGTTAGGCCTGCCGTGGCCCGTACGGACTTCTCCCGCGCGGTCACGGAGAATCCTGCGTTGGAGGAGATGCTGACGAAGGAATATGTCCTTGGGCGGCTTGGTGAGCCGGAGGACATCGCGCAGGCCATCCTCTTCTTCGCCAGCCCTGCCAGTTCCTACGTGACCGGTCAGCTGCTCAGCGTTGATGGAGGGTGGGGTTCCGTCCACGCACGCGGGTGACGCACCGGTACCGCTCCCTCGTGAGTGTTCCCATCACACTGCTGACCGCACACGAAACTTGTTCCGTTCCATCTTGGTCCCATCTGGCTCGGTGAACGTCAGCCGAATGGGAAAAAGGGCGGCTGCCCGTCACCGCGCGCAGCGTGGTGAACCACTGATATACACCGACATTGCAACCAAGGATGGCTCTCAGTATGACCACGTTCCCCGATCCCTCGAACGCGCGTATCCCCGGCATGATCAAGAGCGAGCGGCGCCCCGGACTCGTCGAGGCGGCCGAGGACGTCACTGTCTTCCTCAAGCCGCTCATCAAGTCACCCAAGATCGAGGTCGGTGAATTCACCTACTACAACGACACCGAAAACGCCGCCGGCTTCGAGGACAGCAACGTTCTCTATGCGTATGGCCCGGAACGCCTGGTCATCGGCAAGTTCTGCTGTCTGGCGATGGGCACGAAGTTCATCATGTCGCCGGGAACGGACTACCACATGCCCGGTGGCACCACCTCATATCCTTTCTTCATCTTCGGCGGATCGTGGCTCGAGAAGACGGCGGACCTGCTGCCCTCCCTGCCTAGCAAGGGCGACATCGTTGTCGGCAACGACGTCTGGATAGGACGGGAGGCGGTCATCATGCCCGGTGTCACCATCGGTGACGGCGCGGTCATTGGAGCCCGATCCCTGGTCACCAGCGATGTGGCCCCCTACACCGTGGTCGGCGGGAATCCCGCGAAGGAGATCAAGAAGCGGCTGCCCGACGAGGACATCGACCGCATGCTGCGCATCGCCTGGTGGGACTGGCCCGCGGAGGTCGTCACCGAGCACGTGCGCACCATCTGGTCTGGAACCCCGTCGGAACTGGAGGAACTGGCCAAGAAGATCGGCCGTCTGGCAAGGTGACCAGTTTCCCGTCTTATAGAGACCGGAGGCCTCAGCGGAGCTGCCTGAAGCACGCGTTGTGTTTTGCGGACCTCGATGTTGTGAGGCCTCCGGAGTAGCAGGTTCCTGGATCTTTGGACCGGGCGCTGCAAAGCCCTTTACTGAAGATTTTTACCCAAATCACAGGCAGTTGTGCGAGCCGTCACTACCGCTTCGAAGAGCGTGAATGGTTGATCCAGTGGACTCACGTACGTACACGATTTCCGAGATTGAGGGATGGAGTGAAGGGGTGGAGGCGGTCTACGCAATACTGTGTCGCCGTCGACATGCATTTCTTGAGCTCTTGAACAACATCGACGAATCTCAGTTCAACGCACAGTCTCGCTGCACGGACTGGTCGGTGCACGAAGTGGTACGCCACGTTCGTGATGTAGCCAAGGTGCACATATCTATGCTAGATGAGACTGAATATCCTTTCGGAAACCCCGGAAATTTCAGCCCGAAGACCTCGCCCGCCGCTTGGATGAGTCACTCGGAGGGTGAATCCGTAAAGGAGACGGTGAATGAACTGACGCAATTGATCCAGCAGGAAGGGGAGCTGTTCCTTCGGCGCGCCATGGAAGGGTCACCCCAGGTAAGGCAGGGCCCACTTCGGAGAAAATTGCACTGGTCCGTGTTCAGCACCCATACGATCTGGGATGCCTGGATGCATGAGCGAGATATATGTATTCCCCTGGGATTTGACGTTCCTCTTGATGGCGAGGAAGGTCGCCTCATGGTGATGTACACCCTGCTTGCCGCCTCAGCGCCTGCCGCTTGGTCTGGCGACTACGTGGAGGTAGCGATCAAGCTATACGGATCACCTGACTGCACGTATCGCATAGGCCACAACAACTCTCACGTCTACGTCCAGACGGGCGGCCGCTCAGACGTCGGTGGCGATATGGCAGTTCTCCTGGACAGCCTCGCAGGACGCGGGCCTGAACTGTCGGAGATACTCGGGACATCAAGTGATGCAGTACGGAAACTCTCGCTTCTTAGGGCCGTGGCGACGTGATGGTGCCAACCGTTTGATAGGACTGCATCAAGTCTGCGTTGGGGGCGGCACTGGTAGAGCCAGTTACCGCTCCTGTCACCGGGACTGTGCAGGAACAGAAGCGGCGTCGGCTGCACAACATGCACGTTCTGCGTCTCTCCAGCCCGTGCTGGCCATTTCGAAGAGCATGGTGAAACGTGGGCCGTCCCGGGGGAGTGCGGTGACGCATAGTGCTTTTCACTCGCCTTCGGACAGTTTGCCTACGGCAGTGCCCTTACCTCGTCTGGCGGTGCTTCAACGAGCTCGTGCACCCTAAAGGGTGTTGCACAAGACTGTGAACTGGGCATCTCCGGTGTATGGCTGGGGTGTTGAGGGCTGAACGCGTGTGGGTGGAGACGTTCACGGGGCTGCGGTTGGAGCAGTTCGAGCGGCTGCTGAAGGCGGTCCGTGACCGCGGTGGCAACGGGACTCTGCGGGGCCGACCGTGGTGTCTTCCGCTGGCCGAACGAGTCTTGGTGGTGGCCGTGTACTACCGCACGAATCTGACCATGCGGCAGCTCGGGCCGCTGTTCGGGATCTCGTCGTCGACGGTGTGCCGGGTGATCCAGCGGCTCGGTCCGCTGCTCGCACTGGAGCCCGTCTCCCGACCAGGCGATGCGGCCGACCGGTTGTGGATCGTGGACGGCACCCTCATCCCGGTCCGCGACCGGAAGGTCGGCTCCTCGTCACGCAACTACCGGTTCTCGGCAAACGTGCAGGTCATCGTGGACGCCCACACCCGCCTGGTCATCGCCGCGGCCCGGCCGGTGCCGGGCACCACCGCGGACGCGCATGCCTGGCGTGCCTCCGGCCTGGCCGGGCACTGCCAGGACGTGACCGTCCTGGCGGACGGCGCCTACCTCAACTGCGGCATGGTCACCCCACACCGCAAACGCCCCCGACGCGAGCTGCTGCCGGGCGAGGAAGACGACAACGCGGCGCACCGCAAGGTCCGTGCAAGGGTGGAGCATGTGATCGGCCGGATGAAGAACTACAAGATCCTCCGCGACTGCCGGCAACACGGCGACGGCCTCCACCACGCCGTCCAGGCCGTTGCCCACATGCACAACCTCGCCCTCGCATCATGACCAGAGGACCGTCTCCACCCGCCCTGGCCTGCCCAAACACAGTCTTGTGCAACACCCTTTAGAGGTTGTCCCGTATGGGACGTGCGTTATCCGGTGAGGGCCAGGTTGTGAAGCCGAGCGATGCCGAGCATGGCTTGGTGCACGCCGTTGCCCTTGAGTCGGCAGTCCCGCAGGATTTGCCAGTTCTTCAGCCGCGACAGCGCGTGTTCCACTCGGGCTCGCGCCCGGCGGTGGATGGCATTCTCCGCTTCCTGGCGGGGGTTGAGGTGCATCTGACCTCGTCGTTTACGGTGTGGGATGAGCAGGCCGGTCCCCTGGTAGCCCCGTCGGCGATGGTCGGTGCGCCGCGGCAGGCCCGATCGACGCCGGACTCCGTGAACGCCCGGCAGTCGTTGCGACTGCCAGGCAACGGCAAGCCGATCGCCACCACCAGGCGACTGTTGGCGTCAATGACGACCTGAAGGTTCGTCGAGTAGCGGTAATTCTTGCTGGAGGCGGCGATGCTGCGGTCACGGGTGGGCACCAGGGTCCCGTCCACGATGTAGACGGTGTCCTTGCGTGGCCGACGGGCCGGCGAGATGGCCAACAGAGGTGCGAGGTGATCGAGGATACGGTCGGCCGCCGACTTCGAGACCCCGAACAGCGGTGCCACCTGCCGCAATGTGAGGTTCGTGCGCCAGTACGTCGCCACCAGCAACACCCGGTCCTCCAGTGCTAGTGCTCTGACCGCATTGGTTCGCCGGGTTGGTCAGGCTGCGGTCTTGCGAGGGTGTCCGCCCCAGCGGATGCCCTTCTCACTGCGAATGCGGGCGCGATCTTTCCGTTCGGCGGCCAGGACGTCCCGGTGGCGGGCGTTGGCGTTGCGCGAGCGGAGGTATGCGTGCAGGGCCCGGGTCTGCATAGTGTGGTTGGGGTGGTTGGAGTTGGCGATGGTGAACTGCCTCAGCGGTCCGAAGTGGGCTTCGATGGGGTTCGCCCAGGAGGCGTAGGTCGGGGTGAAGCACAGCTCGACCTTGTTCTGCTTCGCCCAGCGGCGGATGTCGGCGCCTTTGTGGGCGGACAGGTTGTCGAGGATCACGTAGATCGGGGCGCCGTCGGGCCGTGCGGCGCGGATCGACTTCAGTGCGGCCAGCGTGTTCCCGGCGCCCTTCCTGCGGCGGTTCACGCCCCACATGGTGTCGTCGCCGAGCGAGTAGCAGCCGTGGAAGTACCGGACTCCGTGGGTGCGGTGGTAGGTGGCCGGGTGCCGCTCGGGGTGGCCGGAGGCGGCCCAGCCCGAGCCCATCGTGGGCCGGATCCCGAGCGGGCCGAACTCATCGAAGGCGAACACGCGGTCCGTGAAGCGGTGAAGGACCTCCTCGATCCGGTCCAGCTTTGCCTCCCGTTCCGGGTCGGGGGATTCCTTCCAGGTCTTTGTGCGCTGGAAGGTAACGCCGCGGCGGGCGAGCAGGCTGCGTAACGCCTCGCGGCCTATACGGATGACGCGGCCGTGGACTTTGCGCAGGTAGGCGGCGAGTTTGCGGATGGACCAGCGGGTAAAGGGCTGGCCGAGTTTGGTGGGTCGGGTGGTGGCCGTCTTGATGACGAAGTCTTCGTCGTCAGGCTTGAGCAGGCGGGGACGGCCTCCCGCCCACTGAGGGTCCAGGCAGGCCAGGCCGATCTCGTTGAACCGATGGATCACATCACGGACGGTGTCCTCGTCGGCCTGGACAAGCTGGGCGATTACCGGTACCCGGTTGCCGCCGGCCGAGGCCAGCAGCATCATCGCCCGCCGGTAACGCACCGTACTGGTGCTGCCCCGGCGCACGATCTGCTGCAGCTTCTGCCCCTCCTGGTCAGTCAGTCTGCGCACACGGACAGGCTCGGCCACCACGCCCCCAGCGATCGGATCGGACGTCACCGCACATCCAACCGCCCCGATCGTCGCCCCGCCGAACGTTCCATGTCAGAGGACTACATGTCGCGCTGGGCCTCGATTTCGGCGGCCAGAGCAGCCATGTCGCGCACGTGCGTGTAGTACCTGGTCGCGTACTCGTCGTCGATCGCCGGAAGGACCCGCTCGACCACGGTCATCAGCCGCGTCAGGCCCGCGCGGCGCTGTTCGTTGAGCGGACCTTTGACGACGCCGAGCGCATAGCCATAGGCGTCCGCGTCGAGCATCACCATGTCCTGGCCCTTGATGTCGAGGCCGCGAAAGCCGGGTGGGAACGGCATGGCCATGTGCTCGGCCATCCTCTGTGTGAGGGCGTCAACCTTCTCTTCGGACATGCGGAGATCTTGCCAGGAACTCACCCGCGTCGAGGTTCAGTTCGCGGGCCCGACCCGGTGAACCAATGCGGTCAGAGCACTAGCCGCCACGGCCGACCGCGCTGCACGTCACCGCCCGACGCCGCACCAACGCCACCAACCTGGCGAACTGCGACTCGGTCAGCCCAGAGAACGGCTCGATCCACTTCGGATCATCTGCTGAGATCACCCCACCCATGCCCAACCAACGCATCACCGCCCCACCGGTTACGGGACAACCTCTAAGGTTGTCCCGCAACTCTGGAGACGGATTGCCGGTGTCCGGTTCAACCCAATTGGCCGGAATCCCGTCGAGACCGCGAGTCGGGGTGGAACCGGACAAGTCGATCCGGCTGTGGTGACCTACCAGCCTTTGCCTCGAGTTACGGGACAACGCTTAAAGGGTGTTGCAGAAGGCCGTGATCTCGCAGGCTGAAGCGGCTTTCGGGCCTCTGCGGTCATGCGGCGAGGGCGAGGTTATGCATGCGGGCGACGGCCTGGACGGCGTGGTGGAGGCCGTCGCCGCGTTGCCGGCAGTCACGGAGGATCTTGTAGTTCTTCATACGGGAGAAGGTGTGCTCGACGCGGGCACGGACCTTGCGATGCTGCGCGTTGTCCTCCTCCTCGCCCTTCAGCAGGGGCCGCCCCGGGCGTTTGCGGTGCGGGACGATCAGGCCGGTGTTGATGTAGGCGCCGTCACCGAGGACCGTCACTCCCTCGCAGTGTGCGGCCAGGCCGGAGTCCCGCCAGGCTTTCGCGTCCGCGGTATTGCCGGGCACCGGACGGGCGGTTGCCACCACCAGACGTGTCTCGGCGTCCACGATGACCTGCACGTTCGCCGAGAACCGGTAGTTGCGCGAGGACGCTCCGACCGTGCGGTCACGGACCGGGACGAGGGTGCCGTCCACGATCCACAGCCGCTCGGCTGCATCCTGAGAGGCGCGGGCCGGTTCGATCGCGAGCAACGGGCCGAGCCGCCGGATCACCCGGCACACGGTCGCCGGCGAGACGCCGAACAGCGGTGCGAGCTTCCGCATGGTGAGGTTCGTGCGGTAGTACACGGCCACCAGCAGCACCCGCTCGGCCAACGGCAGCCGCCACGGACGACCCCAGCCACAGCCCTCGCCACCACGCTCCCGGACCGCTTTCAGTAACCGGCCGAACTGATCGACCCGCAACCCCGTGAACGTCTCCACCCACACCCGCTCGGCCCTCAACACCCCAGCCATACAATGGAGATGCCCAGTTCACGGCCTTCTGCAACACCCTTTAGGCGGTGAGACGTCGAGGCTGCCGGGGGCTCGGTGTTCACTTCTAACGTGTCGACGTCAGGTCCGCGGTCTTCTGGTGAGACAGCAGGCCGGCGACGGCTTGGACGGAGCCGCTCATGTGTTCGCGGCAGCCGAGGTGTCGAGCCAGGGCTCGCCAGTTCTTCAGGTGGGCGATGCCGTGCTCGACCCGGATTCGGCTGAGGAGTGTGCCTTGCGCTGTCGCTCGTACATCTCCTCGTACCAGTCTGGGGCGTTCTTCTTGAACTTGCGGTGTGGTGGTGTCACCACCCTGCCGCCGGTCTGGCGCCCAGGCTCTGGTTAGCCGGCGTGGGCGAGAACCTCGATCGCAGGCCCCTCGGCCAGGAGCTTGACCAGTCCTAATTGGCGGGCATGGGTGATGTCGGCGCAGTTCGCGGGTCGTGCCGGGCTGCACCACAGCACGCGCCCCTCGCCGTCCGTGACCACCATGGACTGGACGGCGTTCTGCTTGTTTCTTGCCGGAGATGAACTTGTCGCGGTTCTTGCGTCCGGCGGCTGGCCGACGAACCCAGATCTCGGTGCCGTCGATGATGCCGGTCGCCCTGCTCGCGCCGAGGTGTTCGACGACGTCGGCCAGAGACTGCAGCCGCACGTCGGGACTGACGGTGCAGCCTCGCTCAGCGAGCAGGGTCCGTACCTCACCGATGGCTCGGGTGATGGTGGAGCGGTCCACGCCATACCAGCAGGCCAGCACGTAGTGAGTGACCCCGTGTCGACGATGGACGAGTGTGGCCAGGAGCCGGTCGACGAACGCCAGCCGGTGTTTCGCGCCTGCACCCACGGCCCGTTTCCGCGGCCGGGAGGTGAGCCGGGCCTGGTGACGCTCGTGCCACAACGGACCCACTTCAGCGCCGAGTTCAGCAATCACCTCAGCGGACAGGCCCGTGATCCGCCGGTCGCTGATGATCGCTGTACGAGACGCGTTCCCCACCACATCACCATGATCGGTGATCAGAGCCCCAACGTCTCACCGCTTACCGTGCACGAGCTCGTTAGCCGATCAAAGAGACGCGCGCTAGCCGGGCTGGGCCACAGGTTCGCCGCGGAACGTCGACCGGTACGTGCTCGGCGACACGCCCAGCGCCGCCTGGAAGTGCTGGCGCAGCGAGGCCCCCGTGCCGAAGCCAGCTTCCGCCGCCACCCGGTCCACCGGGAGGGCCGACTCCTCCAGGAGCTGGCGGGCGCGCTCGATTCGTTGCTGCGTAAGCCATTGAAGCGCCGAGACGCCGACCTCCTCGCGGAAGCGACGGGTGAACGTGCGGGTGCTCATCGACTCGCGGGCCGCCAGCTCGCGCAGCGTCAGCGGGCGGTGCAGATTGTCCAGCGCCCAGGCTCGGGCGGCCTTCGTCGACGACGTCCCGGGCTCGGGCACCGGACGGCGGACGAACTGGGCCTGGCCGCCCTCGCGGTGCGGGGAGACGACTGTGCCGCGGGCAACCTCGTTGGCCACGGCCGTGCCGTGATCGCGGCGGATGATGTGCAGAACCAGATCGATCCCGGAGGCGACGCCGGCAGAGGTGAGGACGTCGCCGTCATCGGTGTAGAGCGCGCACGGGTCGACGTCGACTTTCGGGAACCGTTCCTGCAGTTCCGCGGCGGATTGCCAGTGCGTGGTCGCCGGGCGGCCGTCGAGCAGGCCGGCGGCGGCCAGCACGAACGCGCCGGTGCAGATCGACGCGATCCGCGTGCCCTCCCGGATCTGCGCAAGCGCGGTGCGCACCGGCGGGGCCAGCTCGCGCGCCGCTGGCTCGTAGTCGGCCGTCGACGCCGAAACGATCACGGTATCGGCCTCTGCGAGGACTTCCGGACCTCGGTGCACGGGGATGACGACGTCGGAGTCGGTGCGCACAGACCCTGGCTCGGGCGTGCAGGTGACGACCTCGTACAGCGGCTCTCCTGCCGCCGAGCGCGCTTGCCCGAACAGCCGCTGGACGATGCCGAGTTCCATCACGAGCATCCCGTGCCGCACCAGTACGGCGACGCGGTGGCGGCCGGGGTGCGCGAAAGCGCCAGGCGAAGTCATGGCCCAATTCTTGCACACATTGGCTGTCAGGCCACTCGCTCACGCTCCGCGACTGTCGGATGATCGAATCATGAACGTGTTGTGGGTACTCGCCCATCCCGAAGCCCGCTCGCTGAGCGGCGCCCTCCGCGACGACAGCATCCAGACACTCCGGAATCTCGGCCATGACGTGCGAGAGTCGGATCTGTACGCGATGAAGTGGAATCCGGTCGTCGACGCGACTGACTACGGCGCCGAAGCCGCCGACGAGCGGCTGCAGGTCGCGGCGGCGTCCGCCCGTGCGTACGCGGGGGGCACACTTAGCCCAGAAATCGTTGCCGAGCAGGAGAAACTGGCCTGGGCGGACGCGGTCGTCGTGCAGTTCCCGCTGTGGTGGTTCGGCGTCCCCGCGATCCTCAAGGGCTGGATCGACCGCGTGTTCGTGAAGGGTTTCGCGTACGGTCTGTCCGGCGATGACGGCCGCACGCTCCACTACGGCGAGGGCAGACTGGCGGGCAAGCGCGCGATGGCGGTCGTGACGGGTGGCGCCAGCGAAGCGGCGCTGGGCCCCCGTAGCATCAACGGTTCACTTGATGACCTGCTGTTCAGCCTCCAGCACGGGACGTTCTTCTACACCGGGATGTCGGTCCTCCCGCCGTACGCGGTGTACGGCGCCGACCGGGTGTCCCCGGAGCAGTTCAACGAGGCCCGCGACGGGCTGCGCGAGCGGCTGCGCACGCTGGAGACAACGCAGCCGCTGCCGTACCGCTCCCGCAACGGTGGCGACTACGACGAAACCATGGTCCTTAAGGAGGCGCACGTGCCCGGTGAGACCGGGTTCTCGATCCACCTCCGGTAACCACAGCACGGGCTGGGTCAACAAGACTCCGACACCGGCCGCGAGCAGCACGAGCATAACCACAGGGCCCCACGTCGTGTGTGCCGCCAGTGACGACAGCCTTCTTTCGCCGATTCCTCACCGGATCTCCTCGATGAGGCTCATCTCCATCAGCAGGAACAGACCGCTGATGCCGATGCCCGGCACAGGCTGTTGAGTGCCGTATGTAGACAGACGAGCGAGGAGGGCGCCCATCTGCTGCAGCTCGGCCTGTGGGATGACGAGAGCATGGCGGGTGGCGGCGCGGCGCAGGGCGTCACGTCGCCACCCGCTCGGAAGCTACCGGTCCGAAGACGGCTGGCTTGGCCTGCAGCATGCCCGCGTCTGCCCGGCAGTGCCCGCCGAGTGCCGTGGACTGGGCCACACCAGCAGAATCTTGCCCGGGTCGTGCACTGTCCACGGCTTGCGCCACGGCGCCAGTGCCGACGATATCGCAGTGTCCAGACCGGACTTGCCGGCAAGACTCAACGAACAGCATCGCCCCGGCTTGCGAGACCACCCCACCCTCCTCGACGTGGAACACACGGATAAACCCGCGACCAGCAACAACATGCCCGAGGCCGAGTCCGTTGAGCCGTCTGAAGTGGCGCTGGCAAGGTCGGCGGACGACCAACTGATCGACGAGCTGGTGGGCCGGGCTCAGGTCGAGGGGTTTCAGCTGACCGGCGAGTGCGGGCTGCTCCAACAGCTGACCAAACGGCTGCTGGAGTCAGTTCTTAGTACTCCAGCAGCGGTTCGTGTCCTGAGCTGCGTTTTCGGTAGTGGCAGCGGCGGGCGACGGCCTGGCGGTGTCTTCTCCAGGCCGACCACTTCAGTGCGTGGGTGACGGGGTCGCGGTCGGCTCGTGGGTGGGGCAGGAGAGTGTCCAGAAGCCGCCGGATTTCTGCCACGGTGAGCGGGACGAGGGCTGATCCGTTTCTGCAGCCCCCTTTGCGGTCGCCGGCCTGGGCGGCGAGTGCGGTCAGGATGGCGTGGGCGAGCATGGTCAGGGTGATGTGCCGGTACCAGCCGGGATAGCGGCGGACCTCGGTACTCGTCGAGGCCGCATTCGTTCTTGGCGGCCTGGAAGCACTCCTCGATCGCCCAGCGGGAGCCGGCCACCTGGGCCAGCTCGGCGATCTCGACGCCGACGGGGGCGTAGGCCAGGTAGTAGGCCACCGCTTCGGGGTCGGACAGGCTGCGGCGGGCCATCACCCAGCGGTGATGGGTCGGCGGGTCGGGGTCGAAGACGAGGTTGGCGGGCAGCTTGGCTGCGGCCCAGTCGTAGAGGCGCGGGCCCTTGGCGCCGTCGCCGCAGGAGAGTCTCTGCCAGGCATCGGCAGGGGCGTCCTCGATGAGCTGGTCGATGCGCCAGATCCCGGCCAGGGACTTGATCTGCTGCTGCCCTCCATACCAGGACAACGACAATCACCAGCTCAAGACACGAACCGCTGCTGGAGTATTAAGGGCGAGATCGCCGACCATCTCGGCTATGACAAGCACGATCCGGCCGGGAAGAACGGCGGCAACTCAGGCAACGGCACTCGTGCCAAGACCGTGCTCACCGACGTCGGCCGGTCGCGATAGCCGTTCCCCGTGACCGGGAAGGCAGCTTCGAGCCGAGGATCGTCAAGAAGCGGGCAGAAGCGCCTGACGGCGTCGACGAGATGGTCATCTCGCTCGCTGCGAAGGGCCTGCCCACCGGTGAGGTCCAGGCTCATTTGGCGGAGGTCTATGGCGCCGACGTATCCCGCCAGACGGTCTCCACGATCACCGACAAGGTCCTGGACGGCATGGCCGAGTGGCAGAACCCGCCCCTCTGCACATCCTCACCGAGGTCACGAACCGTGGCGTGAACGACGTGCTGATGCTGGTCTGCGACGGTCTGAAGGGGCCGGCCCGAGGCGGTCGAGACGGTCTGGCCGAACACGACGTGCAGACCTGCGTGGTGCACCTGTTGCGGAACTCCTTTTCCGCTATGCTGCCAGCCAGGACTGGGACAAGATCGCCTAGATCCTCAAGCCCGTCTACGCGGCGCCGACCGAGGAGGCCGCTAAGCGGTTCGCGGAGTTTGCCGACGCCTGGGGCCGGAAGTATCCGGTGATCGTACGGTTCTGGGAGAACGCGCGGGAAGAGTTCACCCCGTTCCTGCGCTTTGACACCGAGATCCGCCGGATCGTCTGCACGACCAATGTCATCGAGTCCGTCAACGCCAGGATCCGGCGGGCGGTGAAAGCCCGCGGTCACTTCCCCAACGAGCAGGCCGCGTTGAAGTGCGCCTGCATGGCGCTCATGTCCCTCGACCCCACCGGCAAGGGCCAGGCCCGCTGGACCATGCGCTGGAAGACCGCACTGAACGCCGACATCACCTTCGACGGCCGCCTCTCCGAAGCCTTTCAGTAACCCTCAACAATGACAGCCCCCGCTAGTCTTCTGAGTCTGGAATTCTATTCAGATGTGTAGGGTTGCCTGGTGGCACGTACTGGGCGGCCGAAGGCCGAGTTGATCCTTTCGGATGAGGAACGGGCTGCGCTGGAGGGATGGGTTCGGCGTCGTTCCACCCCGCAGGCGTGGGCTTTGCGGTGCCGGATCATCCTGGCCTGCGCGACCGGCGCGTCGAACAAGGACGTGGCCGCACAGCTCGGTTCGACGCCGCATGCGGTGGGCCGCTGGCGGAAGCGGTTCGTCGAGCACCGGATTGCCGGGTTGGGTGACATGCCGCGGTCCGGCGGGCCCCGGACGGTTACCGACGAGCAGGTGGCCGCGGTGGTGAAGCGGACGCTGGAGACCGCGCCGAAGAATGCCACGCCCTGGTCGACGCGGGCGATGGCCCGCGAGATGGGCCTGTCGCAGTCGACCGTGTCGCGGATCTGGCGGGCCTTCGGCCTGCAGCCACACCGCACCGAGACGTTCAAGCTGTCGACGGACCCGTACTTCGTCGACAAGGTCCACGACGTGGTCGGCCTCTATCTGGACCCGCCCGAGCGGGCCTTGGTGTTCTGTGTCGACGAGAAGTCGCAGATCCAGGCCCTGGACCGGTCCCAGCCGGTGCTGCCGATGATGCCCGGCGTCCCGCAGCGGGTCACCCACGACTACGTGCGCGCGGGCACCACCACATTGTTCGCCGCACTGGAGGTGGCCACGGGGAAGGTGATCGGCTCTCTGCACCGCCGGCACCGGGCCGAGGAGTTCAAGAAGTTCCTGATCAAACTCGACCAGGAGATACCGGCGGACCTGGACGTGCACCTGGTGCTGGACAACTACGCCACCCACAAGACGCCGGCGATCAAAACCTGGCTGCTGGCTCACCCCCGCTTCCACCTGCACTTCACGCCCACCGGATCGTCCTGGCTCAATCTGGTCGAGCGGTGGTTCGCCGAGCTGACCAACAAGCAGATACGGCGCGGCGTCCACAAAAGCGTCCAAGCGTTGGAGAGAGACATCCGCACCTGGATCGCCGCATGGAACACCGACCCCAAACCCTACGTCTGGACCAAGACCGCAGACCAGATCCTCGAACGTCTCGCCAGCTATCTGAACAGAATGCCCGACTCAAAAGACTAGGAGTTGTCGTCAAATGTCACGCCCACATCAGCAGGGCTGCGAGGGTGACGGCTGCTTGGTAGGACTCGGCGGTCTTGTCGTAGCGAGTGGCGATGCCGCGCCACTGTTTGAGGCGGTTGAAGCACTGCTCGACGACGTTGCGCCGCTTGTAGACCTGGTTGTCGAAGGCCGGCGGACGTCCGTCACGGCTGCCGCGTCGGAGCCGGTTGCGGATTTGGTCGGACCGTTCCGGGATGGTGTGCCGGATGTTGCGTCGCCGCAGCCAGGTGCGTATGGGTTTGGAGCTGTAGCCCTTGTCGCCGATGACGTGGTCGGGGCGGACCCGGGGCCGTCCCGGCCCGAGCCGGGGCACCCGGATCGCCTGCATCACGGCGGTGAACTGCGTGCAGTCGTTGGTGTTCCCGCCGGTGACGGTGAAGGCGAGCGGTCGCCCCACAGCGTCGCAGGCCAGGTGGATTTTGCTGGTCAGGCCGCCTCTGGACCGGCCGAGTCCCGGGGTGCGGAGCCCTCTTTTCGCGCTCCGGCCGCGTGCTGGTGGGCCCGGACGGACGATCGTGGAGTCGACCGACACGAGCCACTCGATGTCCCCGGTGCGTCGGCCTTGGCCTGAGCGGCCCGGAGCATGCGCTCGAAGGTGCCGTCCTTGGCCCACCGGCGGAAGCGGGTGGGCAGCGTGGCCCAGGAACCGTACCGCTCGGGCACGTCCCGCCAAGCGGTCCCGGTACGGAACTTCCACACGATCCCGTTGAGCACCGTACGGTCGTCCAACCGCTTCCTGCCCCGCAGCGACTCGGGCAGCAGCGGCCGGACGAACTCCCACTCGGCATCCGACAGTTCATGGCGACGTATCACCCAACCATGATCCCCGACCGAAGATCATTTGACGACAGACCCTAGCCTGACCAGCGCCGTCTGGGCGTTTCGGGCGGAGGTGGGCGAGTGGCGGGAGCGGGCCCATGTGTCTATGCGTCGGTGCCGCCTGTGGGTGTCCACAGGCGGCAGCCATCAGCTCGCTGGCTGGTTCTCCGAGTGATCAGTGACGTCGGGTATCGTGCACAGGCCGTCGATGCAGGTGGCGGCTGCCGGCGCCGGTAGTTGGACGATGGGGCTCGATTCTTCCTCGGGTATTGTGCACACGCCGTCGATGCAGGTGGCGGCCGTGGGGACGGGTAGTTGGGTGAGCGGGCTGGGCTTTTCCTCGGTCATTGAGTGGTCTCCTGCTTCTTCTCGGCTAGCTGGCGCAGGATGTCGGCGAATGCCGCTGGATCCTGTGCTCCTGCGACTCCATAGGTGTTCTCGAACACGTAGAAGGGGACGCTCTGGATCCCGAGCTGTCGTGCCTTGGCTTCGTCGGCCCGTACATCGTCGGCATACCGGCCCTCCCTGAGTGCGCTGAGCGCCTTCTCGCGGTCGAGTCCTATCTCTGCAGCGAGCTCGGCGAGATCCTCGTCCCGGCCGACGTGTCGCCCCTCCTCGAAGTGAGCGGCGAGGATTCGTTCGACCATGTCGAGCTGGTGCCCCTCCGCCTTGGCCCACCGGATCAGCTGATGTCCCTTGAGCATGTTCGTGTGCCGGAGGATGTCGTAGTTGAAGTCCAGTCCAACAGCCTTTGCCGCGGCAACGATCCTGGAGAGCAGGGGCTGAACCTGATCGGCCGTGAATCCGCGGATCTCCAGGTAGTCCTGCTCGCTTCCCTCGAACTCCTCTGGCAGATCCGGCGCGAGTTCATACGCGTGGTACTCGATCTCCACCGGGATGCCGGTTACGGTCAGAGCCTTTTCAAACTTCCGCTTACCGATGTAGCACCAGGGGCAAGCGATGTCCGACCACACATCGACTCGGATCGGATCGATCCCAGCCGAGGGCGTGGATGTGGGTGTCGGTGTGGGGGCAGTGTTCTGGTCAGTGGTCATGGCCTCTTCTTTCTCGCAACCGGTGGGCCTTCACCGGTGCTCTAGGCGGTGATCACGAGCCCGAGCACTGGTGAAGGGACGGAGCGGGACGGTCATGTCCCGCTTTCTCTCACGTTCAGTTCGATACGTCGGGGCCCGTCAAGACTTGGCGCTGGGTCCGGGGAATGCGTGACTTCGTGCGAGGACCACGACGACGACTGTGAAGATGACGAGGACTGCGACGGCGATCATGAGCGACGCCGATCCAAGGCTGGCGAGGAGGATGCCGCCGATCAGCCCGCCGAGGCCGATTCCGCCGTTCCACATCGTGACCATCAGCGGCTGGGCGGCGTCGGCGTGTTCACGCGACGCTGACATCAGCGCGCCCTGGAACAGGGTCGCGGCCCCGCCGAACGCGAGCCCCAGGCCGTCACTGCGACGTAGTCCACGACCACGTTCTCCGACCAGAGGGTCAGCGCGACCGCCGCCACGGCGAAGAACACAGTGCTCAGGATGACGAGGCGGCGGTGATGCCGGTCGACGAACAACCCGGTGAGCCAGATGCTCAGGATCGAGGCGACACCGAAGGCCAGCAGAATCCACTGCACCTGGTCCTCGAGCCCCACGCCCGCCAGCACGGGTGCGATGTATGTGTAGAGGATGGTGTGAGCGAGCACATACACGCCGGTGACGATCAGGATGGTGCGAAGGCCTCGGATACGAAGGAGGTGAGGAAGGGGCAGCCGCTCGGCGGCCTTCTGGCCGGGGACGTTCGGCAGCTTCCACATCGTCCAGGCGATGAGCAGCGCGGCGAGCACCGACATGAGGCCGAAGGTCAGCTGCCAGCCCACAATCTGACCGAGGAACGCTCCGACTGGAACACCCAGGGCGAGCGCGACGGGCGTGCCGGCGAAAGCGAAGGCCATGGCCCTGCCCTTCAGGGCGTCCGGGGTGATGCGCTGCGCATAGCCACCCAGGATGCTCCACGTCACACCCGACGCTGCGCCGGCAACGAACCTCGCCACCATCGTGATCGTGTAGTTGACGGAGACCGCTGTCACGAGGTTGGCGACGAGGAATCCGATGAGCGCGACGACAAGAAGGTGTCGCCTGGGCCAGTTCGTGGTGGCGACGGCCACAGGGATCGCTGTGAGCAGCGTTGCAACGGCGTAGATGGTCACCGTCTGTCCGGCCATCGACTCGGAAACGCCGAGTGCATCGCTCATCTGGGGAAGCACCCCAGCGGGCAGAGCCTCAGTGAGCGTGGTGATGAAGCCTGCCATAAAGAGCGAGATGAGAGCTGCGATGGGGAGGCGGTCTTGTCCCGGCGCCCTCACTATCGGGTCCTGAACCTTGGTCATTTCTACTTCCCTCTCTGGCACGCCGAAGCCGCAGCTTGTCGGCTCACCACGTCTCAATGCACCGCTCTTGCGGGACGCAGACGATAGTGCAACCTTGACATCAGTGTGAAGGCAAACCACACCGCGAACGACACACACAGAGGTGCCCGCCGAGAGGGGCATCGCTAGCTGGATCACGGCTTCAAGGCGCTGAGAACGCGGCCGGATAGCCAGCTGACCAGGAACGGTCACGTCTGGTCCAGCAGGCGGCCACGCTGTGACACCGACTCCGGGTGGCTAATATTCCAACCCCTTGCCCGGGGGAACGGGAAGGTCTGTAACCTCATGGTCGGATTGCGCACCGGCTGGAGTCCGCAGGAGCTCACGGAAAGATCGCCGAGTGGGCAGCAGGACTGATTGCGGTCCGCTCGTACCAATGGACTGATGAGCAGGCTGAGGCATACGGGAGGTTCGCCGAGGAGTGGACCCACCCCGGGTCGACGTCGTCCAGCGCCGTCCAAGAAGAAGGATTCTCTCGCTCTGCGTCGGCCGGTTCCTCCCGGACTACCGTTCGACGCGCCGGCATCTGGCCGCTCAGTTCGCCGAGCCCCTCGGTGGTGAAGCGGTGCACTGAGCGGCCGAAGTCGGCGGACAAGCACGCTTAAGAGATTCAAGACGCCTGCGAGTACGGGGATGCGAGTGCCCGCGGCTCACGGACCTGGAGCGGCTACGCCTGCCGCCGACGCGGCCGTATCTTTGCGGGATGACCGACACGCCCTTGGACGCCGAAGCGCCGGACGTGCAGCTCCTGTGGGCCGCAAGGGCCGGCGACGCCGGTTCCCTCGGACTGCTGCTGGCCAGGCACCGGGCCGGCATGCACGCAGTGGCGGGCATCCTGCTCGGGTATGGACCGGATGCCGAGGACGCGGTTCAGGAGGTGTCGATCGTCGCCCTCCGGCGGATCGGCGACATTACGGGACCCGGGCGCCGTGGGGCCGTGGCTGCGCACAGTGGTGCGCAATGTCTGCCGGGCCATGCTGCGCCGCACGTCGGCGGTTCCTTTGGAGACCGACGCGCTCGTCCGGCTGGAGCGGTCCACCGCGCCTGACCCGGCGGAGCTGATCGAGCAGTACGCGCTGCGGGACTGGATCGGGACCGCCCTGGCGCAGCTCTCCCCGGGGCTCCGGCTCGCCATGCTGCTGCGCTACTTCACCGAGATCGCGTCTTATGAGGACATCGCCGCGGTGTCGGCGGTCCCCATCGGCACCGTCCGCAGCCGGCTGCATCAGGGCCGGGCCAAACTCGCGGAGGCCCTGCTGGCCGCGGCGGACGGCGCGCACGGCGACATGGCGGCGCTGACCGGGCGGCACCGCGGGCTGGGGGAGGAGGCGATGCTTGCTGCCCACCGCGGCGAGTCCGCCTCCGTCCTGAGGGAGCACTGGTCGCCGAAGCTGGAGGTCGTCTGGCCGGACGGTCGGCGGACCGGCCGGGACCGGTTGGTAGGCGCGCTTGGCCGCGATCTGTCCGCTGGCGTGCGGCACTCCTTGGTCAATGTCGTGGCCGGCGGTGACGTGGTGGTGTGGGAGGACGCGATGCGCAATCCGCCGGAGGACCCGTACCACTGCCCGCCCGGCGTGACATGGGTGTACTTCCTGGACGGCGGCCAGGCGAGCAGGCTGCACCTCCACCACCCCCGCCGACCCGTTTCGCTGAAACGGTGCGGAGGGCGGAGGGCGTCCGGCCCGGGTCTGTGCGGGCCCCGTTACCTTTTTCGTGGCCTGGCAATGGGGCCACCGGCCTTCGGGTCCGGCATGACTTCCCCCCTCCAAGAGGTCTCCGAGCTTCCAGTGGCAGACCTCCACCTGGATGCCGTCGAAGTCCAGCACCACCGGGCAGTCGGTGAACCAGTCCCCGTCTTCGGCGAACCGCACCAGCGCGAACCCCGTCAGCCGCCTACCGGCGAGCGCCGCCAAGCGTGATCCGTGCGCCTGCCGAATCGCGTCGACCCCGATCAAGAAGGACGGCTCAAAACCAGAGATCCCCATGTTCACAGCACATGAGTCTCCCCGCCTTTGACCCAACCGGCGAGCACATATCGACCAGGCGGATCTCCGACGGCACTGGACTGGTCGGATTCCACAGAACGCCCTGGCCGCGCGTGTATGCCTTCTTCGCCCGCTGGTGGGATACGGGACTGGCGGCCGAGCTGCACGACCGGCTGCGCGGAGCTGTCCGCGAGGCTGAGGGAAGCAAGGAGCAGCCGAGTGCGGCGGTCGTGGACTCACAGTCGGTGAAGGCGGACGCCACCGTCCCCCTCACCTCGCGGGGTTACGACGCTGGGAAGAAGATCAACGGGCGCAAGCGGCACCCTGCTCACCGACACGCTCGGACTGCTTCTGGCCGTGCTGGTCACGCCGGCGTCCACGACCGTCCGGGACGCCGCCCGCATCCTGCTGCCCACAGCAAAGAATCACTTCCGGCGGCTGGCGCGGATCTGGGGCGACGGAGGTTACACCGGCCACCTAACCGACTGGACCACCCTGCACCTCGGCCTGGTCCTCGACATCGTCCGCCGCAGCGACGACGTCCAAAGTTTCCAGGTCCTGCCCCGCCGCTGGGTCGTCGAAAGATCCTTGCCTGGTTCCTGCGCAGCCGACGCCTGGTCCTGGACTACGAACGACGCACTGACACCAGCGAGACCGTCATCCTGTGGTCGATGACCATGCTCATGAGCCGCCGCCTGGCCGCCCAGCACCGGCAGCGTCCTGCACCGGCGCGGGCAGCGTAAACCTGCCTGGCTCGTCCTCGACCAGCCAGCCCTGCTCCACTAGCCGTTTCATCCGGGCCCGCGCTCCCTCGACACGCGAGTCGGACGCACTGTCCCTGCCCAGCACCACCGCTGCCGCCGGGCACCGAGCCCATCGGCTCCCGCCTCCAGGGCGGCAGCCATCAGCGCTCGGTAGTCCACCGACAACACCTCGGTTCCGGCCGAGTCCTGGCGGTGAGGCACCGCCCGGCGCGGCCCCACCGGCTTTCTCTGCGACACCCCGTCGGCCACCACCGCGGGCGCGTCTTCCTCGGCCAGCGCCTCCAGATACTCCAGGCCGATAACCCGGCGCCTGAGCGTCTCTTCCGCATCAGCCAGGGACGCCCGCACCCGCTCCAGCTCGGCTTCGAGTTCGTCCACCCGCACGGCCGCGGCCTTCTGTCGCGCTTCCAGAACCGCCCGCATCGATGGCACCCGCCACCCCCACGACATCTCGGCCAGCAACGGACGGAGGCTCCCGCAACAACTGCGGTCTCATGCCTGACCAGCAGAACCGCACACGAGGTTCGGAAAGAGAACGACCTCTAAGACCGCGTCCTACGTGGTGAGGCGGATGAGCCGCTTGTAGCAGCAGAGGGCGGCCGCGATCCCGAGAAAAGCCAGGTAGTTGCGGGAATCACGCTCGTAGCGGGGGCTGAGTCGGCGGTAGCCGGACAGCCACGACATCGTGCGCTCGATGACCATCGGCGGCGGCCCAATCGTTCGCTGGACTCGATGCCTTTGCGCGCGATCCGCACGCCGATGCGTTTCCCACGTAACCATCTCCGCAGGTCGGCACGGTCGTAGGCTTTGTCCGCGTAGAGGCGCTGGGGCTTGAAGTGGCGGCCGCGGTGGGGGTCGTGTCTCGTTTGGTGACCCTCGACCATGGGCTTCAGCCCTTCGCTGTCGTGGGTGTTGCCGGCGGAGACGCCGACAAGGAGGGGCAGTCCGTTCGCGTCCGACAGGACGTGCATCTTGGAACCCGATTTGCCCCGGTCCATGGGGCTCGGACCTGTGAGTTCGCCCCTTTTTGGCCCGGATGTGGGCGGTGTCCAGGACGACGCGGGTGACGTCGACGAGACCGGCGTCGTCGAGCCGGTGCAGTACGGCCTCGTGCAGCCGCCCCCAGACGCCGGCTCTCGACCAGATCACGAACCGGCGGTGGGCGGTCGACTTCGATATGCCGAAGAAGGCGGCAGTTGGCGCCAGGCACAGCCGCTGACCAGCGCGTAGATGATGGCCGCAAACAGCCTCTCATCAGGCGTGTCCTGCGTTCCCCCGCCCTGCGGCCGTACCTTCGACGGAGGGATCAGCTGCTTCGCGATCTCCCACAACCCGTCCGGAACAATCCAACTCCAAGTACCCCGCCCCATACCGAAGTCAACGACGCCTCACCACGTAGGACACGGTCTA